>NZ_JACGTN010000004.1:0-361744 GCF_014763005.1 Stenotrophomonas sp. Br8 | reverse complement strand
GGGGCGTGAGCGCCATGGATGGCGCGACCGAGGCTACAGGGACGTACTTGCGCCGTCCCCTGCCACCGGACCCACCCCGCCATCCCACGGATAGCCAGCTTTTGCCGTTGCTCCGGCTGTTGCCGTTGCCTCGGCGGGTGCAGGGCTGCAAGCCCTGCCGGTAACCCTTAACCAGCCGGGGTGCCGCCGCCGTGCAGGTAATCCAGACTCACCTGCAGCAACGCACGGAATCCGACATCCAGCGCTTTCTCATCCAGCAGGAACTTCGGCGAATGATTGGCCGGCGCCGTCGCCGGGTCGATGCCCACGCTGGTGGAGCCGACGAAGAAGAACATGCCCGGCACTTCCTTGGCGTACAGCGAGAAATCCTCCGCGCCCATCTGCAGCGGCGGCTCGTACACGTTGTCCTTGCCCACCACCGCCTGCAGGCTTGGCAGCATCTTCGCGGTCAACGCCGGGTCGTTCACCGTGGCCGGGTTGCCTTCCGATTCGTAGATGTCGGTCACCGCCTTGGCCCCGTGCGCGGCAGCCGTGTGATCGGCCACGTTGCGCAGGTCGGCGAAGATCTGCTGGCGCATGCCTTCGTCGAAGGTGCGGATGGTGCCGACCATCTCCACTTCATCGGGAATGATGTTGTAGCGGATGCCGCCGTTGATCGCGCCGAAGGTCAGCACCGCCGGCTGCTTGGAGAGGTTGGCGCGGCGGCTGACGATGGTCTGTGCGGTGCCGATCAGATCGGCAGTGGCCACAATCGGGTCGACGCCGTTCCACGGTGCCGAGCCATGCGTCTGGCGGCCGATCACCTTGATGCCGAAACGATCGGACGCGGCCATCAGCGGGCCACCGCGCACCGCGATCTGCCCTGCCTGCACGCTGGAGAACACATGCAGGCCGAATACGGCTTCCGGCTTGAAGTCGGCAAACAGGCCTTCCTTCAGCATCAGCGCTGCACCGCCCTCTTCCGGCGGCGGCGCACCTTCCTCGGACGGCTGGAAGATCAGCATCACCTGGCCCGGCAGGTCCTTCTTCATCGCCACCAGCGCTTCGGCCACGCCCAGCAGGGTGGCGGTGTGCGCGTCATGGCCACAGGCGTGCATCACGCCTACGGTCTGCCCTCGGTACTGCGCGGTGGCCTTGGAGGCGAACGGCAGACCGGTCTGCTCAGTCACCGGCAGTGCGTCCATGTCCGCACGCAGGGCGATCTTCGGGCCGGGCTTGCCGCCTTCAATGATCGCCACCACGCCGTGGTGGGCGATGCCGGTCTTCGGCTTCAGGCCCATCGCACGCAGGCGCTTGGCGACCTCGGCGGAGGTGCGCTCCTCGCGGTTGGACAGTTCCGGGTGCTGATGGAAATCGCGTCGCCATTCAACCACTTTGGCCTGCAGGCGCTGCGCGGCGGCGGTCACTTCCGGGCGCTGGGCGTCCTCGGCATGGGCAAGGGCCGGCAGGGCCAGCAGCAGGGCGGACAGCAGCAACGAACGGCGCATCTCGATCTCCACGGAAGGGGTCTGCACCTGAATGTAGGGCAACCTCGCCGCTACGGGAACCTCCACCGTCGCCCACCGGTCTGAGCGCCCGTCCCATCCGTCATGCAGGAAACCCGGTGGGCCACAGGTATGCTTTGCGCATTGCCACCCGGGGTGCCACCCCGTCCAGCCCTCTTGGAGTCTTGAATGTCACGTGTTTGGAAGATCGTGCTGCTGGTCGTGGCGGTACTGGTGCTGGCCGTGGTCGGCCTGCGCGTACTCGGTGGCGGCAAGGACAAGGCCGCGGGGCAGGAAGCAGGCGCCCGTGAGGGTGGTGAAGATCCCGATGCCGGCCCGGTGCCGGTAACCGTGGTCGATGCCGTACGCCAGGACGTGCCGGTGTATGCCAGCGCGCTGGGCACGGTAACCGCGATGAACACCGTGACCGTCAGCCCGCAGGTGGGCGGCCAGCTGATGAGCCTCAATTTCCGCGAAGGCCAGGAAGTGAAGAAGGGCGACGTGCTGGCGGTGATCGACCCGCGCACCGCCCAGGCCAGCTATGACCAGGCCGTCGCTTCCAAGCGCCAGAACGAGGCCCTGCTGGCCACCGCGCGCTCGAACTACCAGCGCTCGAACGCGCCGGAGTACCGCCAGTTCGTGGCCAAGACCGATCTGGATACACAACGAAACCAGGTGGCACAGTACGAAAGCGCGGTGGCCGCCAATGAAGCGAGCATGCGCTCGGCGCAGGTGCAACTGCAGTACACCCGGGTCACCGCACCGATCACCGGTATCGCCGGCATCCGCGCGGTCGACGCCGGCAATGTGGTCAACGCCGGCACCGCACTGGTCACCCTGACCCAGATCCATCCGATCCACGTGCTGTTCAACCTGCCCGAGCGCCAGCTCGGCGACGTGCGCCAGGCGCAGGCTGCCGGCAGCGTGCCGGTCGCCGCGCTGGACCGCGCCGATTCGCACGTGCTCAGCGGCGACGGCAAGCTGGATGTGGTCGACAACCTGATCAGCGCCGACAGCGGTACTTTCAAGGCGCGCGCGGTGTTCGACAACACCGACAACGGCCTGTGGCCGGGCCAGTTCGTCAATGTGCGCATGCAGTTGCGCACCATCGGCGGCGGCGTGGTGATCCCGACCCAGGCGGTACTGCGTGGCCCGGACGGCGAGTACGTCTATGTCGTGCAGGGCGACAACACGGTGAAGATGCAGACCGTGCGCAGTGGCGTGGAAGTGGGCGACAGCCAGGTGCAGGTCGCCGAAGGCCTGAAAGGCGGCGAGCGCGTGGTCAGCGAAGGCCAGTTCCGCCTGAAGCCGGGCAGCAAGGTGACCGCGCTGAAGCCGGGCGAAACGCCGGCCGCACCGACCGAGGCCGAACTGAAGGCCGCCGAACAGAAGAGTGGCGGCGGCCGCCGCGGTGGTGGCCCGCGCTGAGCGCAGGCCCCTGCTCTTCCCCGCGCCGGCGATCCCGCCGGCGCTGCCATTGATGTGCCAGCAAGGATCAGTCCGTGGGCTTTTCGACGATCTTCATCCGCCGCCCGATTGCCACCTCGCTGTTGATGGCGGGCTTGTTGCTCCTGGGCATCCTCGGTTACCGCAAGCTGCCGGTGTCGGCGCTGCCGGAAATCGATGCGCCCAGCCTGGTGGTGACCACCCAGTACCCCGGTGCCAACGCCACCACCATGGCCTCGCTGGTGACCACGCCGCTGGAGCGCCAGTTCGGGCAGATCTCCGGGCTGGAACTGATGACCTCCGATTCCTCGGCGGGGTTGTCCACGATCATCCTGCAGTTCTCGATGGACCGCGACATCGACATCGCCGCACAGGACGTGCAGGCGGCGATCCGCCAGGCCACCCTGCCCTCGTCGCTGCCGTACCAGCCGGTCTACAACCGGGTGAACCCGGCCGACGCGGCCATCGTCACCCTCAAGCTGACCTCCGATACGCGGCCGCTGCGCGACGTCAACAACTACGCTGACTCGATCCTCGCCCAGCGCCTGTCGCAGGTGCAGGGCGTGGGCCTGGTGTCGATCGCCGGCAACGTGCGTCCGGCCGTGCGCATCCAGGTCAACCCGGCGCAGCTGTCCAACATGGGCCTGACCCTGGAAGAGCTGCGCAGCGCGCTCACCCAGGCCAACGTCAATGCGCCGAAGGGCTCGTTGAACGGCAAGACCCAGTCCTACAGCATCGGCACCAACGACCAGCTGGCCAGCGCCGCCGAGTACCGCGACACCATCATCAGCTACAAGAACGGCCGCCCGGTGCGACTGTCCGACGTGGCCGAAGTGATCGATGGCGTGGAGAATGACCAGCTGGCCGCGTGGGCCGATGGCAAGCCGGCGGTGCTGCTGGAAGTGCGCCGCCAGCCCGGCGCCAACATCGTGCAGACCGTCGAGCGCATCCGCGCGCTGCTGCCGCAGCTGCAGGGCGTGCTGCCGGCCGACGTGCACCTGGAAGTGTTCTCCGACCGCACCGAAACCATCCGCGCGTCGGTGCATGAGGTGCAGTTCACCCTGATCCTGACCATCGGTCTGGTGGTGGCGGTGATCTTCGTGTTCCTGCGCCGGTTCTGGGCCACGATCATTCCCTCGGTGGCGGTGCCGTTGTCGCTGGCCGGCACCTTCGCGGTGATGGCCTTCACCGGCATGTCGCTGGACAACCTCTCGCTGATGGCGCTGGTGGTGGCCACCGGCTTCGTGGTCGACGATGCGATCGTGATGATCGAGAACATCGTGCGCTACATCGAACAAGGCAAGAGTGGCAAGGAAGCGGCCGAGATCGGTGCGCGCCAGATCGGCTTCACCGTGCTGTCGCTGACGGTTTCGCTGGTAGCGGTGTTCCTGCCGCTGCTGCTGATGCCCGGCGTCACCGGCCGCCTGTTCCACGAGTTCGCCTGGGTGCTGAGCATCGCGGTGGTGCTGTCGATGCTGATCTCGCTGACGCTCACCCCGATGATGTGTGCCTACCTGCTCAAGCCCGATGCGCTGCCCGAGGGCGAGGACGCGCACGAGCGTGCCGCCGCAGCCGGCAAGCAGAACCTGTGGACGCGCACCGTCGGCCTGTACGAGCGCAGCCTGGACTGGGTGCTGGAACACCAGCCCCTCACCCTGGCCGTGGCCGCTGCCGCGCTGGTACTGACCGTGCTGCTGTACGTGCTGATCCCCAAGGGCCTGCTGCCCGAACAGGACACCGGCCTGATCACCGCCGTGGTCCAGGCCGACCAGAACATCGCGTTCCCGCAGATGGAGCAGCGCACCAAGCAGGTTGCCGAGGCGCTGCGCAAGGACGCGGACGTGACCGGCGTGTCAGCCTTCATCGGCGCCGGCAGCATGAATCCCACGCTCAACCAGGGCCAGCTGTCGATCGTGCTGAAAGAGCGCGGCGAGCGCGATGGACTGGATGACATCCTGCCGCGCCTGCAGAAGTCCGTCGCCGGCATTCCCGGCGTGGCGCTGTACCTGAAGCCGGTACAGGACGTGACCCTGGATACCCGCGTGGCCGCCACCGAATACCAGTACTCGCTGTCGGACGTGGACAGCGCCGAAGTTGCACTGCAGGCCAACCGCCTGACCCAGGCACTGCGCCAGCGCCCGGAACTGGCCGACGTCGACAACAACCTGTCCAACCAGGGCCGCGCACTGGAACTGAACATCGACCGCGACAAGGCCAGCGTGCTGGGCGTGCCGATGCAGACCATCGACGACACGCTCTACGATGCGTTCGGCCAGCGCCAGATCTCGACCATCTTCACCGAGCTCAACCAGTACCGCGTGGTACTGGAAGTGGCACCGCAGTTCCGCACCAGCACCGCGCTGATGGAACAGCTCGCCGTTGCCTCCAATGGCGCCGGCGCACTGACCGGCACCAACGCCACCAGCTTCGGCCAGGTCACTTCGTCCAACTCGTCCACCGCCACCGGTATCGGTGCGCAGAACACCGGCATCACCGTCGGTGCGGGCAGCATCATCCCGCTGTCGGCGCTGGCCGAGGCCAAGGTGTCCAGCGCGCCGCTGCTGGTCAGCCACCAGCAGCAGCTGCCTGCGGTGACGGTGTCGTTCAACGTCGCCCCGGGTTATTCGCTGTCCGATGCGGTCAAGGCCATCGAAGAGACCAAGGCCAGCCTGGACATGCCGGCGCACGTGCATGCGCAGTTCATCGGCAAGGCCGCCGAATTCACCGGCAGCCAGACCGACGTGGTGTGGCTGCTGCTGGCGTCGCTGGTGGTGATCTACATCGTGCTGGGCGTGCTCTACGAGAGCTACATCCACCCGATCACGATCATCTCGACCCTGCCGCCGGCCGGCGTCGGTGCGCTGCTGGCACTGATGGTCTGTGGCCTGAGCCTGTCGGTGGACGGCATCGTCGGCATCGTGCTGCTGATCGGCATCGTCAAGAAGAACGGCATCATGATGGTCGACTTCGCCATCGAGGCGCGGCGCACTGGCGCCAACGCGCGCGAGGCCATCCGCCGCGCCTGCCTGCTGCGCTTCCGCCCGATCATGATGACCACCGCAGCGGCCATGCTCGGCGCGTTGCCGCTGGCGCTGGGCACCGGCATCGGCTCGGAACTGCGTCGCCCGCTGGGCATCGCCATCGTCGGCGGCCTGCTGTTGTCGCAGCTGGTGACGCTGTACACCACGCCGGTGATCTACCTGTACATGGAGCGCTTCTCGGAATGGCTTGCACGTCGCCGTGAACAGCGCGCGCTGCGCGATGGCACGGTGCAGGAGCCGCAGGCATGACCCTGGCCCCGCACCTTCGGCGGGCCGCACGATGAATCTGTCCGGCCCCTTCATCCGCCGTCCGATCGGCACTGCCCTGCTGGCCATCGGCTTGTTCATGGTCGGCGTGATCTGTTACCTGCGGCTCGGCGTGTCGGCGCTGCCGAACATCGAGATCCCGGTGATCTTCGTGCACGCCAGCCAGTCCGGCGCGGACGCGGCAACCATGGCCTCCACGGTGACCGCGCCGCTGGAGCGCCACCTCGGCCAGCTGCCGGGCATCGACCGCATGCGCTCGTCGAGTTCGGAAGGCAGCTCGCTGGTGTTCATGATCTTCCAGAGCGACCGCGACATCGATTCAGCCGCGCTGGACGTACAGACGGCGATCAATTCGGCGCAGGCCGACCTGCCCTCGGGCATGGGCTCGCCGATGTACCAGAAGGCGAACCCGAACGACGATCCGGTGATCGCCATCGCGCTGACGTCACAGACGCAGTCCGCCGATGAGCTGTACAACGTGGCCGACTCGCTGCTGGCCCAGCGCATCCGCCAGATCGGCGGTGTCGCCTCGGTGGATATCGCCGGTGCCTCGACGCCGGCGGTGCGCGTGGACGTCAACCTGCGCCTGATGAACGCGCTGGGACTGACCGCCGACGACCTGCGCAATGCCGTGCGTGCGGCCAACGTGACCTCGCCCACCGGCTTCCTCAGCGATGGCAACACCACCACGGCGATCATCGCCAACGATTCGGTCGCGCGCGCCGCCGACTTCGCCGATCTGGTGGTCAAGACCCAGGGCGATGGCCGGGTGATCCGCCTTAAGGACATCGCCAACGTCTACGACGGCCAGCAGGATGCGTACCAGGCCGCGTGGTTCGACCACAAACCGGCCGTGGTGATGTATGTGTTCACCCGTGCCGGCGCCAACATCGTCGAGACCGTGGACCGGGTGAAAGCGCAGATTCCCGCGTTGCGCGATTACCTGCAGCCGGGCACCACGATGACGCCCTACTTCGACCGCACCCCGACCATCCGTTCGTCGCTGCATGAAGTGCAGATCACCCTGCTGATCAGCCTGGCGATGGTGGTGCTGACGATGGCGCTGTTCCTGCGCCGGTTGGCGCCGACGTTGATCGCTGCGGTCACCGTGCCGCTGTCACTGGCCGGTGCCGCGCTGGTGATGTACGTGATGGGTTTCACCCTGAACAACCTGAGCCTGCTGGCGCTGGTGATCGCGATCGGCTTCGTGGTCGACGATGCGATCGTGGTGATCGAGAACATCATGCGCCACCTCGACGAGGGCATGCCGCGGATGCAGGCGGCCTTCGCCGGTGCGCGCGAAATCGGCTTCACCATCGTCTCGATCACCGCCTCGCTGGTGGCGGTGTTCATCCCGCTGCTGTTCGCCAGCGGCATGATGGGCGCGTTCTTCCGCGAGTTCACCGTGACCCTGGTGGCGGCGATCGTGGTGTCGATGATCGTTTCGCTGACGCTGACCCCGGCGCTGTGCAGCCGCTTCCTCAGCGCACACGACCACAAGGCGGCGCCGTCCCGCTTCGGCCGCTGGCTCGATGCCGGCCACGAGCGGATGCTGCGCGTCTACACCGTGTTCCTTGATTTCTCACTGCGTCATGCGCTGCTGCTGTCGCTGACGCCGTTGATCCTGATCGGCGTCACCATCTTCCTGTTCGGTGCGGTGAAGAAGGGCGCGTTCCCGCCGCAGGACACCGGCCTGATCTGGGGCCGCGCCAACTCCAGTGCGACGGTGTCCTTCGAGGACATGGTCAGCCGCCAGCGGCGCATCACCGACATGCTGATGGCCGACCCGGCGGTGAAGACCGTGGGCGTACGCCTGGGCAGTGGCCGCCAGGGCTCCAGCGCGCAGTTCAACGTCGAACTGAAGTCGCGCAAGGAAGGCCGCCGCGAAACCACCGCACATGCACTGGCACGACTGAGTGCGAAGGCCGACCGTTACCCGGACCTGCAGCTGCGCCTGCGCGCGATCCAGGACCTGCCCAGCAATGATGGTGGTGGCAACAGCCAGGGCGCGCAGTACCGCGTCTCGCTGCAGGGCAACGACCTGGCCGCGCTGCAGGAATGGCTGCCCAAGCTGCAGGCGGCGTTGAAGAAGAATCCGAAGCTGCGCGATGTCGGCACCGACGTCGACAATGCCGGTCTGCGCCAGAACATCGAGATCGACCGTGCCAAGGCCGCGCGCCTGGGCATCACGGTCGGCGCCATCGACGGTGCGCTGTACGGCGCGTTCGGCCAGCGCCAGATCTCCACCATCTACTCGGACATCAACCAGTACAGCGTGGTGGTCAATGCGCTGCCATCGCAGACCGCCACGCCCGCGGCGCTGGACGAAGTGCATGTGCGCGCACGCAACGGCGAGATGGTGCCGATCACCGCGGTGGCCAGACAGGCGCCGGGCCTGGCGCCCTCGCAGATCACCCATGAAAACCAGTACACGACGATGGATCTGAGTTACAACCTCGCCCCCGGCGTCAGCATGGGCGAGGCCAAGGCCATCATCGACAGCACCGTGGCCGGCATGCGCATGCCCGGCGACATCCGCCTGGCCGACGACGCGGGCTTCGGCTTCAACTCCGACCCCAGCGACATGCTGATCCTGGTGCTGGCGGCGATCCTCACCGTCTACCTGGTGCTGGGCATCCTGTACGAAAGCCTGATCCACCCGGTGACGATCCTGTCCACGCTACCGGCAGCCGGCGTGGGTGCGTTGCTGGCGTTGTTCGGCACCAACACCGAACTGTCGGTGATCTCGATGATCGCGCTGGTGCTGCTGATCGGCATCGTCAAGAAGAACGCGATCATGATGATCGACTTCGCCTTGGTGGCGCAGCGCGAACATGGGCTGACTCCGCGCGAGGCGGCACGCGAAGCCAGCATCGTGCGTTTCCGCCCGATCATGATGACCACGATGGTGGCGATCCTGGCGGCGGTGCCGCTGGCGATCGGCCTGGGTGAAGGTTCGGAACTGCGTCGCCCGCTGGGCATTGCGATGATCGGTGGCCTGCTGTTCTCGCAGAGCCTGACCCTGCTCAGCACACCGGCGTTGTACGTGATCTTCTCGTGCCTGGCCGAGCGCTGGAAGGCGCGGCGTGCGCGCAGGCGTGAGGCAAAGCTGCTGAGGCGTGCGCAGCGGGCGTAGCAAGACCCATCCACGCATGGCGTGGATCTACTGCAACACCTGCCTCTGGTGGGTGCGGACCGTTGGTCCGCACCCCGATGGCATTTGACGCGCTGTAACGAAAAGAGAACAATTCTCATCCAGCCATGGTCCTGCGCCCCCTTGCGGCGCCCCGCTGCCGTTGCCGGCACGCCTGTGTGATCCCAGCCACCGACCTTTCCCCCCTGCATGGGCGGATGGCCCCTGGCCGCCCGCCGAGGATCTCCATCGATGTTGCCCATCCGCTCCCCCCGCCTGGCCGTGCTGGCCGTAGCGCTGTCCGCCGCCTGCACTGCACACGCCGAAGCCCCCGCCGACGCCCGTAGTGCCACCGATCTGGACGCGGTCAAGGTCATCGCCGAACGTACCCACACCGAGGCCGGCGCCCTGGGCGACCGCGCCCTGCGTGATACCCCGTTTGCGATCACCGCCGTCGGCCGTGAGCAGATCGAACAGCGCCAGGCCGTGTCGCTGGGCGAAGCCTTCCTGCTCGACCCCTCGGTCACCACGCAGGTAAGCGCCTATGCCAGCGGCTGGAGCTCTCCGATCCGCAACCGCGGCATCGACCTGAATTTCGACAGCTACCGGGTCAACGGCCTGCAGGTCTCGTCCTGGGGCACCGAATGGCCGCTGGAAGTGATGGAACAGGTCGACCTGCTGAAGGGCCCCGGCGGGTTCCTGTACGGCTTCGGCGCACCGGGCGGCATCGTCAACTACATCACCAAGAAGCCGACCGACGTACCGACCTTCTCCGCCCAGCTCGGCTGGCGCGAGCAGGGCATCGTCAGCGGCGGCATCGACGTCGGTGGCCGCTTCGGCAACGAGCAGATGTTCGGCTACCGCTTCAACGCGTACCAGGAGAAGGGCGAAACCTTCAACGGCGGCCATGTCGATCGCAAGGTCGGCGCGTTGTCGCTGGACGCGCGCCTGAGCGATGCGCTCACCTGGACCTTCGACGGCGTATTCCAGTCGCGCGACCTGCGCGAGGAATCACCGCAGTACTACTTCCGTGGCCTGACGTCGCTGCCGCGACCGATCGCCGGCGATGTCGACAACAGTGTGCCTGGCACCTACTACGACACCCGTTCCAGCCTGCTGTCCACCGCACTGAACTGGCAGATCAACAGCGACTGGAAGGCCAGCCTGAGCTATGGCGTCACCACCTCATGGAACGACGTCAACAAGATCTTTGCCTACATCGATGACCTCAACGGCGACTACGACGTCAACGTCTACGAGCTCGGCGGCAAGAGCGAGTGGAAGCTGGCGCAGGCACTGGTGCAGGGCAGCTTCGGCACCGGTCCGCTGCAGCACCAGCTGGTGGCCGGTGTCAGCCACCAGACCGGGCTGGGCTGGGACCGTCCTTACGAGTTCAACCTGATCGGCCGTGCCAACCTGTACCAGCGCCATGACATCCGCCACGATGCAGTCGGTTCGCGGGTGATGAGCCGTGGCAGCGAAACCGTGCAGAAGGCCGTGTTCGTCAGCGATACCGTCGACCTCGGCCATGGCTGGTCGGTGCTGGCCGGTTGGCGCTACAACGATTTCGAGACCAAGGGCGCGTACCACACCTATCCGGTCACCCCGACCTATGCGGTGATGTTCAAGCCCAGCGAGGCCGTCACCCTGTATGCCAGCTACATCGAGTCGCTGGAAGCCGGCGGCCGCGTCGGCAACAGCTACGTCAATGCCGGCGATGTGCTCGACCCCACCATCAGCAAGCAGTACGAGATCGGCGCCAAGGTTGAAGCGGATCGCTGGAACGCGAACGTCGCTGCCTTCCGCCTGGAGCGCGGCGCCAACATCGATCAGCTGACCGATGCAGGCAAGCGCCTGGTGCAGGATGGCATCACCCTGTACGAAGGTATCGAAGCCAGCGCCGACCTGCACCTGACCGATGCGCTGACCGTCGGCGGTGGCGTGACCTGGCTGGACCCGACCTACGACAAGCTGTCACCGGGCAGCGCGGCGCAGGAAGGCAACCGCACCGTCGGTGCAGCACGCTGGAGCGGCGTGCTGCACGCCACCTACCAGCTGCCGTGGGTGGAAGGGCTGGAGACCTATGCCGCCGTGCGCTACTACGGCGATGTCTGGTATGACGCCGACAACACCCTGAAGCTGCCCGACTACACGCTCGTCAATGCCGGCATCGGCTACCGCCTGCTGGCCTCCGGCCATCCGGTGACCCTGCGTGCCAGCGTGGAGAACCTGGCCAACCGCAGGTACTGGTCCAATGCGGGCGTCGGCCTGCCGCGCACCTTCGCGCTGAGCGTGCGGTTCGACATGTAAGCGACCGGCAAACGGTAGTGCCGGCCGCTGGCCGGCTCCTCGCACCTTCGTCCGGGCTCATGAGGAGCCGGCCGGCGGCCGGCACTACCGGGTATCGAGCGGAAAATCATCCACGCATGGCGTGGATCTACCATTTCACGCGCGGCCCGCAATAATGGAGGTCGATCCTTCCGCCGAGCCTGCATGTCCGCACGCGAATCCCGCCTCAGCCGCCTGTGGGCCCACGAGAAGGCCAGCTATGGCCTGCGGGTGTTCATTGCCCTGACAGCGGCCCTGGCCGTGTGCTGGCACCTGGATGCGCTGACCGCGCTGCCCGGCGTGTTCCTGGGCATCATCGCCAGCGCGATTGCCGAGACCGATGACAACTGGTGGGGCCGGACCAAGGCCGTGCTGCTGTCGCTGCTGTGCTTCTGCCTGGCGGCGGCCTCGGTGATCTGGCTGTTCCCCTGGCCGTGGATCTTCATCACGGCCCTGGCGCTGTCCACGTTCGGCCTGACACTGCTCGGCGCACTCGGCGAGCGCTACGCGTCCATCGCCCAGGCCACCGTCACCCTGGCCATCTACACCATGATCGGCCTGGAACAGCATGGTGCCCATGACCTGCACAGCGCGCTGGACGCGGTCAGCCACCTGCTGGCGGGTGCGGTCTGGTACGGGCTGCTGTCGATTCTGTGGACCACGCTGTTCGCCAACCGGCCGGTGCGCGAGCGCGTGGCACGCCTGTACGTGGAGCTGGGCCGTTACCTGCAGCTCAAGGCCGCTCTGTTCGAACCCGTGCGTGAGGCGGACCTGCAGCGCCGCCAGCTCGACCTGGCCGAACAGAACCGCCGCGTAGTCGGTGCGCTGAACGAGGCGAAGACGGCGATCCTGGCGCGCTTTGGCCGCTCCGGCCGGCCCGGCGTCAACTCCGGCCTGTACCTTCGCCTGTACTACATGGCACAGGATTTCCATGAGCGCGCCAGCTCCTCCCACTATCCGTACGGCGCGCTGGTCGATGCGTTCTTCCACAGCGACGTGCTGTACCGCTGCCAGCGCCTGCTCGACCTGCAGGGCCAGGCCTGTGCACGGCTGGGCGAAGCGATCCGGCTGCGCCGCCCGTTCGTCTACGGCGAGAGCAACCAGCAGGCCGGGCGCGACCTGGCCGATGCGCTGACCTACCTGCGCGACCAGCAACGTCCGCAGTGGCAGCGTCTGCTCGGCTCGCTGGACCTGCTGGTGCACAACCTGCGCAGCATCGAGCGCCGCCTGCTCGATGCCGAACGTTCCGAAGCCAGCCTGGACAACGTCGACACCCGCCTGCGCGACAGCAACCCGCACACCCTGCGCGAAATGGGCGTGCGCCTGCGCCAGCAGCTCACCCCGGGCTCGGTGCTGTTCCGCCATGGCCTGCGCATGGCGCTGGCACTGATCGCCGGTTTCGTTGCCATCCGCCTGTTCAATGCCCAGAACGGCTCGTGGGTGCTGCTGACCATCGTGTTCGTGTGCCGGCCCAGTTTCGGCGCCACCCGCCAGCGCCTGGCCCAGCGCATCGTCGGTACGCTGGCCGGCCTGGTGCTGACCTGGGCGCTGCTGCAGCTGTTCCCCCGGCTGGAGATCCAGCTGCTGATCGCGCTGCTGTCAGCACTGCTGTTCTTCTTCACCCGTTCCGACCGCTATCTGGTCGCCTCGGCCGCCATCACGGTGATGGCGCTGACCTGCTTCAACCTGATCGGCGACGGCTTCGTACTGATCGTGCCGCGCATGGTCGATACGATCCTCGGCTGCGCGATCGCAGCCGCCGCCGCGTTCCTGATCCTGCCGGACTGGCAGGGCCGACAGTTGCACCGCGTGCTGGCGCGGGTGCTGGATACCGCCGCCCGTTATCTGGAATCGGTGCTGGGTCAGTACCGCAGCGGCATGCGCGACGATCTGGCCTACCGCATCGCCCGCCGCGACATGCACAACGCCGATGCCGCACTGTCCACCGCTTTGTCGAACATGCTGCGCGAACCGGGCCACGTGCGTCGCAACCTCGATTCGGGTTTCCACTTCCTGGCGTTGTCCAACACCCTGCTCGGGCACCTGTCGGCGCTGGGTGCGCACCGCGACCAGGTCGACAGCTATGCGGGTGATCCACTGGCGCTGGCCGCTGGCGAGCGGGTGCGCAAAGCGCTGCAGCAGCTGGCGTCGGCATTGACTGCGCAGCAGCCGGTGTCGGAAGAAGACAACGATGCCGATCGTGCGGTGGCGGCGGAACTGGAACAGCTCGATGAGACGATGCCGCCGAAACTGCAGCTGATCCGCACGCAGATGGCGCTGGTGCTGCGGATGCTGCCGAAGGTGAGAGCGGCGGCGAATGGCGCGGTGCGTGGTTTGAGCTGACGGCATCCACGCATGGCGTGGATCTACGGGTGCGGCTGACGGCCGTGCAACATCGTGTTGCGTCCACGGGGGCATTCCGATCACGCCCCGGCGCCGATACTGCCGTGTCGCCCACGCAGGATCTCCCCCATGAAGATCGAACTCAACGACCGCACCGCGCTGGTCACCGCCTCCACCGCTGGCATCGGCCACGCCATCGCACAGGGGCTCGCCGCCGCCGGCGCGCAGGTCATCCTCAACGGCCGCAGCGCCGACAGCGTGGAACGCGCGCGCCAGCGCCTGCTGGCTGCCCTTCCCAAGGCCAACGTGCTGGGCGTGGCCGCCGACCTGTCCGACGCCAGCGGTGTCGACACCCTGCTGGCCGGCCTGCCGGGGAAGGTCGACATCCTGGTCAACAATGCCGGCATCTTCGGCCCGCAGGACTTCTTCGAGACCGACGATGCCACCTGGGAGCAGTACTGGCAGACCAACGTGATGTCCGGCGTGCGCCTGTCGCGCGCCCTGCTGCCGGCGATGGTCGACGCCGGCTGGGGCCGCGTGCTGTTCATCTCCTCCGAATCGGCACGCAACATTCCGGCCGACATGATCCATTACGGCGTCAGCAAGACCGCGCAGCTGTCGCTGTCGCGCGGCCTGGCCAAGCGCGTGGCCGGCAGCGGCGTCACCGTCAATGCGGTGCTGCCCGGCCCGACGTTGTCCGACGGCTTCGCAACGATGTTCGAAGAAGAACGCGCGCGTAGCGGCAAGCCGCTGGAACAGATCGGCCGTGAGTTCGTGATGGCCCATCGTCCTGCGTCGGTGATCCAGCGCGCGGCCACGGTCGAGGAAGTGGCCAACATGGTGGTCTACCTTGCCTCGCCGCAGGCGTCGGCCACCTCCGGCGCAGCGTTGCGGGTCGACGGCGGCGTGGTCGACGATATCGTCTGAGGTTCTCAGATGTGCGGACCAACGGTCCGCACCCACCGTCCGTACCCAGGGGGTCTGAGTAGATCCACGCCATGCGTGGATGCATGCCGCCACGGTCCCGACAGATGGGCAGGAATGCTAGGCTGCGCCGGTCCAAGGAGGTTCCATGTCCGGTCACAACCAGTTCGCCCTGCTGCGCCAGCGCCGTTTCCTGCCGTTCTTCATCGTGCAGGGGTTGGGTGCCTTCAACGACAACGTGTACCGGCAGGCGATCATCGGCCTGCTGTTCTACCTCGGCGTTGCCGAGAGCGAGCGCACGCTCTACACCAACCTGGCGCCGGCGCTGTTCATCCTGCCCTACTTCCTGTTCTCCGCCCTGGCCGGGCAGATCGCGGAAAAGCTGGAGAAATCGCGACTGATCGTGATCACCACCACCATGGAGATCGTGATCATGACGCTGGCCGCGGTGGGCTTTCTCACCGAGAGCCTGCCGGTGCTGCTGGTGGCCCTGTTCTGCACGGGCCTGCAATCCACCCTGTTCGGTCCGGTGAAGTACTCGGTGCTGCCCTCGGTACTGCGCCCGGAAGAACTGACCGGTGGCAATGGCCTGGTCGAGATGGGCACGTCGATGTCGATCCTGACCGGCATGATCGTCGGCGGCCTGGTGTTCACTCTGGCCGGCACCCATGGCCCGATCGTGGCTGCCACGGCGGTCATCGCGCTGGCGATCTGCGGCAACCTGGCCGCGCGCATGATCCCCAAGGTCGATGCCGGCGCCCCTGATCTGAAGATCAACTGGAACCCGATCCCCGAATCGCTGGCCGTGCTGCGCATGGCCAGGAAGCAGAAATCGGTACGCAACGCCATCCTCGGCGTGTCCTGGTTCTGGTTCGTCGGCACCATCCTCACCGCGCAGCTGCCGTCCTATGCGGTCACCAACCTCGGTGGCGAGCCAACCCTGTACATCTTCGCGCTGGCGCTGTTCTCGGTCGGCACCGGCGTCGGTTCGCTGCTGTGCGAAAAGCTGTCGGCACGCACCGTGGAGATCGGCCTGGTGCCACTGGGCGCGTTCGGCATGACCGCGTTCCTGCTGGACCTGTACTTCGCACGCGCCGGTGAAGCCACCGCGCAGGGCCTGTCGGTCACCCAGTTCGTGCATCAAACCGGCAGCATCCGCATCATCGTCGACCTGCTCGGCATCGGCCTGTTCACCGGTTTCTTCGTGGTGCCGCTGTTCGCATTGATCCAGAGCCGCACGCCGAAATCGGAGATGTCGCGCGTGTTCGCCGCGCTGAACATCCAGAACTCCGGCTTCATCGTCGCAGCGGCGGTACTTGGCCTGCTCACCCAGCGCCTGCTCGGCTGGACCATCCCGCAGCTGTTCCTGGCATTGGCCATCGCCAACGCGGTGGTAGCGATCTACATCTTCACCATCGTCCCCGAATTCCTGATGCGTTTCCTCAGCTGGGTGATGGTGCGCACGCTGTATCGCCTGCGCCCGCATGGCATCGAGGGCAACGTACCCGATGAAGGTGCCGCACTGCTGGTCTGCAACCACGTCAGCTACATGGACGCGCTGATCCTGTCGGCGACGATTCCGCGCCCGGTGCGATTCGTCATGTACTACAAGATCTTCAACATCCCGGTGATGCGCTGGATTTTCCGCACCGCCAAGGCGATTCCGATCGCCGGTGCGCGCGAAGATCCTGCGCTGATGCAGCGTGCGTTCGATGAAGTCGATGCCGCACTCGCCGAGGGAGAACTGGTGTGCATCTTCCCGGAAGGCGCATTGACCCGCGACGGCACGATGGCACCGTTCAAATCCGGCGTGGAGAAGATCCTCGAACGCCGCCCGGTGCCGGTGGTGCCGATGGCGCTGCGCGGCATGTGGTCGAGCATGTGGAGCCGCCGCGATACCCGCCTGGGCCGCATGCGCGTGCCGCGCCGGTTCCGGGCGACCGTAGAGGTGGTCGCGGCACCGGCGGTGGATGGCCATTCGACCGATGCCGCCGCCCTGGAAGCCCAGGTCCGCACCCTGCGCGGCGACCTCGCCTGAGGGGGCCGATCGCGCCGCAGCGTGCTCTGAAAGCCGGCGCCAAGCGCCGGCTTTTTCTTGTCCCGTCAAGCGCCGAAGGCGTCGGGATCTGGCTGTAACCGCATACATGCGTCGCAGGTTGCGGTAGATTACGCACCCACAGGGGGGAGGTTCGGCCCGTTCACACGGCCGGCCACCAAGGAATGGAGTCTTGCTTTGAATCAACCGCCACCGCTCAGCCGTCCGGTCTACATCCCCAACCATCTGGTCTGGGCGATCCTGACGACGCTGTTCTGCTGCCTGCCGTTGGGCGTGGTGTCGATCGTGTATGCCGCCCAGGTCGATGGTCGCCGCGCGGCCGGTGACCTGCCGGGGGCCTACAGCGCGTCGCGCAAGGCGGGCTGGTGGGCGGTGGCTTCGGCCGTTGCCCTGCCGGTCCTGTTGCTGTTGTGGTTCGGGCTGTTCGGCGGCTTGGCCGTGCTGGGCGCTCTATCCGACCTTTGATTCACCACCACCACCCATCGAGGAGCTTGAACCATGAACACCAGTACCCCGCAGGTCCCCAACAATCTGGTCTGGGCCATCCTGTCCACCCTGTTCTGCTGCCTGCCGGCCGGCATCGTGTCGATCGTCTACGCCGCCCAGGTCAACGGCAAGCTGGCTGCTGGCGACGTCGCCGGTGCCCGTGATTCGGCCGACAAGGCCAAGAAGTGGGCCATGTGGTCGGCCATCGCCGCCGTCGTCGTCATGGTGCTGTACTTCATCGTGATCATGGCCGTTGGCGGCCTGGGCGCCCTGAGCGGCGGCAACGGCAGCTACTGATGCCCGCGACGGGGTCCGGCCACGCGCCGGATCCCGCTCCTGCATGTCCGCACTTCCCGCTCGTTCCCGCCTGGCCCGCTGGGCCCCGCTGCTGGCCGCTTCCGGTCTGGCTGCGGGTGCCGCCGTGGTCCTGCGCCACGTCAATCCGTATGTCTCCGGCAATCCGCTGCCGGGCTGCCCGCTGTATGCACTGACCGGCTTCTACTGCCCCGGCTGCGGCAGCACGCGCTGCCTGTATTCACTGGTCCACTTCGACCTGCCCGGCGCGATGGCGATGAACCCGTTGCTGGTCATCAGCCTGCCCTTCCTGTTCCTGATGCTGCTCAACATGGCTGGCGTGCGCCCGCGCGTGCTCGATCCGCTGATGCGGGTACTGGCCAGTCCCACGTTCTGGCTGTGGCTGCTGCCGGGCTATGCCGTGCTGCGCAACCTGCCGTGGGCGCCTTTTACCGCGCTGGCTCCGGTGTAGTTTCCAGCCAACGGCGCAGCCCCTCGTGGTGGTCGTTGAAGGCAGAAGCCGTTGGGGTTGGCCGGGCGGGTGGGCTGCGCAGGGGGCGCCGTAAACCCATCCATGGGGGCTCGGGCGCGCCATCCATGGCGCTTACGCCCCTGCGCAACCCACCCGCCCGGCCACGGATAATTTCCGTGCGCGTCCACCACGGAAGAAAAAGAGAAGATCAAAAGCGGAAGCGGGTCGCTGCGTTCGGCATCCACGCATGGCGTGGATCTACCGTGTGGACCAAGGTCGACACCTACCAACAGCCGCCGGAACCTGTCGGGGGTGGGGCGGTGTGGGGCTGCAGGACCGTTGGCGCCATGGATGGCGCCATCGAGCCCCCATGGATGGGTTTACGGCGTGTCCTGCAGCCCCACACCGCCCCGCCCAACCCTCAGCAACCCAGAGCCGCTGTTGCTGTTGCTGTTGCTTTCAGCGGGTGCAGGGCTGCAAGCCCTGCAGAAAGAACAACTAGGTCACCCAGCCCGCGATTACCAGCACGGCAAGCGCCGCCAGCCACAGCAGCAGCATCCGCCACACCAGGCTCATCGCATCACGCAGGTCCGGCAGCCGCTGCCACACCGGCAGCAGGCCGGCTTCGGTGTAATCGTGCGCATCTTCGCGCAGTTCGGCATTGACGCTGGCACGCGCCACCGCGCCCAGGAAACCAATGTCGCCGGCCAAGCGCTCACCATGCGCCTGGCGCCATGCCTTCCAGGCCGTGTCGAAGTTGCCGACCAGGGCCATCGAGAACGCCATCAACTGGGCCACCGGCCACTCGATCCAGCCCAGCAGCCGCTGCGCCAGCGCCAGCGGTTCCACCGGCACGCGCGCGCGCATCGGGCTTTCCGCCATCAATGCCAGCAGGCGATAACCGAGCGCACCCACCGGGCCCAGCAGCAGGAACCAGAACAGCACCGCGAACCAACGCCGCAGTGCGTTGAGCACGGTCGCCTCGACCAGTGAAGGAACATCCTCGCGCAGGCTGCCACCGGCCGACTGCAGGTTGCGTACCGCCGCCTGCCGGGTCGGTGCATCGTCGGCATCGATGATTGCTTCGATGTCGCGGTCCAGATCCCGCGGGCCCCAGCACCAGGCCAGCACGGCCACGCCCAGCAGCAGCGCCGGCAGACCGAACAGCACCCCGCGCAGCAGCCAGGCGACCAGTGCCATCAGCAGCAGTGGCGGTACGATCGCCAGCGCCACGCCGGCGGCCCCCTGCCAGGCCCGACCACCGTGCGCGTCCAGCCAGCCCAGCCAGCGCCGGAAGCCGTCGAAACGGCGCAGCGACGCGGCAGCGGCCGGGGCGACATGGCCAAGGGCCAGTGCCACCAACACGGCGACCAGGGTGGTGAACATGGCAGGTCTCCCTACGAGCAAGCGTTCGGCGTCGCTACCTTACCTGTCGCAGCGCCGCCGTCAGCGGTGAACCGTACTGTAACCGGCAGCGTGTTCAGGTGGCGGCAATGCTGGCGCCGCCGGACGCCGGTTGCTGGCGGTACCAATGCTCGATCAGGCCCCGCGAAATGGAGATCGGCGGCGACAGACGGATGCCTTCACCATCGTCCTCGACGTCACGTGCGAGGGCAGCTCCCACCTCTTCGGCGCTGAACCAGCGCGCGTCTTCCAGCTCGCCATCCACGGTCGGCACGTCGTCCTGTGCCTGCGCCCGGAAACCGACCATCAATGCACCGGGGAACGGCCAGGGCTGCGAGCCCAGGTACTGGCAGGCGGTCACCCGCACCTTGCTCTCTTCGTGCACTTCGCGCGCTACGGTCTGTTCGAAGGTCTCGCCCGGCTCGACAAAGCCGGCCAACACCGAATAGCGGCGCGGCGCCCAGTTGGACTGGCGGCCCAGCAGCAGCCGTCCCTGGTTCTCCACCGCGACGATCACTGCCGGATCAACGCGCGGATAGTGCTCGGTCGCGCACTGCGGGCAGCGGCCGACGAAGCCGCCACGGGCGAACGTCACGGCCGTGCCGCAGACGCCGCAGAAGCGGGTGCGCGACTGCCAGTAGGACATGCCGCGGGCATAGCTGAAGGCGGTCGCATCGGCTACGGTCCACAGCAGTGCGGCCTGGCGCAGATCGAGCCGGCGTGGCGCGGTGACCGTCACGCTGGCAGCTTCCACCGAGAACCACGCCTGCTCGCCACGCAGGCCGAGGAAGATCGCGACACCGGGCCCGCCACCGACATCAGCGCCGGTCAGCGCCAACGGCTGGTCGTCATCACCGGTGAAGGCGGTGCCGTCCTGGTCCAGGACAAGAATGCGCGCATCGGGCCACAGGCGCGCCAGAGCATCGGCATCTTCGCGCATGGCATCGGCGCGCTCCAACGGTTCACCCACGAAGGCAAAACCGGAAAGCGGCGAAGGAGAAGTGAGCATCCAGCTAGCCTGCCGCCAATCGATGCGGGTGGCAAGGTCGGCACTGTGCGCAATCTGCTGTTGTGGTTGCAGGACAGGCCATCCACGCATGGCGTGGATCTACCGAAGGCACCGCGCGGGGCGCATGCCCCACGCCCTGCAATTACATGCTGAAACTGCTGCCGCAGCCGCAGGTGGTCTTGGCGTTCGGATTGCGGATCACGAACTGCGCACCGGTCAGGCTCTCGGTGTAATCCACCTCGGCGCCCATCAGGTACTGCAGGCTGAGCGGATCGACCAGCAGGGTGACCCCGCTGGTCTGCACCGCCAGGTCATCGCCGGCACGGTTCTCGTCGAACTCGAACCCGTACTGGAAGCCCGAACAGCCGCCACCCTCGATGTACACGCGCAACGACAGGTCGGGGTTGCCCTCGTCCTGGATCAGTTCCTTGACCTTGGCCGCAGCGGCCTCGGTGAAGTTCAGCGGCCGATCCAGCGACTGGTAGTCGGGCGCGGCGGCCGGCGTGGCGCCGGGGAGGGAGACGAGCGTGTTCATGGGCTCAGCATGGGGGCGCAGGCGGTGGCTTTCAAGCCATCGCCTCGGCCAGCTTGCGGCGCGCGGCGGTGTCGCCCTTGCCGTCACCGGCGTCCTGGCTCTCCGGCGCTGGCAGGGCCTGCATCGGGGCGCTGGCATGGATCAGCCGGCCGTTCAGCTGGGCGCCCGCATTCATTTCCACTACCTGGTAATGAACGTTGCCGTTGACCCGGGCACTCGGGGTCAGTTCGACCTTCTCGGTGGCATGCACGTCACCGTCCAGGCGGCCACTGATGACCACCACCTGGGCGCGGATCTCACCCTCGATGACGCCATGCTCGGCGAGGGTCAGGGTCGCCGCGCTGGCGCCCTCCTGGGCAATCACCTTGCCGTGGATGCGACCTTCCACGTACAGGCCACCACTGAATTCCACATCGCCACGGATCACCACCTGGTTGCCGATCAGGGCATCCACCACCAGTTGGCCATCACGGCTGGATTTGCTGCTTCCGAACATCTGCCTACTCCCCTTTGCTGGCCGGTGCGCCGGCCTGTTTCCAGTCGAATACCTGCGTGGTGCCCCCCGCACCACTCCCCAATGTCACCTTCACCCGTTGCGGGGTGAAGTCAGCCGGCAGCATCACGCTGCCGGTGAGCTGCTGGAAGTACCGGAACGAGTAATCCTGTCCCGGCACCTTGCTGCGCTGGTGCAGCTCGTCCCAGCTGATGGTGGCCAGCTTGCCGTTCTTCACGCCTTCCACCGTGAAACGCATCTGCCCCTGGCTGATCGCCCCGCGGTTGAGGTTCTGGGTCAGCACCACGCTGTACTGCCAGGTGCCGGCCGATTCCGGGCTGAATTCAATCGAATGGGTGTTCAGGCCCTTGCGCTGGCTGGTCGAACCCACCAGGCGTTCGTAGAAGGCGACGTCAGCGCGCAGGCCGGCGATCTCTTCATCGCGCTCGGCCAGCGAAGACTGCACTTCGTTGTTGGCGGCGCGGCTGATGCGGTCCGACGCTTCCAGCGTGGCCTGCTTCTGCTGCAGCTCGGTCAGCTGGGTCTGCAGGGTATCGGCGCGCTTCTCGGCAACCTGCACGCGCTGGCCCTGTTCACCGCGCGGCGCACCCAGCCAGCAGCCACCCAGCACCGCAAGCACCAGGCTCAGCAGCCAGATGCCCGCGATCACCAGCAGGCGACGGCGGTCGGCAGGTGGTTGCGGGGCACCGGGAAGGCGGACCTGCACACGCATGGGAGGGCGGTTGTTCATGGGTAGTCTCCGTGGCATCGCAGTGGCGACGCCAGTACGGCCCCTGGGGCAAACGACGGGCTAGTGTATGACAGGAACGGCAGGTTTCCCCCGTGCCGGCCGGCACCGGGCGGTGGCATTCAGCCACTCCATCGTCGATAGTGTGGCACCCCGCACAGTTCCGCCGCCGGAGCCCGCCATGACCGAAGCCCACCTGTTCGTGATCGGCATCCTGCTGGCCTGGCTGGCCGGCATCCGCGTCTACCTCACCGTATTCGGCGTCGGCATCGCCGGCCTGCTCGGCTGGGTCGACCTGCCACCGGCACTGCAGGCCACCGAATCGTGGTGGGTGCTGGGCACGTCGGCGGTGCTGGCCATCGCCGAATTCTTCGCGGACAAGATTCCCGGCGTCGATTCAGCCTGGGACCTGGTGCAGACCCTGGCGCGCGTACCCGCCGGTGCCTTCCTCGCAGCAGCGACATTGTCACCCGATGGCGACCTGGGCACCGGTGCACTGGTGGCCGGCGCGGGCGTTGCGCTGGCCAGCCACGGCCTGAAGGCCGGCACCCGCGCCCTGCTCAACACATCGCCGGAGCCGGCCAGCAACTGGGTCGCCTCGGCGGCCGAAGATACCGTGGTGATCGGCGGGCTGGCGCTCGCGCTGGCGCATCCATGGATCGCGCTGGTGGTGGTGCTGGCCTGCAGCCTGGCCGGTGCATTGCTGGTCTGGCTGGTCTGGCGCACCCTGTGGAAAAGCGTGCGCTGGTTGGCACGTGGCGGCAGCGACGACGGACAACGGCAACCCGGTACCGGCTGATCGGCGGGCTTGTCGCATAATGGCCGCGAACACCAGGAGCATCGATGGCCGCAAACGAATCCGCCGCGGGCCCCCGCCCGGGACGCGCTGAAACCCCTCCGGCCGATCATTGGCAACGTTGGGCCGCCCCCTTGGCTGCGGCCACGCCTGCCGAGGCACCGCCGTCAGCGACCGTGCAGATGCCGGCCTCGTCAGCACCCAGCGACGGTACCCGACTGACTGCTCCGCCGCCGCTGCCCTCCGCCGCCGCACTGCCAGAGGCGGGCAACAATGACGTGGCGCCTGTCGACGCCGACTCGCCCTACCGCGTGCTGATCGTCGAAGACGACCGTGCCCAGGCGCTGTTCGCGCAGAGCGTGCTGCATGGCGCTGGCATGCAGGCGATCGTGCTCGGCGACGCCGATGGCGTGCAGCAGGCCATCCGCGAGCAACGCCCGGACCTGATCCTGATGGATCTGCACCTGCCCGGGCTGGATGGCATGCGGCTGACCGCGATGATCCGCCAGCAGCCCGGCATGCAGCTGCTGCCGATCGTATTCCTCAGCGGCGACCCGGACCCGGAGCGCCAGTTCGAAGTGCTCGACTGCGGTGCCGACGATTACCTGAGCAAGCCGATCCGGCCACGCCACCTGATCGCTGCGGTGGCCAACCGTATCCGCCGCGCACGCGCGCAGGCCGCGACCCTGCCGGGTGCCAACGGCGCACCGGCGACCAGCAACCCGGAAACCGGGCTGCCCACGCGCCACCACGTGCTGCAGCAGCTCAACGCAACGCTTGCCCAGCACGAACGCGGTGGCGTGTTCTTCGTGGAAATCTCCAGCGCGCTGGGCCTGCGCGAGCGCTACGGCTACGCGGCCTTCGAGCGGCTGATGGTGCAGGCCGGGCAACGCCTTGCCGAAGCTGGCCATCCGCACCTGTTGGCGCGCCTGAACGACAACAGCTTCCTGCTGCTGGCACGCAACACCGATGAGGAGAGCCTGGAAGCGATTGCCGGCACCCTGCGCGAGCAGCTGTCCGCGCGCGCCTTCGTGATCCGCGACGACGAATCGGTGCACCTGCGTGGTGTGGTCGGCTACGCGCCGCTGTCGCCGGGTTTCGACGATGCCAGCAGCGCCCTGGAAGCGGTCGAACGCACCACCCTGCAGGCACGCCTGCTCAGCGCCGGCGTGGCGGGCCACGTGCACCGCCAGGTGACCACCGAGCAGGAGCATCTGGCGTTGCTGGAAGGCCAGCTGGAGCTCGCTTACCAGCCGATCGTCGCCGTCGCCGGCGGCAGCAGCGCGCAGTACCAGCTGCTGCTGCGCCTGCGCCGGGCCGATGGCAGCGTGCTGACCGCCGGCCAGGTGATTCCGGCGGCCGAAGCTGCCGGCCGCATCGCCGACCTCGACCAGCAGGTGCTGGAGCATGCGATGGGCCTGCTCGACCTGTATCGCCACGCCACCCAGCCGCTGAACCTGTTCGTCTCGCAGTCGCTGCGTACCCTGCAGCGCGATGCGTTCGCTGACTGGCTGCTGGAATCGCTGCAGCAACGTCGCCTGCCCGGCAGCGCGCTGGTGATCGACGTGCGCCTGCCCGATGCGCTGATCCACACCGTGCCGTTGCAGCAGTTCTGCCAGCGCATGGCCAGCGTCGGCGTGCGCTTCTGCCTGAGCCAGTTCGAACCGGGCAGCGAAGCCCTTGCCCTGCTCACCCAGCTGCCGCTGTCGTTCGTGCGCATGGCCGCACGCTTTTCCAGCAGCCACTCCAACCCGGATACGCGCGAAGAACTGCGCCGATCGATCGAGCAGGCGCATGCAGCCGGCCTGCAGATCATCGGCCAGCAGATCGAGGATCCGCAGGCAGCGGCCGCGATGTGGGTCGGCGGTGTCGATTACATCCAGGGCAACATGGTGCAGTCGGCCGGCAGCGACCTGAACTTCGACTTCCACAACGCGGTGCTCTGAGTGTCATCGACGGTCGCGCTGCTGGCGGTGCTGGCCCTGGCCATCATCGCCCTGCTGGTACTGGGCCTGCGATTGCGTTCGCGCAGTCACGCGCTGGCGGCACTGCAGCGCGACCGCATCACCCTGATCAGCGAGCGCGACCAGCTGCGGCGCACCACCGAGCGCCAGGGCCAGCTGGAACATCAGCTGCTGCAGGCCAAGCAGGCGGCCGAAGCGGCGGTGCTGGCCAAGGGCGAGTTCCTGGCCACCATGAGCCATGAGATCCGCACGCCGCTCAACGGCATCCTGCCGATGCTGGAGCTGATCGCCCGTGGTCCGCTCGGCGAGGACCAGCGGCAGATGCTGGCCACTGCCTCGGCCAGCTCGCAGCAGCTGCTGCGCATCGTCGATGACATCCTCGATTACTCGCGACTGGAAGCGCAGGCACTGGAACTGGAGATCACCAGCTTCAACCTGCGCGAACTGCTCGACGGCGTGGTGCAGCTGCTGCAGCGCGCCGCCGAAGCCAAGGGCCTGACGCTGAGCCTGCAACTGGATCCGGCCGTGCGCCTGCCGGTACGCGGCGACCCGGTGCGCCTGCGCCAGGTACTGGGCAACCTGCTGGCCAATGCCATCAAGTTCACCGCACGCGGCCAGGTGCAGCTGCGCGTGCAGCGGCTGGGCGAAGGCCCCGCCCAGCACCAGCTGCGTTTCGAAGTGGTCGACACCGGCATCGGCATCGATGAGGCCCAGCAGGCGCGGCTGTTCCAGTCCTTCAGCCAGGCCGACGCGTCCACCACACGCATCTACGGTGGCACCGGCCTGGGCCTGGCCATCTGCAAGCGCATCACCGACCTGATGCATGGCGACATCGGCGTGCGTTCCACCCCGGGACAGGGGGCAACCTTCTGGTTCGAAATACCGCTGCTGAAGGTCCCCGGCGATCTGCCGGCGCTGGCACGCTCGCCGGCAGCGCTGCTGCTGTACACCGCCGATACGCAGCTGCAGCTACGCGTCGAACGCATCGCCGCGCACCACGGCCTGCAGGTGCAGCTGCTGGCCAGCATCGATGAGGCGATGGAACGCCTGCGTGCAGCGCCACGTCCGGGCCAGAGCACACCGGCATGGCTGCTGATCGACGCGCGCCAACGCCGCAACGGCGAGGCGGCCCTGCAGCGGGCCCTGGCCGAGCGCGGTGCCGACGACACGCTGCAGGTGCTGTGGCTGCAGGACGATCCGGTCACGCTGCGGCCGCGCCAGCAGCAGCTGCACAGCACATTCAACGATGCCGCCCTGCACGCGCTGCTGGCGCAGCCAACCGCCACCGCGCGTCCGGCAGCGCTGCTGGCCAACGCCGAAGATGCACAGCCGGCCGCTACGCTGCCGTCATTGGATCTGCGTGTCCTGCTGGTCGAGGACAATACGGTCAACCGGATGGTGGCCGAGCACCTGCTGCGGGTCTTCCAGTGCCAGGTGCGCAACGCCGCCGACGGCGAGCAGGCCCTCGCACTGTTGCGCGAAGGTGGAATCGACGTCGTGCTGATGGACTGCCAGATGCCGGTGCTCGACGGCTACAGCGCAACACAGCACTGGCGCAGGGAAGAAGCCGATGCGGGGCGCACGCGGTTGCCGATCATCGCGATGACTGCGAATGCCATGGCGGGTGATCGCGAACGCTGCCTGCAGGCAGGCATGGACGACTATCTGTCCAAGCCGATCGCACGGGAGGCGCTGCATGCGTTGCTGCAACGTTGGGGCCGGGCATCCGCGGATCGCGCACATGCAGCGCTGCCGGAACCCGTGCAATTGCCCGCAGCGCCGAGCGCGCCCGACGGTGAAGGCCCGCGCGATGAACGAGCACGCTCGATCCCGATTCCACAGCCGGTGCTTGATCGCAGCGTGCTGGATGAACTGCATGCGGTGATCGGCGATGCCGCTGCGCAGATCGTGACGGTATTCCTGGAAGACGCACCGCAGCTGGTGCAGCAGTTGCAGCAGGCCGCGCAGGGCAACGACATCGAACGCCTGCAGGCGCTGTCGCACAGCCTGAAATCCTCCAGCGCCAACGTTGGTGCGCTGTCGCTGTCAGCAGTGGCGCGGCGGATCGAACACGAAGCCCGCAGTGGCAGCCTGCAGCGCCCTGCCGTGGCAGTGGCGCTGCTGGTGGCGGAGTTCGCCCGCGCACGCGTGGCGCTGACCGGCTATCTCGCCGGCCAGGCCCGCTGAATCACTCTTCGAGCTTGCTCAGCAGGTACTTGGGCTCACCGATGCGCTCGATCAGCTCCAGCTGGGTTTCCAGCCAGTCGATGTGCTCTTCCTCGGAGTCGAGGATCTTCACGAACAGCTGGCGGCTGACGTAGTCGCCAACCGAATCGGCGTAGGCCACGGCCTCGCGCAGGGTGACCACGCCATCGCGTTCCAGCGACAGATCGCACTGCAGGATCTCGGTAGGGTTCTCACCGATGCGCAGCTTGCCCAGCGCCTGGAAGTTCGGCAGGCCTTCGAGGAACAGGATGCGATCGGCGAGCATGTCGGCATGCTTCATTTCCTCGATCGATTCCTTGTACTCGTGTTCGGCCAGCTCCTTGATACCCCAGTTCTTCAGCATCTTGGCGTGCAGGAAGTACTGGTTGATCGCGGTCAGCTCGTTGTAGAGGACCTTGTTGAGGAATTCGATGACCTTGGTGTCGCCCTTCATGGGGATGCTCCTGCACGCTGAAATCGCGGGCACTGTAACGCCTTGCGCGCGCACGTGAAGGAACGCGAATCGTGCGCATTGGCCAGTGCGGCCCGCAATGAAGATCAGGAGAACGCAGCGTCAACGCGCTGCGAGACGACTCAGGCGACCTGCGCCAGGCCCAGTACCGGCAACGGCAGATCGTGGGTGGCACGTGCCTTGGCCAGCAGATCACCGGCCATGTCCAGGCAGGAACCGCAGGTAGCGCCGCATCCGGTACGCATGGTCAGCTCGGCCACCGACGTGACGCCATGGCTGGCGGCTTCGCGGATCTGATGGTCGGTAACACCGTTGCAGATGCAGACGTACACGGGCGGGAACCAGGGCAACAGGCCAGTAGCGGCCTGGTCGCTATTCCAATGGAAACGAGAATGGTTGTCAATCAGAGACCTGAACCATTCTCGATACCGTTCAGCCCGTCAGGTGACCGGCCCCTCGCCCTGCGCCTTCTTCGGCCAGTACCCGTGGCTGCGGGGCCGCTTTCGCGGCCGGTCATGGCCAGCGGCATGGCCTGGCATCCAGGCCTCGGCAGCGCTCTTGGGCATGGCACTGATGCCCTGCCCCGCCACCCCCTGGGCCAACGGCGCCAGATGTCGCAGGGCGCGCGCATAGACACCGCGCTTGAACACCACCACATGCTCCACCGGGTACCAGAAGTCGACCCAGCGCCAATGATCGAACTCGGGCGAGTCGGTATGGTCCAGGCTGACGTGGGCCTCGTCACCGGTCAGGCGCAGCAGGAACCAGACCTGCTTCTGGCCGATGCAGACCTGGCGTTCATTGCGGCGGATGGCACGCGCCGGCAGCTTGTAGCGCAGCCAGCCCGGTGTCGCCCCGAGCACTTCAACGTGCTCCGGCAACAGCCCGGTCTCTTCCTGCAGTTCACGATACATGGCCTCGACAGGCGTCTCGTCGGTGTTCATGCCACCCTGCGGGAACTGCCAGCCATCCCGGCGCACACGTCGTGCCCAGAACACCTGCCCGTCCTGCCGCATCAGCACGATGCCGACGTTCGGTCGATAGCCGTCCGGATCGATCACGATGCGGACTCCTAAGAAAATCTACTGGTTGGGACTATCCCATGCCGTCTGTCGGGCCACAAGCTCGATACAAAGGTGTTGACAGTCCTTGTACACATCAGCAGAATAGCGGGCTCACCAAGGCTATGTAGCTCAGCCGGTTAGAGCACAGCACTCATAATGCTGGGGTCGGTGGTTCGAGTCCACCCATAGCCACCACACTGAAAATCAAGTTGTTTTTCAGCGTGAAGAGTGAGAAAATAGTTACACGTTACATTGCCCCTTAGCCAAGCGGTAAGGCACCTGACTCTGACTCAGGCATCGGTGGTTCGAATCCATCAGGGGCAGCCAAATTAAACGCAAAAGGCCAGATCGAAAGATCTGGCCTTTTGCGTTTAATCTGGTCACGCATTCCACGCCCCACCTTCGCCCGCCGCGCGCACCTGGAACAGGGAGTGCCAGCCGCTGGCCGGCAACCTCGAAATGCACACCCCCAGAACGACAAAAGCCCGGCCGAAGCCGGGCTTTTGCTTTTCCAACCAGCGGGCTCCCGAAGGAGCCCAGCCAGGCGCGGTAAATCAGCGCTTGGAGAACTGGGTGGCGCGGCGGGCCTTGTGCAGACCGACCTTCTTACGTTCGACTTCGCGGGCATCGCGGGTCATGAAGCCGGCCTTGCGCAGCTCGGACTTCAGGGTTTCGTCGTACTCGACCAGAGCACGGGCGATGCCCAGACGGATCGCACCGGCCTGGCCGGTGGTGCCGCCGCCAGCGGCGGTGACCAGGATGTCGAAGCTCTCGGTGTTCTTGGTCAGCTCGAGCGGCTGGCGCACGATCATGCGAGCGGTCTCACGGCCGAAGAACTCGTCCAGCGGACGGCCATTGACGGTGATGTTGCCCGAACCCTTGCGCAGGAACACGCGAGCGGTGGAGGACTTGCGGCGGCCAGTGCCGTAGTTTTGAGTGATAGCCATGATTAGATATCCAGAACCTGCGGCTGCTGTGCGGCGTGCGGATGCTCAGTGCCGGCGTAGACCTTGAGCTTGCGGTACATCTGGCGACCCAGCGTGCCCTTCGGCAGCATGCCCTTGACGGCGGTCTCGATCACGCGCTCCGGGTGGCGCTCAAGCGCCTGGGCGAGGGATTCGGTCTTCAGGTTGCCGATGTAACCGGTGAAACGGTGATACATCTTGTCCTGCAGCTTCTTGCCGGTGACGACAATCTTTTCTGCATTGATGACGACCAGGTAGTCGCCGGTATCAACGTGCGGGGTGTAGACCGGCTTGTGCTTGCCACGCAGACGGCGGGCCAGCTCGGTGCAGAGACGGCCCAGGGTCTTGCCCTCGGCGTCGACGAGGTACCAGTCGCGCTGGACGGTCTCGTTCTTGGCAGTGAAAGTGCTCATGAAGAACTCTTGGTTAGGTCGGGCTCATTGCGGCGAAGGACTCGCCGGAACTCTGCCACGCGTTGTGAAAGGTGGAGCGTAAGGGGCGGCATTGTACGCAGCTTGGCTGGCGGGTGCAACCCGGCTTGCGCCCCGGGTTGGCAGGGAACCGGGGCCAGGCGAGAATCGGGCCTCCCCCGCTCCACGCCGTGCCGCCATGACCGTGCTTCGCCAGACCACCCCGCTGGACCATCTGCTGACCGAGGCGCAGCGCGCCCTGGACACGGTGTTCGGCAACCCGCCGGCCAGCCGCCCCTATCCGGCCACGGACACCGGCGAGCCGGGCATGGACAGCGCGCAGCGTCGCCACGCGGCCGGGCTGATGCGGATCAACCATGTCGGTGAGGTCTGCGCCCAGGGCCTGTACTTCGGCCAGGCCGCGGTGGCGCGCGATCCGGCGACCCGCGAGCATCTGCTGGAAGCGGCCCAGGAAGAGACCGATCACCTGGCGTGGTGCGCCACCCGCCTGGGCGAGCTGGACAGCCGCCCGAGCCTGTTCAATCCGCTCTGGTACGCCGGCAGCTACACCATCGGCACCCTGGCCGGGCTGCGCGGCGATGGCTGGAACCTGGGTTTCGTGGTCGAGACCGAGCGCCAGGTGGAAGCCCATCTGGACGAACACCTGGTCGACCTGCCGGCCGGCGACCTGCGCAGCCGCGCGGTCATCCGGGTGATGAAGGAAGACGAGGCCCGGCATGCCGAGCACGCCGAGCAAGCCGGCGCACGCCGCCTGCCGTTCCCGATTCCCGGCGCGATGGCGCTGGCCTCCAAGGTGATGAAGACCATTGCCTACCGCATTTGAGGGGGAGCCCCCACCAACGGTGGGGGCCTACCAAACCACACGGTGGGGCCCGACCGTTGGTCGGGCCACCTTTCAGTTGGGCGACACCAGCTTCAGGCCGATCACACCGGCCACGATCAGGCCCACGCAGGCCAGGCGTGCCGGCGAGGCGCTGTCGTTGAACAGATAGATGCCCAGCACCGTCACGCCCATGGCGCCGATGCCGGTCCAGATCGCATAAGCCGTGCCCACTGGAATGTTCTTCATCGCCTGGCTCATCAGGTACAGGCTGATCAGGGCCGACACCACCGTCAGGGCGGTCGGCACGGGTTTGCTGAAACCTTCGGAGTACTTCATTCCAAGGGCGAATCCGATCTCGAACAGACCGGCCAGCAGCAGATAGATCCAGGGCATGGGTGGGGGCTCCTTACCTTTTTTGAGAAAAACGAAACGGCCCGGTGTTTTCACACCGGGCCGTAGGTCGGTACATCGCCGTGGAACTGAAGATTGCGCCAAGCGCAGGCTCCACGGGGCGGGGCGTCCCGCCTGGGTGGCGATGCCTGACGGCATCGCGCATGGGTCACTCAGCCAGGTTGCGGCCGTGGAACAGCTCTTCGATCTCACGACGCAGCAGCGCTTCGATCTTCATGCGTTCCTTGAACGAGATGTTCTTGGCCTTCTCCTCGAACAGGTACTGGTCCAGGTCGAAGTCCTTCAGGTGCATCTTCGTGTGGAAGATGTTTTCCTGGTAGACGTTGACGTCGAACATCTCGTAACGCGACTTGATGTTCTTGGCCAGGAAGTTCTGGATCGAGTTGATCTTGTGATCGATGTAGTGCTTCTTGCCCTTCACATCACGCGTGAAGCCACGGACACGGTAGTCCATGATCACGATGTCCGATTCCAGGCTCTCGATCAGGTAGTTCAGTGCCTTCAACGGCGAAATGACGCCGCAGGTAGCCACGTCGATATCGGCGCGGAAGGTGGCAATGCCTTCCTGCGGGTGCGTTTCCGGATAGGTGTGCACGGTGATGTGCGACTTGTCCATGTGCGCGACCACGGCATCGGAAATCAACTCCTTGCCGGCCTGCTTCTTGTCGATCACCGGCTCTTCGGAGATCAGGATCGTCACCGAGGCACCCTGCGGATCGTAATCCTGGCGCGCCACGTTGAGGATGTTGGCGCCGATGATCTCAGCGACATCGGTCAAGATTTGAGTAAGCCTGTCGGCGTTGTACTCTTCATCGATGTATTCAATGTAACGCTGACGCTCCTCTTCGGTGCGCGCGTAACACACGTCATAGATGTTGAAGCTCAGCGCCTTGGTGAGGTTGTTGAAACCCTGCAACCTCAGGCGAGGCAACGGCTTGACCACGGCGGTCGATTCCTGTGTAAGAAGGGAAAGGGTGAATTATGCGGCATAAGTGTCTCCAGGGGGAACGTGAAGACGCTCAGCTTCTGGCACACTGTTTGCCCTTAACAATTGCGCTGGTTAAGCTCCGCTATCGACCCCGTGAATCCGTTCATGCGCAGAGGGAGCGCCCCTATCGTGTCAACCGTGCGCCTAGCTAGCAGCCCATTGGCCTTGGACATCGCAACAATCGACCGCTTTCTGGCCCACAGCCACAGGCGGCGCTATCCCACCCGTACCGACGTCTTCCGACCCGGTGACCCGGCTGGCACTCTGTATTACGTCATCAGCGGCTCGGTTTCGATCATGGCCGAGGAGGAGGAGGACCGTGAGCTGGTACTGGGCTATTTCGGCGCCGGCGAGTTCGTCGGCGAGATGGGCCTGTTCGTGGAGTCGGACCGCCGCGAGGTGATCCTGCGCACCCGGACTGCCTGTGAGCTGGCCGAAATCAGCTACGAGCGCCTGCATCAACTGTTCCTCGGCCCGCTGTCGGCCGATGCCCCGCGCCTGCTGTACGCGCTGGGCCAGCAGATCTCCAAGCGCCTGCTGGACACCAGCCGCAAGGCCAGCCGTCTGGCCTTCCTGGATGTCACCGACCGTATCGTGCGCACCCTGCACGATCTGGCGCAGGAGCCGGAGTCGATGACTCACCCGCAGGGCAGCCAGCTGCGCGTCTCACGCCAGGAACTGGCCCGTCTGGTCGGCTGCTCGCGCGAAATGGCCGGCCGGGTGTTGAAGAAGCTGCAGACCGATGGCCTGCTGCACGCCCGCGGCAAGACCGTGGTGCTGTACGGCACCCGTTGATCGACAGATGTCCGCCGGGCATGGCCCGGCGCTACCCCAAGGTCTCCACCACGGTAGCGCCGGGTCATGCCCGGTGGATTGTCGTAGGTGCGACACGCCATCGCATGTCGCGCACACCCGCATCCGCTAGGCTCGATCCATGGAGCTGAGCAGCGAATTCTGGTGGTTCATCCTCATCGGCCTCGGCGCACAGCTGGTTGATGGCGCGCTGGGCATGGCATTCGGGCTGGTTTCTTCATCAGTGCTGCTCAGCATGGGGCTGCCTCCCGCACAGGTCAGCGCCAGCGTGCATACCGCTGAAGTGTTCACCACCGGGGCCTCCGGTGTGTCGCATCTGGTAGCCGGCAATGTCGACAAACGCCTGTTCTTCCGCCTCGCCCTGCCCGGCGCACTGGGCGGTGCACTCGGCGCGTACGTGCTGACACAGGTCCCTGGCGACCTGATCCGCCCGCTGATCTACCTGTACCTGCTGGTGCTGGCCATCATCATCCTGGCCCGCGCGGCCGGCCGCTGGATGCCCAAGGGCGAGATCCGCCGGGTGCCGGTGCTGGGTTTCTTCGCCGGCCTGCTCGATGCCAGCGGCGGCGGCGGCTGGGGCCCGGTGGCCACCTCCACCCTGCTCGCCCGCGGCGGTCAGGCCAGGACCACGATCGGCACCGTCAACGCGGCCGAGTTCGTGGTCACCTTGACCATTTCGGCCACGTTCCTGCTGTCGATGGGCGTGCAGCACCTGCAGATCGTCGCCGGCCTGCTGATCGGCGGCATGATGGCCGCGCCGGTGGCGGCGGTGCTGGTGAAGCGGGTGAAGGAACGCTGGGTACTGGTCGCAGTGGGCGTGCTGGTGCTGGGCATCAGCCTGTTCCAGGTGGGCCATGCGCTGTTCGGGTATCTGTACCGCTGACCGCTCGCCGGGCATGGCCCGGCGCTACCCGCGTGGGATCCGGTGGTGCCGGCCGCTGGCCGGCAACTTCATGGCCTGCGGAAACCCGTGCACGGTTGCCGGCCAGCGGCCGGCACTACCGGGTCCTTGCCCGGCAGATCCGTCATCGTGCGATGGGGTCAGAGCCCCTGCGGGGATCTGACCCCGGACTATGCCTTGTCGCCGCCCCGGTCCACACAGCCCCAGTTGAGGATGCGGGTGCCGGCCGGCAGCACGCGGCGGAAGAATTCCACCTTGGCAGGCTTTGGGTTGACCACCACCGGCGCTTTCGCCGCAAGCAGCAGCGGCAGGTCGGCGGTGCTGTCGGAGTAGGCGATATCGATGTCGCCGTAGCCGCGCTCGCGCAGCATGCGCATCTTCTCTTCGTTGTGGCAGTGACGGGTCGGCCCTACCCCGCCCAGCCGCGGCCCCACTTCGGTGCCGATCACCGGCACGTCCTGGTGGGCGACGAAGGCCAGGATCGCGCGGGCCAGCTCCGGCGGTGCGCCGGTGGCCACCACCACGCGATCGCCCTTGGCACGGTGCGCGGCGAATACGTCCAGCGCCTGTGGCAACAGCTTGGCGCGCATCTGCGCTTCATTGCGCAGCACGTAGGCATCGATCACCTTGTTGAACTCGCGCGCGCGGTGCAGGCCGAAGCTGCCGATCCAGACGTAGACCGAAATGCCGGCACGGCGGGTCGGCAGCATCGCCACCATCGGTCCGGCAATCGGGGTGACCAGCAGCGCCGCCAGCATCCGCAGCGGGTTGCGCTTGATCAGCGAGGCGAACAGGTGGGTACCCGAATCGCCGTCATACAGGGTGTGGTCGAAGTCGAAGACCACCAGCGGCGCATCCTCGCGCGGCGTTGGATAGTACGTTTTCATGCTGCGAAGAATAGCTGACGCAGACCCTCGCCCGGCTCTTCCACGCGCATGAAGGCCTCGCCGACCAGGAACGAGTGGATGCCGGCATCGCGCATCAGCGCCACATCCTGCGGGCCGAGAATGCCACTCTCGGTGACCAGCAGGCGGTCGCGCGGCACGGCCAGGCGCATGTCCAGGGTGGTCTGCAGCGACACCTCGAAGGTGCGCAGGTTGCGGTTGTTGATGCCGATCATCGGCGCCGGCACCTGCAGTGCACGCTCCAGCTCGTCGATGTCGTGCACTTCCACCAGCACGTCCATGCCCAGCGACATCGCCAGTTCGGACAGCGTGGCCAGCTGCGTATCGTCCAGCGCGGCGACGATCAGCAGGATGCAGTCGGCGCCGAGCACGCGCGCCTCGACCACCTGGTAGGCGTCGATCACGAAGTCCTTGCGCAGCACCGGCAGCGTGCAGGCTTCGCGCGCCTGCTGCAGGTAGGCATCGGCACCCTGGAAGAAATCGACATCGGTCAGCACCGACAGGCAGCTGGCGCCACCGAACTCGTAGCTGACCGCGATGTCGGCCGGGCGGAAGTCGGGGCGGATGACGCCCTTGGACGGGCTGGCCTTCTTCACTTCGGCAATCACCGCTGGATCGCCATTGGCGACGGCGGCCTGCAACGCGCGCACGAAGCCGCGCACCGGTGGCGCATCGGCCAGCGCCGCCTGCAGCTCCTCAAGCGGTCGCTGGGCGCGGCGCTGGGCTACTTCTTCGGCCTTGCGGGCCAGGATCGTCTGCAGGATATCGCTCATCGTCGTCGGGTCGGTGCTGGGGCGGTGAGGACGACCATTATCGGCCATCGGGTGGGTCAGGCTGAACCGCGCGCTCAGGCAACCAGCGCGCGGGTGGTATCGACATACTGCTGCAGGCGGGCACGGGCGCTGCCATCGGCGATGACCGCGCGGGCGCGGGCCAGGCCGTCGCCGATATCGCTGGCCACGCCGGCCACGTACAACGCCGCGCCCGCATTCAGGGCGACGATGTCCAGCGCCGGGCCCGGCTCGTTGTCGAGCACCGCGCGCAGCATGGCGATGGACTGCTCAGGGCCATCCACGCGCAGGTTGCGGCTGGCCGACATGGCGATGCCGAAGTCTTCCGGATGGATCTCGTACTCCCGCACCTTGCCGTCGCGCAGCTCACCCACCAGGGTGCCGGCGCCCAGCGAGATCTCGTCCATGTTGTCGCGGCCCCACACCACCATCGCGCGCTCGGCGCCCAGTTCGCGCAGCACGCGCGCCTGGATGCCCACCAGATCGGGATGGAACACGCCCATCAGCACCGACGGCGCATTGGCCGGGTTGGTCAGCGGACCAAGGATGTTGAAGATGGTGCGCACCCCCATCTCGCGACGCACCGGCGCCACCACCTTCATCGACGGGTGGTGGATCGGCGCGAACATGAAGCCGATGCCGGTCTGTTCGATGGCCGCGGCCACCTGCGCAGGCTGCAGCTCGATCGCCGCGCCCAGTGCTTCGACCGCATCGGCACTGCCGGATTTGGACGACACGCTGCGGTTGCCATGCTTGGCCACGCGCGCGCCGGCGGCAGCGGCAACGAACATCGCGCAGGTGGAGATGTTGAAGGTATGCGAGCCATCGCCACCGGTGCCGACGATGTCGACCAGGTGGGTGGTATCGGCGACCGGCACGGCCAGCGCGAATTCGCGCATCACCGTTGCTGCGGCGGCGATCTCGTCGATGGTTTCCTTCTTCACGCGCAGGCCGGTGAGGATGGCGGCGGTCATCATCGGCGAGACGTCGCCGCGCATGATCTGCCGCATCAGGTCGACCATTTCGTCGAAGAAGATCTCGCGATGCTCGATGGTGCGTTGCAGGGCTTCCTGGGGGGAGAAGCTCATCGGAATACTCCTTGGATCAGGCAGCCGGGCGCTGCAGGAAATTGCGCAGCAGCGCGTGACCATGCTCGGTGAGGATCGATTCGGGGTGGAACTGCACGCCTTCGACCGGGAACTGGCGGTGGCGCAGGCCCATGATCTCTTCGATCGAGCCATCCTCGTTCTCGGTCCACGCGGTCACTTCCAGCGCGTCGGGCAGGCTGGTCTTGTCCACCACCAGCGAGTGGTAGCGGGTGGCCTGGTAACCGTCCGGCAGGCCAGCGAATACGCCCTTGCCTTCGTGCCGGATCGGCGAGGTCTTGCCGTGCATGATGTTGCCAGCACGGATGACCGTACCGCCGTAGACCTGGCCGATACCCTGGTGGCCCAGGCACACGCCGAGGATCGGCGTGGTCGGCCCCAGGCGCTGGATCAGCTCCAGCGACACACCCGCTTCGTTGGGTGTGCACGGGCCGGGCGAGATGACGATGCGCTCGGGTTTCTGCGCGGCGATCTCGTCCACGCTCATCGCATCGTTGCGCACCACCTTCACCTCGGCACCCAGCGTCTGCAGGTACTGCACGAGGTTGTAGGTGAAGCTGTCGTAGTTGTCGATCATCCACAACATGGTCAGGTTCCGTCGCTTATCAGGAAAATGGCGTACACGTTTTCGGTGTAGGTGATGGGGCCGGCTTCGATCGATTCGCGCGCGCGCGAGCCGGTTGTCTCGATGCTGGTCTGTGCCGGAGCCGGCGGGCTGGGCGGCGTGACCATGTCACCGCTGCGGGGCCAGTTGCCTGCCTGCACGCCGTAGGCGAAGTTCGGGGCCACGTCGGAGATGCTGTAGAGGCCGGTGATGCGAGCGCCATAGGCCGTGGCAAGGTGCTTGGCGGAGGCGCGTGTCTGCGTTGCCGCTTCGGCCTTGAGTTCGCCACGCAGTGCGGCTTCCTTCGAGTAGCCAGGCCGCATGCTGCTGATCTGCAGGTCATCGCTGGCATCGACCACGCGCAGGAAGGCCTGCAGGTCACCGGTGGTGCCGAAGCTGCCTTTCAGGCGCCGGCTCACCCGCGTCCCCAGGTATTCCTGCTTGCCCTGCACGCTGTAGCGGTAGTCCGGCTGGATGGTCAGGTTGTCTGCCACCACGCTTGCCGGCAGTGCATGGTTGCGCTTGAACGCACCCAGCACCGCATCGACATTGCCCTGCACGCGCGAGCGCGCAGTATCCGGCTGAAGATCGGTGGACTTGACCAGCAGTTCGACGGTGAACCGGTCCGGCATCACCGTTCGCGCGCCCTCGCCCTTCACCAGCAGGTGCGGCTGCGAGGGAATGGTGTTGGCCTGTGCCCACGCAGAGGGGGCCATCGTGGCCAGCAGCGACGACCACAGCAGAACGCTCAGCAGCTTCATGCGGTACTCCTTGTCTTGAATGGAAACAGCGAAGGGTGCTGCGGCGCAGGCCACAGCACAGGGAAACTCACAGGCCCTTGGCGGCCTGGGCGACGGCGCGGAACAGCGCGCGGCCCTTGTTCATCGTCTCGTCCCATTCCTTGTCCGGGTCGGAGTCGTAGACGATGCCGGCGCCGGCCTGCACGTACAGGCGGCCATCCTTGATCACCGCGGTGCGGATCGCGATCGCGGTATCGGCATCGCCGTGCCAGCCGATGTAGCCGATGCTGCCGGCGTAGACATTGCGTTTGATCGGTTCCAGCTCGCGGATCACTTCCAGCGCGCGGATCTTCGGCGCGCCGCTGACCGTACCGGCCGGGAAGGTGGCGCGCAGCACGTCGGCATAGCTCAGGCCCGGCTGCAGCTGCCCGGTCACTTCGCTGACGATGTGCATGACGTGGCTGTAGCGTTCGATCACGAACTGCTCGCCCACTTCGACGGTGCCCGCCTTGGACACGCGGCCGGCGTCATTGCGGCCCAGGTCGATCAGCATCAGGTGCTCGGCGCGTTCCTTCGGATCGGCCAGCAGCTCGACCTCCAGCGCCTGGTCCAGCTCCGGCGTGGCGCCGCGCGGGCGGGTGCCGGCGATCGGGCGCACGGTCACTTCACCGTCCTGCAGGCGCACCAGGATTTCCGGCGAGGAGCCGACCACCTGCAGGTCGCCGACATCGAGGAAATACATGTACGGCGACGGATTCAGTGCACGCAGCGCGCGGTAGACATCCACCGGGCGCGCCTTGAACGGCACGCTCAGGCGCTGGCTGAGCACCACCTGGAAGATGTCGCCAGCACGGATGTACTCCTTGCTGCGCTGGACCGCGTCGACGAAGCCTTCGCGGGTGAAACCGGAAACGAAATCGGACTCGTCCAGCACGTCGCTGGTCAGCGGCGCCGGATAGCCGGCCCCCGGCGCGCGCAGCTTGGCGGTCAGTGCATCCAGGCGGGCCTGGGCCTGCTCGAAGGCGCCTTCGACACGCGGGTCGGCATGCACGATCAGGTACAGCCGGCCCTTCAGGTTGTCGAACACTGCCAGCTCATCGGAGTGCAGCAGCAGGATGTCCGGCGTACCCAGTTCGTCACGGCCAGCCGGCGAGGCCAGACGCGGCTCGATGTAGCCGATGCATTCGAAGCCGAACCAGCCGACCAGGCCACCGGTGAAGCCCGGCAGGCCTTCCAGCTTGGGCACCGAGTGGGCGCTGCGCAGCGCCTCGACCTCGGCGAACGGGTCGGCCACCTCACGGGTTTCCACCACATCGCCGTGCTCGCGTACGGTCAGGGTGTGGCCGTGGAAGGCGTACACGCGGCGTGCCGGCAGGCCGATGATCGAGTAACGACCAAAGCGCTCGCCGCCTTCGACGGATTCAAACAGGTAGGTATTGGGGCCGTCGGCGAGCTTCAGATAGACCGAAAGCGGCGTGTCCAGGTCGGACAGCACTTCGCGGACAACGGGAATATGGGTGTGGCCTTCAGCGGCCTGCTGCTGAAACTGAGCGTGCGAGATCAAGACGACTTTCCTTCCGGGACACAGCGTTATGGGGACGGACGACGGCAACAGGCCACCATCGCCACCAACGGCGTGCGGAAGAAAGGGTATGCGGGGTCGTCAGGCTGGACACCCAATGACTGTATCGCAGCTTTGGCCGCAGGGAAACCCTTTGGCGACGGGCGGTTTGTCTTCGCCCTAGCCCATCCGCCGCGCCTGTTCCTGGGTCTCCTGCACCTGCTGCTGGGCCAGCGACACCCCCTGCGCCTGCTCGCGACTGGCATTGATCGCGTCGATCTGGGTGGTGCTCGCGCTCAGCGGCTGGGCCATGCCCGCCGCCACATCAACGTGGGCATGGCGGCGGTGCGCGGCGTTCAGGTCGGGCGTATCCACCGCGAAGGCGCGGCTGTGATCGTCGCTGAGCACCACGTGGGAAATGGACTCCAGCCCCTCGCGCTTGGCCTGCACGGCCAGTGCACCGGCGAGCTGGTCGCTCTGCAGGTTCGGCACACGGTTGTGGGCGGCATCCAGGGCGTGCACGCCGGTCTGTGCGCCATTGAACAACCGGTAATCGGCGTGGCCAGGGTCGTTGATGCCGGGCCCGCGCGCAGCGGGCTCTGCTGCCACGCCGGCGCGGCGGCCATCTTCCGGATGCTGTATGCGCTGGTGCTGCTCGACCAGCTTGCGGGCGGCGGCTTCCTGCTTGCTCAGTTCCGAATCCAGGCTGGGGATGACGGTCGGATCCATGCCATGGCGGGCGGTGGCCTCGCTGAAGGCCGGCATCATGCCGCGGATGACACGTTCGGACCTGTCGAGGTTGTGCAGCTTCATTGCGTCCAACGGCAGGTTGCCGGTCGGCAGGTGGGTGGCGGCGGCAGCCCCGATGCCCACCGCGGCACCACCCAGCGTGGACAGGGTGATCGGCGCCTTGGCGGTGATGCCCTTCACTTGCGACGCCACCAGGTCATAGCCACGATCGACATGGGCGCCGGCGGTGGCGAATCCCTTCTGCAGCTTGCCGGCCACCCATTGGCCGTCGTGGCTGATGGCAGCGGCCACGCGTTCACCCGCTGCGCGTGTGCCTGCGGCGTCGGCGACGGCCTGTTTCGTCGCGTGCTGCGCATGCTGCTCGCCGTGGTCACGGACAGCTTCGGCCTGCTTGGCAAGTCGGCCGGCAACGTTGTCCGCGCCCACCCGGTCAGCCACCCACGACAGTGCGGACAGGCCATGGGAGCGGGTCTGCGATTCGACGCGGTGCAGGGTGGCTTCGATGCTGCCGGTCAGTTCACGCCCCGAAGCAATCACCGTACTGGTCGCCCGGGTGCTCACCTGCAGGCTGGTGGACCCCATGTTCACCACCTGGCCGATGACCATGCCTTCGGTCTTCAGTACGCGCTCGACACCATCGCCCACCTTGTCCAGCGCATGGGCAGTGACGGCGCCGGCCCGTTCGACCTGCTCGCCGGCCAGGCGACCGCCGCGCATGCCGTACGCCGTGGCGTGCAGCACGGAGGACAGCGGGCCCGCCAGCTCCGCCACCTGGCTGGGCGGCGCCACATGCGGGCGATCGACGAGTGCCCCGTGCGCGTCGCGGGTCTTGGGCTCAAGCAACAATTCGAGGCGCCCTGCCGCGAGCGGAATATCACGCAGCGCCTGCTGGCCCGGCTGGCTCGCCAGTTGTTCGATGAACTGTGCAGCGGAGGTCTGCGCGCCCGGAGGCAGCATCTCGCGCAGCTTTTCGCCGACGACCTTCTGCATGGCCGGATCCTTCAGCACCATGCCCAGTTCGTTGGCAAGCACACCGTAGCCACGACGCTGATGCTCGCTCAGGCGGTGCATGCCGTTCTGCACATCGTTCAGCACCTCACCGGTGGTCTGGTAGGTGTGCACGGACTGCTGCGTGTCGAAGGTCGGCAGGCCGTTGTCCTTGGCATAACGCGCCGGGGTTGCCGGATGCAGGCCGGCGGCGTTGAACGTGGTGGCACGTGCGCCGGTGACTGCGGACGCGGCGGAAGCCATGCCTCCACCGAGGGAGTGACCGGCGATTTCGAAGCCGCCCGGGCGTTCCTGATTGACGATCGAGGCAAGACGCATGGCGCGATCGTAGTAATCGCTGCGCATGCCGATGCCCTGCTGGCCGTTGTTGAGGAAATCCTCGCCGCCGGATTCTCGTTTTCCATTGGGCGCCAGCGGGTCAAGAATCTCACCCGTGGACCCTTTGTAGACCACGACAGGTTTCGCATCCTCACCGAAGACGCGCTTGTCGGGGATGTAGATTTCGGCGCGGAATCCCGATTCAGGCGGCTGTAACAAGTCGCGCACGGTTGCGTCCGACAGTTCGAAGCCCGCCGCACGCAACGCGGCAGGATCAGTGCTTGCGCGAGTCCAGCCCGCCGGCGGCTCGCCAGCATGCTTCGCTGACTGATACACATCGGAGGCGAGTCCAGACATCTCACGTGCGTGGTATGTCTCCTGCAAGCGCTCTGCATCTTCGGTGTGGCCGCTTGCGCGCAACTGCTCCACAAGCTCGCGCTGCTCCTGGACTGCGCGTGCCCGCGCGTCAATGTCGTGATCCGTCATGGCAAGCTCCATTCACCTTGAGGGGACATGCCCCCGCGACACATATCGATTATCAGATCCGTTTGCTAATGTCACGTCTCGAGCACCGTTGCGGAATCAACATGCCCATTCATGTTTTTGAAAGTGTGAAACGGATGTTCCCGATAGTGGTCTGCGCCATCTTTCTGATGGTAAGCGGATGCGCCCTTTCGTCGAGCCATGGCGCCGAACAGTACTTCGACGGAAAAAACCTTGAGCTTGCGATAGCAACCGAGCATGGCGATTCGGACACCGTTCGGCACCTGATAAAGGACGAAGGAGTCGATCCCGACAAGGTCTTCGCTCGTGACGCTGGAATCCCCCTGGTGGCGTGGCCTCTTCGGGCGAAGAATCTTGATGGATTACGCGCTCTCCTGGACAACGGCGCAGATCCGAATGCACGCGCATACAAGACGGTGGATGGACGCAGGCTTGGTTACAACAATGCGATGGTCTACGCGGCAAAGATGGACGACCCTCGCTTCCTTGAGCTGCTGCTGAAGCACGGCGGAGACCCCAACACCCGCAACTCGGCCAACGAGACTCTACTGCTGCAGGCATTCCTCAGCGGAAATCAGTGGAAGAACATCCAGGTCCTGATTACGAACGGGGCCAACATCAATGAATCAAGCCTGGACTTGGGCGACGACACGGTCCTGAGCTGGTACACCACGCGAGGCGGCTTCGATTACGCGTACTGGCTTCTGGAACATGGTGCTGATCCCGCGATTGCAAAGCCGGAAGGGTCAAGCCAGCCTGGCCGGCAGAAGATGGTCGAGGACATCTACTGGGAGATCACCACGCCGGACAACCTGCCGTGGCAGAAGAAATGCCAGCAGTGGCTGATCGAACGCAACATTCCCCGCCCGCCGATGCCCGAACACATCCGCAGGAAGCGTGAGGCCTTCAAATTCCCGAGCAAGGAAGAAGACATTCCGCTGCTGTAAGGAGATCAGACATGGACGTTCACCTCCGACGCTTCTTTGTGCATTACGCCCTTCTGGCAGCAGCGCTGCTCCTGCTTTCGGGCTGCACGCCACAGTCAACGCATGGTGCCAGCGGTTACTTCAAGGGAAGGGCACTTGAGCTGGCCGTTGCCAGCGAGCAAGGGGATGCCGAGACGATCACGCACCTGATAAAGGACGAAGGAGTCGATCCGGACAAGGTCTTCGCTCGTGATGCTGGAATCCCCCTGGTGGCGTGGCCTCTTCGGGCGAAGAATCTTGATGGGCTACGCGCCCTCCTGGACAACGGCGCAGATCCGAATGCACGCGCATACAAGGTCGTGGATGGCCGCAGACTTGGCTACAACAACGCCATGGTCTATGCCGCAAAGCTGGACGACCCGCGATACCTGCAATTGCTGCTTCAGCACGGTGGAGACCCCAACACGCGGAACTCAGCGGGCGAAACGTTGCTGTTTCAAGCCTTCATTGCGGGCAATCAGTGGGAAAACGTGAAACTGCTGATTGAGAATGGAGCGAACATCAATGAATCCAATCGCGGCACCGCCGACACAGTACTGAGCTGGTACACCACCCGGGGTGGATTCGAGCATGCCTATTGGCTGCTGGAACACGGGGCAGACCCTACGGTACTGCTGAAATCCTCCGTCGGCGCCCCCGACAGAATGCTGATCGCCGAGCACATCTTCTGGGGCATCACTACACCCGATCTTCTACCATGGCAGAGGAAGTGCCAGCAGTGGCTCGTCACACGCGACATCCCTCGTCCCCCGATGCCGAAAGGCATCCGCGACAAACGTGAAGCCTTCGGCTTCCCCACGAAGGAAGAAGATATTCCGCTGCCGTAATTCCTGTATCAGCGGCCGGAAAGCAGCACACATTCCTCCGGCAGGTGCATCCGCACCCTGCCCGCCACGCATTCGATGCGGAAGCTGCGTGCCTGCACCGGTTCGCCGTCCAGGTTCAAGGTCAGCGGCTGCGGTGCGTCGATCTGCAGCCACGGCAGCTGCGCGCGCGTGGCGACACGTTCAAGCGCCGCCTCCTTGCCGCCGGTCAGCATCTGCCCAAGAGTAGCGGCGACTTCACCGTCCAGTTCCGGCACCACGGTGACGTCCAGCAGACCGTCGTCGATCAGTGCCTGCGGGCACAGCTGCTGACCACCACCGGCCTGGCGACCGTTGCCGATACCCAGCGCGATGAACCCACCTTCCCACTGGAAATCCGGGCCGCTCAGGCGCGCGGTGATCGGTTCGATGCGACCGAGCTTGGCGATGCCGGTAATGACATAGGCCAGACCGCCGAGCATTTTCTTCAAGCCCGCATCGGTTTCCACCGTGACCTGGGTACCGAAGCCGCCGCTGGCGAGGTTGGCGCACCACCACGGCTTGCCGTCGGCATCAACGCGCAGCAGGTCCATCGGACGCGGCGTGCCGCCGGCAATCAGTGCGAAGGCCTCCTGCGGCTCCACCGGAATACCGGCAGCGGTAGCGAAATCGTTGGCGGTGCCCATCGGCACCAACGCCAGCGACGGCAGCGCCCCAGCCGGCTCGTCACGATGCGCCAACGTCTCGGCCACCGCGCTCAGCGTGCCGTCGCCACCGGCCGCCACGATCACGTCCACGCCGTGGTCGATGGCCTCGGCAACGTAGCGCTCGGCGTCACCGTCTTCCCAGGTCACCCGCACTTCCAGCTGCACGCCACGGTCACGCCAGTGGCCCACGGCATCGCGCAGGTCATCGTTGCCTGCGGACTTGCCGTTGAGGATCAGGCGCCAGCGCGGTGTGCTCATGCAGTTCTTCCAGGGAAAGGCGGCACAGGCTAGCAATCGGGCGTTCGTGGCCAGTGAAAGACGCTGGCAACCGTTCAGGTCAGATGGTTGGGCTCGCCAATGCAGGATGTCATGCAGATGTCATCGCCGGCCCGGAGAATGGAAGGCCATAGCAGGGACGACGGATGGAGGCAGGATCAGCCTCCCACGCATGCAGCAAGGCCACGCCAGTATTTGGCGTGGCTTTTTTTTGCCTGCCATGCGTGGATGCATTCCGCCTCAACCGTTGGCGAAATCGTGCAGCGCCTCACCTTCCAGCCGGTACACCGTCCACTCGTCCTGCGGCTTGGCGCCGGCTGCGGTGTAGAAGTCGATGGCCGGCGTGTTCCAGTCCAGCACCGACCACTCGAAGCGGCCGCAACCTTCAGCCACCGCCTGGCGGGCGATGTACTTCAGCAGCGCCTTGCCCGCACCGGAGCCGCGCTTTTCCGGGCTCACGTACAGGTCTTCGAGGTAGATGCCCTTGCGGCCCAGCCAGGTGGAATAGTTGTAGAAATACACCGCGTAGCCCATGGCTTCGCCGTTCGCCTCGCAGATCAGCGCGCGGGCGGTGGCGTCAGCGCCGAACAGGCTTTCGGCGATGCCGACCTCATCGGTCTGCACCGAATGCTCGGCCTTCTCGTAGATCGCCAGTTCGCGGATAAACCGAAGGATCAGGCCAGCGTCGGCGACGGTGGCCGGACGGATGTTCAACACGGCCACCGTGCTCATGGCTCAGCCCCGTGCCGCGGCGACGTTGGCGCGCATCTGCGCGATCACGTCCTGGTAGCTGGTCTTGGCGTTGAAGATGGCCGAGCCGGCGACGAAGGTATCGGCACCTGCGGCAGCGATCTCACCGATGTTGTCGGCCTTCACGCCACCGTCGATCTCCAGGCGGATGTCACGGCCGCTGGCATCGATCTTCTGGCGCACCACGCGCAGCTTGTCCAACGCCGACGGGATGAACGCCTGGCCGCCGAAGCCCGGATTGACCGACATCAGCAGCACCAGGTCGAGGTCGTCCAGCACCCAGTCGAGGATGTCCACCGGTGTGGCCGGATTGAGCACGATGCCCGGCTTGCAGCCCAGCGAGCGGATCAGCTGGATGGTGCGGTGCACGTGGCGGCTGGCCTCCGGGTGGAAGCTGATGTAGGTGGCGCCGGCCTCGGCGAAGTCCGGGATGATGCGGTCCACCGGCTCGACCATCAGGTGCACGTCGATCGGCGCGGTGACGCCGTGCTTGCGCAGCGCCTGGCAGACCATCGGGCCGATGGTCAGGTTGGGCACGTAGTGGTTGTCCATCACGTCGAAATGGACCCAATCGGCGCCAGCGGCCAGGACGTTGTCGACTTCTTCGCCCAGGCGGGCGAAGTTGGCCGAGAGGATGGAAGGAGCGATGAGGCAGTTGGACATGGCCGGGGCCTTCGGAACGGGGAAAGGGGTCTCCCGCCCGCAGGCGGGACTGTGGGGTCAGCGCTTGCGCAGGGTCTTGATGCGGTCGTAGGCGGCGTTGATGCGCCGCGACTTCTGCTCGGCCTGCTGCTGCAGCTCGGGGGCGGCGCCGCCCAGCTTGTCGGGGTGGTACTGGGAGATCAGCTTGCGGTAGGCGCGCTCGACCTCGGCATCGGTGGCCTCGGAGGTCAGCCCCAGCTCGCGGTAAGGGTTCTCCTTGTTCAGGCGGAACCAGTCGCTGTCAAAGGCATGTCCCAGCAACAGGCCTACCACCGCGCCGAACAGCGGATTGGGCCGGAACAACAGGGCCCCGGCGATGAATCCGAGCAGTTTTCCGTACCAGCGCATGGCGCTCCGGGGTCGGCCGACGAAATGGACGCTCATTTTACGTCACAGCGGGCCCAGACCGCTTTACACTAGGCCGCCCGCTGGTCAGCGGGCCCGCCGGGTCCGTTGGGCAGCCGTATCGACGAAGCCCCAGGAGTGCCCGTGCCAACCACGCTGTTGCAATCCGATCTCCCCGGCCTGCCCTTGCGCCACCGCGGCAAGGTGCGTGATGTGTTCGATATCCCGCGCGAGCGGCTGCCGGCCGGTACCCCGCCGGGGGACTACCTGTTGATGGTCGCCACCGATCGCCTGTCGGCGTTCGACGTGGTCCTGCCCGACCCGATCCCGGGCAAGGGCGAGATGCTCTGCCAGGTGTCCAACTTCTGGTTCGCCAAGACCGCGCACCTGATGCCCAACCACCTGACCGGCATCGACGTGGCCAGCGTGCTGCCCGAGGGCGTGGACGCGGCCCTGTACGCCAAGCGCGCGGTGGTCACCCGCAAGCTGAAGCCGGTACCGGTGGAAGCGATCGCCCGCGGCTACCTGATCGGCAGCGGCTGGAAGGACTACCAGCGCACCGGCAAGGTCAGCGGCATCGACCTGCCCGACGGCCTGCGCCAGGCCGAGCAGCTGCCAGAACCGATCTTCACCCCCTCGACCAAGGCCGCCGTGGGTGACCATGACGAGAACATCGACTTCGACGCGATGGTGAAGACGGTCGGTGCGGAGATGGCCGAGCGCGTGCGCGACGCCACGCTGCGCATCTACAAGTTCGCGGCCGATTACGCGCGCGAGCGCGGCATCATCCTGGCCGACACCAAGTTCGAGTTCGGTACCGACGCCGATGGTCGCCTGTACATCATGGACGAGATGCTGACGCCGGATTCCTCGCGCTACTGGCCGGCCGACGAGTACGAAGTGGGCACCAGCCCGCCGAGCTACGACAAGCAGTTCGTGCGTGACTACCTGGAGACGCTGGACTGGGGCAAGACTGCCCCGGGCCCGAGCATCCCGGCCGAGATCATCGAGCGCACCCGCGCCAAGTACGCCGAGGCGCTGCAGCGCCTGGCCGGAATCAGCGTCGACTGATTCCCCTGCGCCCCCGGCCGGTCTGGCTGGGGGCGGTTTCCTGCGCCCCCCGGCAGCCAGGCATGGCCTGGCTCTACTGTCGGTTTCCCCGGGGTAGTGCCGGCCGCTGGCCGGCAACCTCGGCGGACCTGCAGCCAGGCATGGCCTGGCTCTACTGACGGCCCCGGCCGGGGTATGCTGGCCACATGCAGACCACCACCCAGCTTGCGCGTCCGATCGACCGCTACTTCGCCAGCTACTCCGACGATCACCGCAATGTGGTCAACCAACGCATCCACGTGGTGGCGGTGCCGGCGATCCTGTGGTCGGTGGTGGCCCTGCTGTGGTGCGTGCCGCCGCTGATCACCTGGTTCCAGTACGGCATCTGGTCGGCGTTCGCGATGTTCAGCGCCTGGTGCTTCTACAACAAGCTGTCGCGCCCGCTGGGCATCGGCATGCTCATCCAGTTCTTCGTGTTCGGCTGCCTGTGCCGGCTGCTGGAAGCGGAAATCGGCCTGCACAATCTGTTCTGGCTGGCGATCGGCGTCTTCGTCGTCGCCTGGATCGCGCAGTTCATCGGCCACAAGTTCGAAGGCCGCAAGCCCAGCTTCCTGACCGACCTGACCTACCTGCTGATCGGCCCGGCCTGGGTGATGGCCAAGGCCTATCGCAAGCTCGACTGGCGCTACTGACCGGCGTCACCGCATCGACGCCTTCGTTTCCTGAACGGGCAGATGCCATCACCCACACTGCACGGCGCGCCTGCCAGCCTGCCGCGGTGACCTCCTCTCCTCGCCCCGCCCGACGGCGGCGGTCCCTGTGCGACAGGGGCTGCGGTCTCCCTGCGTGGGCGTAGGGTGGACCCGTCAGCCAGGTCCTGACGGGTCATCCACGCGGCATGCTGCATCGCAGAAAAAATGAATCAGCGCACGTTACATGCAATTGATCGCTGTTCAATGGGTTTCGGCGACATTTGGCAGCCTGTTATGCTCCCTGACCTGCTCGTGAATCATGGATTCCCTGCATGCTCCCCAGCCTGCCCCTGCTGCTGGCCCTGCCGTTCCTCATGGCAGTGGCTGTCGCAGCCTTCCCCCGTAGTTCGCGCTCGACTGCTGCCTGGCTGGCGGCGCTGGCGCCGTTGGGCGGGCTGGCGATCCTCGCCTGGCTGACCCCATCGGTGCTCGATGGCCAGGTGGTGCGGACGATGGTGCCGTGGCTGCCGCAGATCGGCCTGGACTTCACCCTGCGCCTGGATGGCCTGGCCTGGATGTTCGCCGGGCTGGTGCTGGGCATCGGCGCACTGGTGGTGCTGTATGCGCGCTACTACCTGAGCCCGCAGGACAGCGCGCACCGCTTCTATACCTACCTGTTGCTGTTCATGGGCGCCATGCTGGGCATGGTGCTGTCCGGCAACCTGTTGCTGCTGATGATCTTCTGGGAAATGACCAGCATCAGCTCGTTCCTGCTGATCGGTTTCTGGTCGCATCGCCAGGACGCCCGCGAGGGCGCGCGGATGGCGCTGGTGATCACCGGCGGCGGCGGCCTGGCCCTGCTGGCCGGCGTGCTGCTGATCGGTCGCATCGTCGGCAGCTTCGACCTGGACGTGGTGCTGGCCGCCGGTGAGCAGATCCGCGCCAGCGCGCTGTACCCCTATGCGCTGTTCCTGGTGCTGGCGGGCATCTTCACCAAGAGCGCGCAGTTCCCGTTCCACTTCTGGCTGCCGCACGCGATGGCCGCGCCCACCCCGGTGTCGGCCTACCTGCACTCGGCCACCATGGTGAAGGCGGGCGTATTCCTGCTGGCGCGCCTGCATCCAGCGTTGGCCGGCAGCGATCTGTTCTTCTACACGGTCAGCGGCATCGGTGCGATCACCCTGCTGATCGGCGCCTGGAACGCGATCTTCCAGCATGACCTGAAGGGCCTGCTGGCCTATTCGACGATCTCGCACCTGGGCCTGATCACCCTGCTGTTCGGCCTGTCCACACCGATGGCGGTGGTCGCCGGCGTGTTCCACATCCTCAACCACGCCACCTTCAAGGCCTCGCTGTTCATGGCCGCCGGCATCATCGACCACGAGACCGGTACCCGTGACATGCGCAAGCTCGGTGGCCTGCGCAGGCTGATGCCGTTCACCAGCGCGCTGGCGATCATCGCGTCGCTGGCGATGGCCGGCATCCCGCTGCTCAATGGCTTCCTGTCCAAGGAAATGCTGTTCGCCGAAGCGCTCTCGGCCGGTGGCACCGACACCATGCGCACGGCGGTGTCGATCGCTGCGCTGCTGGCTGGTGTGTTCGGCGTGGCCTACAGCCTGCGCTTCGTGCACGACACCTTCTTCGGCAAGGGTCCGCATGGCCTGGACCGCGTGCCGCACGAGCCGCCGCGCTGGATGAAGGTGCCGGTGGAGATCCTGGTGGTGATCTGCGTGGCGGTGGGTATCGCCCCGGCACTGACGGTGGCGCCGGTGCTGCACGCGGCAGCTGCCTCGATCCTCGGCAGCGCGATGCCCGAGTACAACCTGTCGATCTGGCATGGCTTCAACCTGCCGCTGGCGATGAGCGCCGCGGGCGTGGTCGGTGGCGTGGCCCTCTACTTCGGCCTGCGCAAGCTGATCGACCTGCATGGGGTAACCAACACCACGCCGGGGCGCAACGTCTTCCACCACCAGCTGGACCTGCTTTCGGCCGGTGCGCAGCGGTTGACCGCCGGCATCGCCAACGGCAGCCTGCAGCGCATGCTGCTGGGCCTGGTGCTGGTGGCGATCGTGGTTGCCGCCGCGCCCTACATCGCCAACCCGGCCTCGCCGGAATGGACAAAACCGCAGCCCATCCCGCTGCTGGGCTGGGCACTGTGGCTGGTGATGATGTCCTGCGCGGTGGCGACCCTGCGCATGTACAAGCAGCGCCTGCTGGCGGTGCTGCTGGTCGGCGGTGTCGGCCTGATGGTGGCGCTGACCTTCGTGTTCCTGTCCGCACCCGACCTGGCGCTGACCCAGCTGCTGGTGGAGATGGTCACGCTGGTGCTGATGCTGCTGGGCATGAACTACCTGCCCGCACAGTCCGGCCCAGAGCGGCCGCGCTGGCGCAAGCGCCGTGATGCGCTGATCGCGATCGTGGCCGGTGCCGGCCTCGGCGCGCTGGCCTACAGCGCGATGACGCTGCCGCCGAACACCATGGCCGGCGAACTGCTTGCCCGCGCACTGCCCGAGGCGTACGGCCAGAACGTGGTCAACGTGATCCTGGTCGACTTCCGAGGTTTCGATACCTTCGGCGAGATCACCGTGTTCGGCATCGCCGCACTGGTCGTGCATGCGCTGCTGCGGCGTACGCGGATGGCGCCGGAGCAGATCATGCCCGGCCCGCCGATCAAGCTGCCGGTACCGGCCGATCTGGCCCAGATCATGTTCCCGCTGACCCTGACGGTCTCCATTTTCCTGTTCCTGCGCGGCCACAACGCGCCGGGCGGCGGCTTCATCGCAGGCCTGGTGCTGGCCGTGCCGCTGCTGATCCAGTACGTGATCCAAGGCACCGCATCGGTGGAGTCGCGCTTCGGCTTCGACTACATCCGCTGCATCGGCACCGGCCTGCTGATCGCCATCCTCAGCGGCGGCGCCTCGATGCTGTTCGGCGTGCCGTTCCTGACCAGCGGTCACCTGGACCTGCACCTGCCGTTGATCGGTGATGTACCGCTGGCCAGCGCGATTGGTTTTGATATCGGCGTGTACCTGGTGGTGTTCGGTGGCGCGATGCTGATGCTGTCGATGATGGCCACCGTCAAACCCTCGCGGACGCGCACCGCGCGCAAGGGCGAGATCGACCTGCAACGCCGCTCGGCACGAACGGGGGAGATGCACTGATGGAACTGGCCCTGGCCTCTGCGATCGGCGTGCTGACCGCCATCGCCATCTACCTGCTGCTGCGCGCGCGCAGCTTCGATGTGATCCTCGGCATGACCTTCCTGTCCTACGCCACCAACCTGTTGATCTTTGCCGGTGGCCGCGTAGTGCAGGGCAAAGCGCCGGTGCTGCAGGAGGGCGTGGAGAGCCACCTCGGCAACTACACCGATCCGCTGCCGCAGGCACTGGTATTGACCGCGATCGTGATCGCGTTTGCGATGACCGCTGTCAGCATCGTGCTGGCCATGCGCAGCCGCAGCGACAACCACAGTGACCATGTGGACGCGCACGAGCCGGACGACGATGCACCGCCGCGCCGGGGCGAGGACCGCGCATGAATCATCTGGTGATCCTGCCGATCCTGGTACCGCTGCTCGGCGCTGCGCTGTCGCTGTTCGTCGAACATCGCCGCTATGGGCCGAAGGTACAGCGTGCCGTGGCGTGGACCTCGCTGGCCGCGCTGGCGGTGGTGGTCGGCCTGTTGTTCGCCGACACCGCAGGTAGCGACATCCGCGTCTACCTGCTGGGCGACTGGCCGTCGCGGCTGGGCATCGCGCTGGTCGCCGACCAGCTGTCCGCCTGGATGCTGCTGACCACCCTGCTGCTGGCCATTCCCTGCCTGCTGCATGCGTGCTCAGGATGGGACCGCCGCGCACCGCACTTCCATGCGCTGTTCCAGTTCCAGCTGGTGGGCCTCAACGGTGCCTTCCTGACCGGCGACATCTTCAACCTGTTCGTGTTCTTCGAGGTGATGCTGATCGCCTCCTACGGCCTGCTGCTCAGTGGCGGCCGTGGCCTGCGCATGCGCATCGGCCTGCACTACGTGGTGTTCAACGTCACCGCCTCGACCCTGTTCCTGATCGCACTGGGCCTGCTGTACGCCTCGCTGGGGTCGTTGAACATGGCCGAGCTGTCGCAGCGCATTGCCGAGGTGCCGCCGGCGCAGCTGACCCTGGTGAAGGCGACGATGGGCCTGTTGCTGCTGGTGTTCTGTGCCAAGGCCGCGCTGATGCCGCTGTACCTGTGGCTGCCCGAATCGTATGCGCGTGCACCGGCGGCGGTAGCGGCGCTGTTCGCGATCATGACCAAGGTGGGCCTGTATGCCGTGCTGCGCATCCAGATGCTGTGGTTCGGCGAGGATGCGGGTGCGATGGCCGGCTACGGCCGCGACTGGCTGCTGTGGGCCGGCGTAGCGACGCTGGTGCTGGGCGGCCTGGGTGCGTTGGCCGCAGCGCGCCTGCGCGTGCTGATTTCGTATCTGGTGATCGTCTCGGCAGCGACGCTGTTCATCGCCTTCTCTGTCGGCACGCCGAAGGTGCTGTCGGCCGGCCTGTATTACCTGCCGCACAGCAGCTTCGTCGCCGCCGCACTGTTCCTGGTCGCCGACCTGATCCGACGCCGCCGTGGCGGCGCCAGCGACCGCAAGGAAGTGATCGCGCCGATGCCCGGCAAGGAGACGCCCGCCGTGCTGTTCCTGATTGCGGCGGTGTCGGTGGCCGGTCTGCCGCCACTGTCAGGCTTCCTGGCCAAGGCCGCGCTGTTGGCCGGCATGCCCGCGCAGTACACCGGCGCGGTGTGGACGGCAGTGCTGGTCAGCAGCCTGCTGGTCATCATGGGCCTGACCCGCGGCGGCATCCGCCTGTTCTGGCGCGTGCCGCTGCCCGATCCCGATGCACCGCCGCCGCGCAAGGCACCGCTGCGCCGTGTGGAGCTGTTTGCCGCCTGCATCCTGCTGGCCTACGGCATCGGCATGACACTGTTCGCTGCGCCGCTGATGCAGCACACCGACGCCATCGCCACCCAGCTGCTGCAGCCGGGCGACTACGTGCAGCAGTTGCGCGCGACCACGCCGGAGATCCGCCAGCCATGACCGCCAAGCGTTCCCCGATCCGCCGCCTGCTGCCCTCGCCCGCGCTGAGCGTGATGGTGGTGGTGTTCTGGCTGCTGATGTCCGACAGCTTCACGCTCGGCCAGTTCCTGCTGGGCCTGCTGCTGGGCGTGGTCATTCCACTGTTCGCTGCGCGCCTGGACCGCGAGTTCGCCCGCATCGGCACCCTGCGGCCGTTGCCGAAGCTGCTGTTCGTGACCCTGTGGGACATCCTGATGTCCAACATCCGCGTGGCCATCCAGGTGCTGGGCCCGGAAAAGAACATCCACCCCGGTTTCATCTGGCTGCCGCTGGACATCGCCAACATCCACGGCATCGCCGCGCTGACCAGCATGATCACCCTGACTCCCGGCACGGTGTCGGCCGCGCTCAGCGACGACCGGAAGTTCCTGCTGGTGCACGTGCTGCACCTGGAAGACCCGCAGGACCTGATCGACACGATCAAGCGCCGTTATGAAGCCCCATTGATGGAGATCTTCCCATGACTGGATTCCAGATCATCCAGACCACCCTGGTGGTATGCATGCACGTGGTCGGCCTGGCCATGCTGCTGGCCACCTGGCGCCTGCTGCGCGGGCCGACCGTGCCCGACCGCATCCTTGCACTGGATACGCTGTCGGTGACCGCCATCGCCGAGCTGATGCTGTTCGGCATGTACCTCAATTCGGCGATCTACTTCGAGGCGGCACTGATCATCGCCATGCTCGGCTTCGGCAGCACCGTGGTGCTGAGCAAGTTCGTGCTGCGCCGGGACATCGTCGAATGATCACCTTCATCCAGATCGCGCTGTCGATCCTGCTGCTGTTCGGCTGCTTCTTCATCCTGGTCGGCGCGCTGGGGCTGGTGAAGCTGTCCACCTTCTTCAAGCGCCTGCACGCACCGACCAAGGCCAGCACGCTGGGCGTGGGCTGCGTGCTGGTGTGCTCGGTGTGTTACCACATCTTCCTGGGCCAGGACCCGCAGCCGCGCGAGCTGCTGATCACCGTGTTCCTGTTCATCACCGCACCGATCAGCGCGCACCTGATGGCCAAGGCGGCGCTGTCGCTGCTGATGGAAACGCGCCCCACTCTGCCGGGCAACGAGCGTGCGGAAGAAGAACAGCTGCCGCCGCCGGAACCGGAGCGGGAAGAGGAAACCACCGTGCGTTGACCGTGGGTGCCGACCGTTGGTCGGCACTACCCCGGATAACCGCCAGTAGAGCCAGGCCATGCCTGGCTGCGAGTTCGCCGAGGTTGCCGGCCAGCGGCCGGCACTACCTCAGGCCGCGCGCGGGGTGGATCCATCGCAGCGGTCAGACCGGTGTGACCAGCGCGATTTCCAGCCCCAACCAGGCCACGAACGCGCCTAGCAGCACCGCACCTTCGATACGGCTGATGCGCAGGTCGCCGCGCAGCATCGGGTACAGCACCAGGGCGAACGCCAGCAGCGCCGGCAGTTCCAGGCGTACGAACGAGGCCGGCAGCGCCAGCGGCTGCAGCAGCCCCATCGCACCGATCACCAGCATCAGGTTGACCACGCTGGAACCGAGCACGTGGCCCAGCACCATGTCGCCGTGACCACGGCGCGCTGCCGCGACGGCGGCTGCCACCTCCGGCAACGCGGTGCCGATCGCCACCGGCAGCAGACCGACCAGCAGCGGTGTCCAGCCCAGCGCAGCACCAAAATCAGCAGCAGCACCGACCACCAGGCGCGCGCCCCAATACAACGCCAATGCGGCAATCAGCACGCGCAGCACATTCAAGGGCAGGCTGGTGCGGCTCAGTGCCGACTCGGCGATGATCGCCTGTACCTCGGCGCTCTCATGGCGCCCGCGTCGCAGCAGCAGGAACTGCACCACCACGAACCCGGCCACCAGCACGCCAGCCTCCCAGCGCACCAAGCGGCCATCGAGCCCGAACACGATCAGCAGCAGGCCCGCGGCCAGCAACGCCCACCACAGCACCGTCTGCAGGCGGGCACGCAACAACAGCGGCGCGGCAATGGCAGCCATTGCCAGGGTCAGGCCAAGGTTGACCACGCTGCTGCCGACGGCGTTGCCCAAGGCCAGCTCCGGCTGGCCCATCACCAGTGCGCGGGCGTTGACCGCCAGCTCCGGCAGCGAAGTAGTGATGCCCAGCAACAGCAGGCCGGCGGTGAATGCGCTGGCACCGAAGCGCTGTGCCAGGCCGGAAACGGCTTTGACGATGGAGTCCCCGCCCAGAGCCAGCAACAGCAGGCCGAGCAGGAACCAGGCAATGGCAATGGCGATCATCGAGCACTCCCCAGCGGTCGTGGCGCGATTCTACGCTCGGCCCACCCGCTGCGGGTGAGCCGAGAAGGGTGGATCAGCCGCAGCCTTCGGCGTAGTCCACCTGCGGGGTCCTGCCGACCCGCCAGGCGCCGACCTTGCCGTCAGCGCCGAGGGCGAAATCGATGATCGCCGCGCCCTCCTGCGCCGGGCGCACGCGCAGGTGCTGGGCCTTGTCGTCGTACTTGTCCGGGCCAACGTCGGCGCGCTCGGGATAGAGCACCTGCAGCTCGCCGAGAGTCATGCCAACGCGGCCGCCACCGGGGGCGACGATGGACGGGCTGCGTACGTCGTAGCGGACCAGCTTGCGCGCCTCGAACATCAGGCGCGGGTCTTCGGCGTCCTGCGGGCGCAGGAAGTAACAGCCTTCATTGGCATCGTCGGCAGGCAGCGGCTTGCCAGCGGCATCGGTACCCAGGCCCTGCAACGGCGTGCCGAAGCCACTGCGGACCTCGGCGATGCCGGCGCCCAGCGTGGCGCCGCCGAAGCCATCCAGGCGTGCCGGGCTGTCGCGGCGCGGGTCCACCGGCGATGCGGTGGCCAGATCGGCGTCGGCGGGAACGGAGGCGTCTTTCGCCGGTGCGGTTGCGGCAGCAGGCGCGTCCGGCGCGGCGGTTTCGGGACTACGGTTGCAGGCGGCCAGCGACAACAGCAGCAGGCCGGCAATCGGGAGGTGCTTCATCGGTGCGGATCCTTGGCACAGGGTGGGTGCACGCTACCCCAGCGCGCGTGCAGGCGCTGCATTGTCATCGCGGTTTCATCGCCCTCATTCAGGCTGGGCAAGCACCGACTTGGCTGTCCTCCCCATGCAACCGCGCAAGACCGACCTCGCCCGAACCGCGCTGCAGGCCCACCGCGCGCCGCTGGACATGCGCCAGCGACGGCTGCTGATCCTGTGCGATGGCCAGCGCAGCATCGCCGAGCTGACCGCACTGCTGGGGCAGGACGCGGCAGCGATGGTGATCCAGCTGATCCAGGCCGGATATCTGGTGACCGGCGCGGACGCCGCCATTTCCACGCAACCTGCGCCGAGTGTGGCTGCTGCCCCGCTGGCGCCGTCAGCCGCCGCAGCGTCCGCCGCGCCAGTCGAGCGACGCCGCTCGCTGGTCGCCGCGCGCATCTATGTGCTGGGAATCCTGGAGATGCAGCGGCATCCCAACGCAGCGGCGTTGTTCCGCGACCTGCAGCAGGCGCGCGCGGAAGGCGAGGTCCTGCGGGTGATGCAGTCGGCGCTGCAGGTGCTGCCGGCGCTGACCTCGGAAGGCTACTGCCAGCGCGTGCGGCAGCGGCTGATGGAGGCGCTGCCGGTGGAGCATTGCAGCGCGTTCGCCGAGGTGGCCTGAAAAAAAAAGGGGACGGAGGGAATTNNTAATTCCCTCCGTCCCCTTTTTCATCAACGGAAATTGTTGCGCAGGCCGTTCCAGCACTGCTGGTAATCGCCCTGCCGGTGGCCTGCGGCCAGCGCCTGCGCGGTCGGGCGGATCACCCCACGGGTCTCGAACATGAAAGCCATGGTGTCCTTGATCACGTCCGGCTTGGACAGATCGGCACTGGAGGCCTTGTCGAAGGTCGGCGCGTCCGGACCGTGGCCACTCATGCAGTTGTGCAACGACGCACCGCCCGGCACGAAGCCTTCGGCCTTGGCGTCGTAGGCACCATGCACCAGGCCCATGAACTCGCTGGCGATGTTGCGGTGGAACCACGGCGGGCGGAACGTGTTCTGCGCCACCAGCCAGCGCGGCGGGAAGATCGCGAAATCCATGTTGCTGGTGCCCGCGGTGTCGCTGGGCGAGTGCAGCACCAGGAAGATCGACGGATCCGGGTGGTCGTGGCTGATCGAGCCGATGGTGTTGAAGCGGCGCAGGTCGTAGCGGTACGGCGCGTAGTTGCCATGCCAGGCCACCACGTCCAGCGGCGAATGGTCGATCGGGGCACGCCACAGGCGGCCGTCGAACTTGGCGATCAGCTCGAAATCACCGTCGATGTCTTCGAACGCTGCATGCGGGGTCTCGAAGTCGCGCGGATTGGCCAGGCCGTTGGAGCCGATCGGGCCCAGGTCGGGCAGCTTCAGCAGCGCGCCGTAGTTCTCGCAGATGTAGCCACGGCTCGGACCGTCAGGCAGCTCGACACGGAAGCGCACACCGCGCGGAATCACCGCGATCTGCTGCGGTTCGATCTCGATCACGCCCAGCTCGGTCAGCAGCCGCAGGCTGCCCAGCTGCGGCACGATCAGCAGCTCGCCGTCGGCGTCGTAGAAGTAGCGGCCGACCATGTCACGGTTGGCCGCGTACAGATGGATGCCGACGCCGGCATGCGCGTCGGGCGAACCGTTGCCGCCCATCGTGTACAGGCCTTCGACGAAATCGGTCGGCAGCTCCGGCAGCGGCAGCGGGCTCCAGCGAAGCTGGTTCGGCGAAGCGGGCTGTGCACCGAAATCGCATTGCAGCTGCGATTGCGCGAACGGAGTGAACTCACCGTGGGTCACCGCCGGACGGATCCGGTACAGCCAGCTGCGGCGGTTGCTGCCGCGCGGTGCGGTGAACGCGGTGCCGGTCAGCTGCTCGGCGTACAGGCCATGGGCCACCTTCTGCGGCGAGTTCTGGCCGACCGGAAGTGCACCGGGCACGGCCTCGCTGGCGAACTCGTTGCCGAAACCGGACTGGTAGCCGCGGGCGGTGATGGCGCTGGACATGGGGGGCTCCTGGGTACGGCGGGACCGGAACGGAAAGCAGCCGAGCATGGCTCGGCTCTACAGATGGGCAGGCGCCGGGACTGGCCCGGCGCTACCGAAGACCTTACAGCACGCCGCGACGGATCTGGTCGCGTTCGATGCTCTCGAACAGCGCGGTGAAGTTGCCTTCGCCGAAGCCTTCGTTGCCCTTGCGCTGGATGATCTCGAAGAAGATCGGGCCGATGCAGTTCTGGGTGAAGATCTGCAGCAGCTTGCGCTGGTGGGTTTCCGGGTCGGCGTCGATCAGGATCTTGTTCTTCGCCAGGCGGGCGACGTCCTCACCGTGGTTCGGCACGCGCTGGTCGATCACGTCGAAATAGGTCTCCGGCGTGTCGAGGAAATCCACACCCTGCGCGCGCATCGCTTCGACCGTGTCGTAGATGTTCTCGGTGAAGCAGGCGATGTGCTGGATGCCCTCGCCCTTGTACGCGTCCAGATACTCGTTGATCTGGCTCTTCGGGTCGGACGACTCGTTCAGCGGAATGCGTACGATGCCGTCCGGCGCGGTCATCGCCTTGGACACCAGGCCGGTCTTCAGGCCCTTGATGTCGAAGTAGCGGATCTCGCGGAAGTTGAACAGGCGCTCGTAGTAGTCCGACCACTGCTGCATGTTGCCGAAGTACAGGTTGTGGGTCAGGTGGTCGATGAAGGTCAGACCGAAGCCCTTCGGGCGCAGCTCGGCGCCGGCGATCAGCTCGTAGTCGCCATCGAAGATGCTGCCGGCATCTCCGTAGCGATCCACCAGGTACAGCATGCAGTCGCCGATGCCCTTGATGATCGGCGCGTTGACCGCCTTGCTCTCCGGCTTGAAGGCGATGGCTTCGGCGCCATTGCCCAGCGCGGTCTGGTAGACCTCCGCGCCCGGCTTCTTGAAGCGGATGGCGAAGCCGCAGGCGCACGGGCCATGCTTTTCAGCGAAGTCGGCGGCGAACGAATCGGGGTCTTCATTGACCAGGAAGTTGACGTCGCCCTGACGATAGACGGTAATCGGACGCTGCTTGTGCTTGAGCACCGCGCTGAAGCCCATCTTGCGGAAGTACTCGTGCAGCTCGGCGCCACGGCCGGCCGGTGCGGCGAATTCGACGAACTCGAAGCCGTCGATGCCCATCGGGTTTTCGAAGGTGGTGACCTGCATGCCGGGGTTGGGATGCGAGGCGGACGGGACTGCGGTATTCATGGCGTGGCTCCGAATCGGTGCCGCATCGGCACAAACCAGGTGCGGGCGGGGTTGGACCCGGCGAGAATGCAGGGTACGGACCCAACACTTATAGTTACACTTGAAACCACCAGCAAGGTGCACCGCAACATGAGCCCCGCCGATCCCGCTTCCACCCGCCTGCGTGCCTCCCACGTCCTGCTCGACCTGGAACAGTTCCTGCCGTACCGGCTGAGCGTGCTGTCCAACCGGGTCAGCGGCAACATCGCCAAGCTGTACGGCGACCGTTATGGCCTGGCCATCCCGGAGTGGCGGGTGATCACCATCCTGGCGCTGTATCCCGGGTCGTCGGCCAGCGAGGTCTCCGACCGCACGGCGATGGACAAGGTGGCGGTCAGCCGCGCGGTGGCGCGCCTGCTGGAACGCGGTTTCATCAAGCGTGAGACGCATGGTGATGACCGCCGCCGCTCGGTGCTGGCGCTGTCGGCGGCGGGGTTCGAGGTGTACGAGACGATCGCACCGATGGTGATCGAGATCACCCGCAAGCTGATGTCGGTGCTGAGCGAGGAAGAGGAGCAGGTGCTGGAGAAGCTGATCCTGCGCCTGGCCGGGGATGGCCTGGAGCGGATGGGCGAAGGGGTCTGAACCCTTCGGGGCGGCGCCCCCCCCCCCCGCCGCCCTTGGCAGGTGTCGACCTTGGTCGACACATGGACCCACGCCAGGCGTGGATGATGTCGCGGGCTGCGCTGTGAGGGATCCGGCGCGCTCCATCGATGACGTGCAACGCGCGGTGTTCATTGCGCGCCGACGAACGGTCTTTCGGCCGGATTCGACTCGACGTGTCGCGTTTACCACCTGATGTTTCGGCATCGGGCCGGTAGAGTCCTGATCGACAGAGCGGCTGTATCGAAATTCGCGCATCGAATGGCATTGCCTATTGGACGGCCGGTCCCATCGGCCCGAGGGTAGGCGCGCAGCGGAGCACCGCTGCCGGGGTTGAAAGCCCGATGATCCGAAGGAAACCACGCCGCACCCGTCGCCGCCCATCGCGGGCGGCGGCGACTCGCGCTGACCTGCTTTGGCGGGCGGTGCGTGGGGCCGCATGGCCGCCGTTCTTCCTTCGGATCACGGTCTTTCAACCACGCATCGCCTGCCGCCTTTCCGGCGGCCTCTCCCCGGAGCTTCGCCATGACACGCCCCAATCACCCCACCACCGAGCCCATCGACCGCGAAGCCGACCTGCAACGCATCGATGAGGCGTTGGCCACGTTGGAAACCGTCACCCAGGCGTGGTTCGAACATCAGCGCCTGAAGGCCTGCCAGCCGGGCCTGCTGCTGTCGTTGAACCGGCTGCTCGACCTGACCAGTCTCGCCAAGGGCTATGCCAGTGCGCTGCGGGTGATTGCCGAACCCTGACCCTGCTGGAAGGCACCTCATGGATGACACACCGCCCCTCACCCTGCCGCATACCCACGATCTGCTGGCTGATATCCGGGAACTGATATCCACGGCCCGCGCCGGGATGGTGAGGACCGTCAATGCCGAACTGACGCTGCTGTACTGGCGCATAGGACGTCGCATCCATGTCGATCAGATGGATGGACGCCGGGCACGCTATGGAGAGGTCCTGTTCAAGCGCATCGCCAGGACACTGTCTGCCGAGTTCGGCGGTTCGTTTGGTGAAAAGAGCCTGCGCAGGATGGTGCAGTTCTCCATCGCATTTGCCGACGAGCAGATTGTCGTATCACTGCTACGACAATTGAGCTGGACCCATTTCATCGCGCTGATCCCGCTGTCTGATCCGCTCAAGCGTGACTTCTACGCCCAGATGGCCAGCACGGAAGGCTGGAGTGTCCGCATGTTGCGCCAGCGCATCGACTCGATGCTGTACGAACGCACGGCACTTTCCAGCCAGCCCGAGCAGACCATTGCCAATGAGCTGTCGGCGTTGCGCAGAAACCAGCAGCTCTCCCCGGGCCTGGTCCTGCGCGACCCGTACGTACTTGATTTTCTCGGGCTGAAGGAGTGCTGGGACGAGCAGGAACTGGAAGGCGCCATCCTGCGTGAAATGCAGGGATTCCTGCTTGAACTCGGGGCAGGCTTCAGCTTCGTCGCCCGCCAGAAACGCATCCAGATCGACGACGACGACTTCCATCTCGACCTGCTGTTCTACAACCGCCGCCTGCGCAGGCTGGTAGCCGTCGAACTGAAGATCGGTGACTTCAAGCCAGCGTACAAAGGCCAGATGGAGCTCTATCTGCGTTGGCTGGATCGATACGAGCGAGAGGAAGGTGAAGAGGCACCGCTGGGCATCATCCTTTGCACAGGCAAGAAGGCAGGCCAGATCGAGCTGCTGGAGCTGGACCGCTCAGGCATCCATGTGGCGGAGTACCTGACATCCCTTCCCTCCCGGGAAGTCCTCAAGCAACGTCTGCAGGCCGCCACGGAGCGTGCGCGGCAACGCATGGAGTTCACTGCTGCAGAGATCGACCGTTAGGGCGTCAACAGATCCACACCACGCGCAGATGGCCCACGCACTCAGCTCAGATGCTTGCGCCGTGCATGGATCCACGGCACCGCAAGCGCGCCGATGGCGCCGCCGGCAAAGCCAAGCGAGGCGGCAACGGTGGCCGCTTCAACCGCCCCGGGCAACGCCAGCGCGGCAGTGACCAGCAGCAGCGACGGCAGGCCAACAAACGTACCGAGGAAGAATGGCCAGCGCGGCGACCAGGTGTTCAGCTGCAGCAGGCTGACCGGCTGCCATGCCTCGGACGAGGCGTCTTCGGCGATCTTGGCGACCACTCTGCCCAGATCCACTTCCGGTAGCAGCTTTCCCGGACGCGCGGCGGCAATCGCTTCGGCCACGGTTTCAACGGGCGGGAAGCTGCCCGGCCATGCCACCGGTGCGGGCACGCCATAGGCGGTCAGCAGGGGCACGCTCAGCCACGGCGCCACCAGCGGGCGCAGCCTGCGCCGACCATGCACGCACCAGATCTGGGACTGGCCGTGCGCGGTCACGCTGTACAGCGCCAGCTCGCTCGGCGGCGGATAACCCAGCATGGTCACCCGCGCCGCCAGGCTGTCCTGGTCCATCGCACGCAGGAAGCCGGGGCGGCTGCGCCCTTCCTGCATCCACGCCAAGCCAAGCGCGCCGACCAGATAGGCCTCGGCAACATCCTTGCTGCCCGCGTTGGCGCGGTCGTCGCTGGCCAGGTACCAGGCCAGTGACTTCGGTTCGGGTACATCGGCCAGGCCCCAGCGGCTGTCATCGCCCAGCACATGGCGCACCGGCAGGCGGGCCGGTGCGGTTTCACCGCGCTCGCCGGGCTGCAGGAACGGCAGCACGCCCTGCACGAAACTGGACAGGTCGATCGCGCGCACGCCGTTGCCGTGCCATTCCGGTGGCAGCAGACCGGCCAATTGCCCTTCGGCGGCCAGTCGATCCAGCCTCGCCTTCTGTTCCACCAGCTTCTGCACCGCGCCCTTCAGCACCACGTTGTCGGGCAAGGCGATCTGCGGCAACCGATGCCGCGGCGGTGCGAGTTCAAGCGTTGCTGCGCCGGTACCGGTGTCATCCAGCAGGGCTTCCTGCGGTGGCAGGGTCACGCCGTCGCCTGCTCCGCCTTCGGCCAGTTCAGTGGCAGGTTCGTGCAGACGTTCGGCGTGATCGCTGTGCATGGGCGTTCCGGTAGGTTGCATCGACGGGTCGTCGACTGAAGTCCTTGCCGGTAACGGCGTGCGCACGCTGAAGTTGAGATGTGGAGTCGGAGAGTGTGACGGCGCGCGCAGTAGATCCACGCCATGCGTGGATGGCCGGGCAGCGGAGAGGCTGCCGGGCAGGCCCGGTGCTACCGGTCAGGCGCCCACTGCTTGAGGAACGCCATCACGCGTGCGGTCTGCACGGTCTTGCCCTTGTGCATCGCTTCGCTGGGCTGTGGCGCCAGCAGCGTGCCGTCGGCATCGATCACCAGCAGGTGCGGGTGCTCGCCTTGCAGCGGCGGGAACTGGCCCAGGAAGGCCGCGTTCGGATTCTCGGCACTGTCGTTGACCTTGACCCACACGTAGTGGGCATCACGGAAGCGGCGCAGATCGCCATTGCCTTCCACGGCTTCATCCAGCGCATGGCAGGGCTCGCAGGCGGCGTTGCCCACTTCCAGGATGATCCGCTTGTTGCCGCGCTGGGCTTCGACCTTGGCCGTTTCCAGGTCGGCAACGGGATTGCGGGCCGGGTCGAACTGCGCGCCAAGCCCGGCGATGGCGGCGATATCGGCCGCCGCCGGGGTGTTGCCCGAGGCCACCGGTTCGCTGGGGTCAGCGACCGGTGGCTCGGTGGGGCGGGTATCCAGGGGCTGCGTGGGCTCGGGGGCAGCGGGAGGTTGAGGCTGCGAACAGGCGCCGATCAGCGCCGCACACACCACTGCCACCACTGCACCACCGAACGTTGTACGCATGCCCACTACCCTCTCATTACTTCACGCCGTGCATCAGCTTGTTGATCAGCGGCGCGACCAGGAACAGGACCACACCCGAACCGATCAAGGCCCAGAACCCGAAGGTATACCCCTTCAGTGCCGATTCGACCGTCATGCCGCCTTCACCACTGACCGCGCCAGCGAAGATGCCCGACAGGTTGTTGCCGATGCCGGTGGACAGGAACCAGCCGCCCATGCCGAAGCCGACCAGGCGCACCGGGGCCAGCTTGGTCACCATCGACAGGCCGATCGGCGACAGACACAGCTCACCGACCGACTGGATGACGTAGACCATGAACAGGGTCCAGAACGGAATCTTGCCGTCCACGACCATCTGCGACAGGGCATACATCAGCAGTGCGAAAGCAGCGCCGTTGAACAGCAGGCCGAGGCCGAACTTGCGCGGGATGGACGGATTGGCGCGGCCCAGGGCCACCCAGATCCAGGCGATGATCGGCGCCAGGGTGATGATCGCCACCGAGTTGACCGACTGGAACCATGCGGTCGGGAAGGTCCACTCACCCAGCTGGCGGTTGACGATGTTCTCGGCCAGGAAGGTGAAGGAGCTGCCGGCCTGTTCGAAGAACATCCAGAACATGACGTTGAAGGCGAAGATGATCAGCATGGCGATCACGCGGTCGCGCTGCACCTTGCCCTCGCGGATGCCTTCCACCAGCAGCAGCACGGCCAGCGCGGCAAACATCACGCCGAGGATCCAGGCCAGCGCGGTGGCGCCGGTGGCGAGCAGGAAGTAGGCCACCGGAATGGCGAACAGCGAACCGACCAGCACCATGATGATGCGGCCGAAGCCTTCAGCACCAGCCGGCGGTGCGCCGATGCCCTTCAGGCCGGCACGACCGATGTAGAACCACACCAGCGAGACCAGCATGCCCACGCCGGAAGCGATGAACACGACCTTGTACGACGGCATTTCCGAGGTGCCGAAGACCTTGCGGGCCAGGTACTCGGTCAGCACCGGAGCGATCATCGCGCCGATGTTGATGCCCATGTAGAAGATGGTGAAGCCCGAGTCGCGGCGTTCGTCCTTCAGGCCGTACAGCTTGCCGACCATGGTCGAGATGTTGGGCTTGAACAGACCGTTGCCGACGATGATCGTGGCCAGGCCGAGCTTGAAGATGTGCTCCTGCGGCAGCGAGATCATGAACAGGCCGACGGCCATGATGATCGCGCCGGTCAGGATCGAGCGCTGGTAACCCAGTACCCGGTCGGCCACGTAGCCGCCGAAGATCGCGGCGGCATACACCAGCGCCAGGTAGGCACCGTAGATGCGGCTGGCGTCGCCTTCACCGGCGGCGTTGCCGTTGTAGAACTGGGCAACGATGTACAGCACCAATGCCCAGCGGATGCCGTAGAACGCAAAGCGCTCCCAGAACTCGGTCATGAACAGCATCCACAACGGGCGCGGGTGGCCCATCGTGGTGTTGAAGTCCGGCAGCGCCGGCTCTGGGGTGTTCGCAGTGGCGTTTACGCTCATGCGGAATTCCTGGTTCGGTGGATGGAGGCACGTCCGATGTGCGGTGAAGCAACGCGCGAGGATCACCGACTTCTGGCGTTCACGTCAAATACACGCCGTTTGAGGCAGGTCGCTGCCTGCTCGCTGAACTTGCATCTGAAACGATCCAGCCAGCCGCGGGCGGCCAAGCTGAATGGGGATCAGGCCAGATCCGGCGGGGGCGCGACCTGCAGCGTGGTACGCACCTGGAACAATTCAGGGAAGAAGGTCAGCTCCAGCGCCTTGGCCAGGAAGCCCACGCCGGAGGAGCCGCCGGTGCCGCGCTTGAAGCCGATCACCCGCATCACCGTGCGCATGTGTCGGAACCGCCACAGCTGGAAGGCCGTTTCCAGGTCCACCAGGTCCTCGCACAGCGCGTACTCGCGCCAGTAGCGGTCAGTGTCCTGGTAGATGCGTTCAAAGACCGGCTGCAGTGCGTCATCGGCCACATGCGGCTGGGTCCAGTCGTGCGCCTCGTACACCGCCGGCACGGCGTGGCCGAAGCGGGCCAGGTACTTCAGGAACTCCTCGTACAGGCTCGGCGCCTCCAGCACGGTGCGCAGCTGCGCCTGCCCGGCCGTGTCGTGCTCGAACACCTGCAGCATCTGCGCGTTCTTGTTGCCCAGCAGGAACTCGATGTAGCGGTACTGCAGCGACTGGAAGCCCGAGGACGGGCCCAGCACGTCGCGGAAACCCATGTACTCGGACGGAGTGAGCGTCTCCAGTACCGACCACTGCTCGGTCAGCTGGCGCAGCACCTGCTTGCTGCGCGCCAGCACCTTGCGGCACTGCCAGACCTCGTCGCGCTGCAGGAAACCGATTGCCGCACCCAGCTCGTGGCCCAGCAGCTTCAGCCACAGCTCGGAGGTCTGGTGCTGGATGATGAAGAGCATCTCGTCGTGATGCGGCGGACTGGACAGCGGCTGCTGCGCGCTGAGCAGCTGGTCCAGCCGCAGGTAGCCGCCGTAGGTCAGCCGCCCCTGCAGATCGGTGTGGATACCGGCTTCGAGATCGCGTTGGTTGTTGTCGACGGACATGGGCGGGACCAGATCGGGGGCGGCAAGGGTAGCGCGTTGCTGCCGCGCTGGCAGCCGCGATGACCGTACCGGGGCGTGCGGCGCGGTTGTGGAACGGCCGTTGCGCGTGGAACCGTTTGCGCCGTTCTACTGGCGCTCAGCCCAAGGCCGTTTGTGATGCTTTGCAGCAATGGCTGAATACGTTGAAGTTATTGGCATCAAGCGCCCGGAAGGGGGTACAAAGGCCGGTAGGCCGTGCTGCGCCGCAGGAGAGCTTTTTCGTACGCATTCCTTAACATGGCGATTCATATCATTTGTAACTTCTCTGTCGAAGGTGCAGTACGCAATGACGGTTGCCGCTGAGTTCAAGATCGAATACCTGCAGTATCTGGACACGGACGGCACGCTCGTCCGCGATGATCTGCCCGAAGCCCTGCGCGACCCGCGCGCGTTGCTGCCGATGTTCAAGCAGATGCTGTTCGTGCGCGTGTTCGACGGCAAGTCGATCGCGCTGCAGCGCACCGGCAAGCTGGGCACCTACGCCGCCTGCCTCGGCCACGAAGCCGCGCATGTGGGCATCGGCGCCTCGATGCAGAAGGACGACGTGTTCGCACCGTCCTACCGCGAGTACGGCGCGATGTTCATGCGTGGCGTGCGCCCGCACGACGTGCTGATGTACTGGGGCGGCGACGAGCGCGGCAACGACTACGGCGGCAATGCAGCCAAGGACTTCCCGTTCTGCGTGCCGATTTCCACCCAGTGCCTGCACGCCGCAGGCGCTGCGCTGAAGTTCAAGCTCAACAAGGAACAGCAGATCGCGGTGGCCGTATGCGGCGACGGCGGCAGTTCCAAGACCGACTTCTACGCCGCACTGAATTCGGCCGGCGCCTACAAGCTGCCGCTGATCCTGTGCATCGTCAACAACGGCTGGGCCATCTCGGTCCCGCGTTCGGCCCAGACCGGTGCCGAGACGCTGGCACAGAAGGGCCTGGCTGGCGGCCTGCACTGCCTGCAGGTGGACGGCAACGATCTGATCGCGGTGATGGCCGCCATGCTGCAGGCGCGCGAACGTGCGCTGGCCGGCGACGGTGGCACCGTGCTGGAACTGATGACCTATCGCCTGTCCGACCACACCACCGCTGATGACGCGCGCCGCTACCGCGACGACGCCGAAGTGAAGGACGCCTGGCAGCGCGAGCCGATGCTGCGCCTGCGCAAGTACCTGACCAACGCCGGCGTGTGGAGCGAGGAAGAAGAAGCTGCCTGGACCGCCGAGTGCGGCAAGCGCGTGGACGAGGAAGTGAACCTGTACCTCAACACGCCGGTGCAGCCGGTCGAGGCGATGTTCGATTTCCTCTATGCCGATCCGCCGCAGGACCTGCTGGCCCAGCGCGCCCAGGCGATCGCCCTGGAGCAGCGCCATGGATGAGATCAAGAACGGCGCGTCCAGCGCGCACACCAACGCCGCCGACAGCGCTGCCGTCGCGCGCGGAGACCAGAACATGACCGACACCCCGATCACCCTCATCGAAGCCATCACTCAGGCGCTGGCCTGGGAGCTGGAGCATGACAAGTCGGTGCTGGTGCTGGGCGAAGACGTGGGCGTCAACGGCGGCGTGTTCCGCGCCACCGCCGGCCTGCAGCAGCGCTTCGGCGCCGACCGCATCCTCGACACCCCGCTGGATGAAACCACCATCGCCGGCCTCACCATCGGCCTGGCCGCGCAAGGCATGAAGCCGGTGGCCGAAGCCCAGTTCGACGGCTTCATGTACCCGATGGTCGACCACATCATCTGCCACGCCGCGCGCCTGCGTTACCGCACCCGTGGCCGCCTGCACTGCCCGATGGTGCTGCGCGTGCCGTGGGGTGGTGGCATCCGTGCGCCGGAACACCACAGCGAAGCCAACGAAGCGATCTTCACCAACGTGCCGGGCCTGCGCGTGGTGCTGCCGTCTTCGCCGCAGCGCGCCTATGGCCTGCTGCTGGCCGCGATCCGCGAGCCGGATCCGGTGATCTACATGGAACCCAAGCGCATCTACCGCCAGTACAAGGAAGTGGTCGTCAACGACGGCGAAGCCTTGCCGCTGGACGTGTGCTTCGTGCTGCGTGACGGTACCGACGTGACCCTGGTGACCTGGGGCGCGCAGGTGAAGGAAGCGCTGGAAGCGGCCGACAAGCTGGCCGGCGAAGGCATCAGTGCCGAAGTCATCGACGTGGCCACGCTGCGTCCGCTGGACTTCGCCACCATCGCCGAGTCGGTGGCCAAGACCGGCCGCTGCGTGATCGTGCAGGAAGCCCCGAAGACCGCGGGCTTCGGCGCGGAAATCGCCGCACGCCTGGCCGAGGAATCGATCTACGATCTGCTGGCTCCGGTCGAGCGCGTTACCGGCTACGACACTCACATTCCGCTGTTCCGCCTGGAGATGAAGTATCTGCCGAGCGTGGAGCGGATCGTGGCGGCGGCCAAGCGCGCGGTGGCGGCAGGCTGACATGCGGGCCCGCCTTCTCGGGGCTTACCGCAGCCAGTATCCCAACCCGCTCCGGTTCCGCACCGGCCAGATCGTCGAAGTAGGCGTACGTGACGAGGAATGGCCGGCGTTTGCCTGGGTGCGCACCAGTGATGGGCGCGCCGGATGGGCACCGGTAGCGTGGTTGCAGCTGTTGGACGATGGTCGCGCAGAAGCCCTGCGCGACTATGACGCCCGCGAGCTGGATGTGGAGAACGGCGAGATGGTCAAGCTTCATCACGAACACGGCGGGTGGTGGTGGTCCGAGCGCGCCAATGGCGCGACGGGCTGGTTGCCTGCCCGCGAACTGGAACTGCTGGAAGAGAACTGCAAATGAGCCAGACCAAGAACTTCAACCTGCCCGACCTGGGCGAAGGCCTGCCGGACGCGACCATCGTCGAGTGGTTCGTCAAGGAAGGCGATGTGATCAAGCTGGACGAGCCGCTGGTCTCGATGGAGACCGCCAAGGCCGTCGTCGAAGTGCCCTCGCCGTTCTCCGGCACGGTGCTGAAGCTGTCCGGCGCTGCCGGCGACATCATCCCGACCGGCGCGGTGCTGGCCAGCTTCGCGCTGGACCCGAACCTGCCGCAGCGCGCTGACGGCCAGGACACCGGCCACAGCCACGGCCATGCCGCTCCGGCCGCTCCGGCCGCACCGACGCCGCCGCCGCTGCCCACCGCAGCCGCCCCGGTAGCTGCCGAAGAAGCCAAGCCGGCCGCCGCCGAACGTGATGACGCCGGCACCGTGGTCGGCGCGATGCAGAGCTCCAACGCGGTGCATGCCGAACAGGCGCTGGCCGTTGGCGGCGTCAAGGCCGTGCCGGCCGTGCGTGCCACCGCGCGCAAGCTGGGCGTGGACCTGAGCCGCGTGCGTGCCACCGGCACCGATGGCGCGGTGACCATGGCCGACGTCAAGCAGGCCGCTGCCGATGGCAGCGCGAAGATCGGCGCCGCACCGGCAGCGGTTGCTGCACCGGCGGCTGCCGCACCGGCTCCGGCCCAGGTGGCCGCGGCGGTACAGTCCGACGCACGCACCCCACTGTCTGCCGCTGGCAAGCCGATGCGCACTCAGCCGCCCGGCGTGGTTGCCAAGGGCCAGCCGGAGCCGCTGAAGGGCGTGCGCCGCAACATGGCCCGCGTCATGGCCGATGCGCACAGCAAGGTCGTGCCGACCACGCTGAACGACGACGCCGACATCCACGCCTGGCTGCCGGGCAACGACGTCACCGCGCGCCTGGTGCGCTCGATCGTGGTCGCCGCGCAGAAGGTGCCGGCGATGAACGCCTGGTTCGATGGTGAAGCGCTGACCCGCACCCTGCATGCGCAGGTGGACATCGGTATCGCCGTTGATACCGACGACGGCCTGTTCGTGCCGGCGCTGCGCAATGCCGACATGCTGGATGCACGCGGCATCCGCGAAGGCGTGAACCGTCTGCGCGAGCAGGTGGAAGCGCGTTCGATCGCAGCGTCGGAACTGAGCGGCTACACCATCTCGCTGTCCAACTTCGGCATGTTCGCCGGCCGCTACGCGACCCCGGTCGTGGTGCCGCCGTGCGTGGCCATCGTCGGTGCCGGCCGTGCCCGCCACCAGATGACCCCGGTGATGGGCGGCGTGGAAGCGCACAAGGTGATCCCGCTGTCGGTGACGTTCGACCACCGCGCTGCTACCGGCGGTGAAGCAGCCCGCTTCCTGCGCGCGATGATGGACGATCTGGCGCTGGCCAGCTGATCCGGTAGGTGCCAACCTTGGTTGGCACATGAATGGAAAACGCCGGGCAATGCCCGGCGTTTTTTTGTGCATGGGGCAACGATCAATCGCGCGCGATCATGCCCTCGGCGCGGCTGTAGACACGCAGGCGATGGCCATCGGGATCGACGCCGACGAAGGTGTGGCCGAACTCCAGCGTCACCGGCGCCTGCGCGATCTGCACACCGAGTGCGCGCCAGGCATCGTGCAGCTGCCGCACTTCATCAGGATTGGCGACCACCATCGCCAGCTCGGCAGCACCCGCCTCGGCGGTGACAGGCGGCTGCACGTCATCGCGTTGCCACAGGCCCAGCGCGGCGCCATCGCCAAGCAGGAACAGGGCGAAGCCGGGCGACTGCTCGACCGGCGGTTTGCCGAGGATGCCGCTGTAGAAGGTGGCGCTGGTGGCGACGTCGCGCACGTACTGCAGCAGGGTGCTGGGCTTGAACATGGGGAAGCTCCGTTGTTGGGAGCATTCATGGTGGTACGGCCCTGCTGACAGATCCTGTCAGCAGCCTCGAGCCTGCTCTGCTGCTGGTGCCCTGGCTCTGGTAGATGTCGAGCTTGCTCGACTGCTGTTGCCCTGGCTCTGGTAGATGTCGAGCTTGCTCGACTGCTCTCCGCGAGCAGCAAGAGCAGTCGAGCAAGCTCGACATCTACCAAGAGCAAAGAGCGAAAGCGTCGAGCAAGCTCGACCTCTACCAAAGCTGGTCCGTCACGAACGGTCCAGCCAATCCGGGGCGATGCCCTGCGCCTTCTGCCAGCGCCGCAGCAAGGTGGCGCGCGGCACAAGATAGTGATCCGGCAGTGCGCGCACATGGCGGATGCGATCCAGGCGGAAATGGCGGAAGTCCTCGCGGCCCTCACACCACGCCGCCAGCATCGGCACTTCATCGAAGTATCCCAGCGCGAACGGCCAGACCACGCGCTCGCTGCGCCGCCCCTGTGCATCTTCATAGGCGAACTGCAGCCGCTGCTGCGTGCCCACGGCTTCGCGCACGGCCTGCAGGCGCGCCGGGGGCACCTTCGCCGCCGTACGCGAAGGACCCACCCGCAGGCCGCTGTCACGCAGTGCTTCGCGGCGTGCTGCCGGCAGCACATGGGCGATGCGCGCCAACGCATCACGCGCGGCCGCGGCCAGCGCCGGCTCGGTGCGTGCCGCCACCCAGCGCAGGCCCAGCACCAGCGCGTCGATCTCCGCCGGTGGCAAGGTCAGCGGCGGCAGCACATCGCCCGGTTCCAGCTGGTAGCCGACACCGGCTTCCCCCCGCAGGTCGGCGCCCTGTTCGCGCAGCGTTTCGATATCGCGGTACAGCGTGCGCAGGCTGACGCCCAGTTCCTCGGCCAGCGCCTGCCCGGCCACCGGCCGGCGATGGCGGCGCAGCACCTGCAGCAGTTGGGTCAGACGCAGCGCGCGCGACATCAGTCCACCAGGTCTTTCGAAGCCACCACGTGCTCGCCCGGTGCCGGCGCCAGTGCCGCGTTCACCAGCGCCCGCGCAATACGCGTGGCCGGGTTGATACGCCACGCACGCGGCAGCACCGGCCGCAACGCACCCAGCACCTGCAGGGCGAACTGTTCGCCGCGGCGCGCCTGTGGGCGGTGGCCGCCGATCAGGCCCGGCCGGACCAGGGTCAGCGAAGCGAAGCCCAGCGCGCGCAGGTCGCGCTCCAGCTCGCCTTTTACCCGGCTGTAGAAAATGGCCGAGCCCGGATTGGCACCCGCCGCCGAATTCAGTACGAAGGCACGGGCGCCCTGGGTCCTGGCCAGGCGGGCGAAGGCGAGCGGGTAGTCGTGGTCGATCCGGTAGAAAGCCTCGCGGCTTCCCGCCTGGGCCATCGTGCTGCCCAGCGCGCATACCACCGCATCCACCGGTGCCCAGCCCGGCGCATCCGGCAACTGATCGAAGTCCAGCACCGGGGCGTGCAGTTTCGGGTCACGCAGGTCCAGCGGCCGCCGGGTCGGGGCCACCACCGCGCGGCAGCGCGGGTCGTCCAGCAGCATCGGCAGGGCCAGCCCGCCCACCAGTCCGGTCGCCCCCAGCAACATCACACGCATACCCACCTCCACTGCGGCATCCTGTCGCCCATCCTATCGGTTCAAGCCACCGCCAGTTGCGCCGATATGCTGTGACCAGCCCCCCTGCCACCCCAGGATTTGTTCCATGACGGACCAGCCCGACCCCCGCCCTGCCCCCGGCACCGCCATCGGACCGCCCGTGCGCGTGCGCGCGGTTGTCGATGACGGGCGCGGCGATCGGGTGGTACTGCAGGGAGGGAACAGCGTGGCGTTGCAGCAGCTGTTTGCCGGAGCCGATGCACCCGAGCCGCTGCTGGCTGCCTTCGCCAATGGCATGGCCACCCTGCCCGGCGAGCTGGGCGACATGGGCGACCGCCTGCAGTCGGCGCAGGCCAGTGCCGACTGGCCGCGCTATGGCCGGGCGATGCGGCAGCTGATCGACAAATACATCCGCACCATCGACCAGCATTCGCCCGATGGCCAGCCCGACAGCCTGCGCCTGTCCGAACAGCTGCGGTTGCTGCTGGGCGGCGCGGTGGTGGCGCTGCTGCAGCACGATCCTGATCTGCGCGAGCAGGCGCAGGCGTTGGCCGTGCGCCTGCGCCAATGGCAACCGGGCGCGGCACTGGAGCCGATCGAACAAGGTGCGCGCGAGTTGGGTCACCAGATCGGCGTGCGCGCCGAGAGCTGGCAGGAACAGCAGGCGTTGTTGCTTGAGTTGTTCGCACTGCTGCTGGAGAACGTCAGCGAGCTGCTGGATGACCGCAGCTGGCTGCAGGGTCAGATCGCAGCCGTGCGCCAGCTGCTGGCCGGGCCGCTGGAAGCCGAATCGGTCGAGCGCACCCGCGCCGAGCTGCGCGAAGTGATCTACAAGCAGGGCCTGCTGCGGCAGGGAATCGACGATTCGAAAGCAGCCATGCGTAGCCTGATGGGCGAGTTCATCGAGCGCATGGACGGCATGGCTGCCAGTACCGGTGAATACCACGACCGCATCGGCAGCTACGCGCTGCAGCTGCGCGAGGCGCGCAGCATCGCCGACCTCAACCACCTGCTGCAGGAAGTGATGCAGGACACCGGCAAGGTGCAGCAGCAGGCGGCGCAGGCACGTGATCACCTGGCCAGCGCACGGCAGGAAGTGGAACGCGCCGAGCAGCGCATCAACCAGCTGGAACAGGATCTGCGCGCGGCCGGCGATCTGGCGCGTATCGATCCGCTGACCCAGGCCCTGAACCGGCGTGGTCTGGACGAACTGCTGCAACGCGAACTGGCCCGCGCCGCCCGCAACAACTCGCCGTTGGGGCTGGCGGTGATCGATCTGGATGATTTCCACCAGACCAACGACGAACACGGCCACGCCGGCGGCGACGCGCTGCTGCAGCATCTGGTGACGGTGTGCCGGCTGCTGCTGCGTGCTACCGATGGCATCGCCCGGCTGGGTGGCGACGAGTTCGTGCTGGTACTGCCGGAAACCCCTGGCGCGGACAGCATGGCCACGGTGCAGCGGCTGCAGCGTTCACTGGCGCATCGCGTGCTGACCGTGCAGGACCGGCGGGTACCGGTGCATTTCAGTGCTGGGCTTTCGCAATGGCAGCCAGGCGACGATGCGGATTCGATGTTGCGACGCGCCGATGACGCCCTGTATGTGGCCAAGCGCGAAGGCAAGAACCGGGTGCACGCCGGATAGTCCCCGGCGCGCCGGAAACCGCTTGGTAGGTGCCAACCTTGGTTGGCACGCGCAGCAATCAAACCGCCGACCAAGGTCGGCCCCTACCGGGCAAGGCGCCGGAAACCGCTTGGGTAGGTGCCAACCTTGGTTGGCACGCGCAGCAAACAAACCGCCGACCAAGGTAGGCCTCTACCGGGCAAGGCGCCGGAAACCGCTTGGTAGGTGCCAACCTTGGTTGGCACGCGCGACAAACAAACCGCCGACCAAGGTCGGCCCCTACCGGGGAAGGAGCTGGCGCTATTTGCCGCGCAGCTTCTGCACGCCGGTCACCACCGCCAGCACGATCGCACCGGCAATGATGCCGACCACCATGTTGCCCAGCGCGTTGACCAGCCAGCCCCACTGGCCTTCACCGCCCAGCGCCTGCACCGCGTGGTGCAGCGCCGGCACGTTGTGCACCAGGATGCCGCCGCCGACCAGGAACATCGCCGCGGTTCCGGCCACCGACAGGAACTTCATCAGCCACGGTGCCGATACCAGCAGCCCTCGGCCGACGGCCGCCAGCGCCGCGCCCTTGCGCGACAGGTACAGGCCCAGGTCATCCAGCTTGACGATGCCGGCCACCAGCCCATAGACGAACACGGTCATCGCCAGCGCGATCACTACCAGAGTGCTGACCTGGTTGATGAACGACGCCGTGGCGACCACACCCAGCGACAGCACGATGATTTCGGCCGAGAGGATGAAGTCGGTGCGGATCGCGCCCTTCACCTTGTCTTTCTCCCACGCGACCATGTCCACCTGCGCATCGGCCAGCGCCTTGCGCCGTTCGGCCTGGTGTTCGGCGTCCTCATCGGCTGAATGCAGGAAACGGTGCGCCAGCTTCTCCACGCCCTCGAAGCACAGGAAGGCACCGCCGATCATCATCAGCGGCACGATCAGCGGCACGTTCCAGCCGCGGCTGTGCAGCCAGGCTTCCAGCGCGCTGATCGCCAGCGCCGCCGGCACCAGGATCACCTTGTTCACCAGCGAACCCTTGGCCACCGCCCACACCACCGGCAGTTCGCGGTTGGCGTTGACGCCGGTCACCTGCTGCGCGTTCAGCGCCAGGTCGTCGCCCAGCACGCCGGCGGTCTTCTTGGCGGCGACCTTGGTCAGCACCGAGACGTCGTCGAGCAGGGAGGCGATATCGTCGAGCAGGGCAAACAGGCTGGCACCGGCCATGGGGGATCCAGTAAAGGGAATGAGCGGATTCTGACCGATCCTGCGCCGCCTGCGGTAGCGGATTCACCGCGCGCCTACCGTTGCACAGGGACACTGCAAGCGTATTCCGATCCCGCCGGGCATGACCCGGCGCTACCCGACCGCCGGATCACGGCCGCCGGGTCGTCGCTTTCGAGGAGTTCTGTTTGAGCAAGCCGCCCACCGCCGCAGGCAATCCCCCGCTCATCCGGGGCATGAACCGGCGCAGCCAGATCCTGCGCCTGTTGATGCGCTACCGCCATTCCGGCGTGTTCTCCGGCATGAACCTGGACGCTGCCGGCAGCCATGCCGATGTGCCCCCCGACGGCAATCCCGAGCAGTTCGTCAGTGACCTGGAAGCGCTGGGGCCGACCTTCGTCAAGCTCGGGCAGATGCTGTCCACCCGCCCGGACATGGTGCCGGTGGAGTTCGCCACCGCGCTGGAGCGGATGCAGGAGAAGGTCGCCGAGATCCCGGTGGAACGCATTCATGCCATCGTCGAACAGGAACTGGGCGCGCCGGTGAACAAGCTGTTCGCCGCATTCGACCCACAACCGCTGGGCTGCGCGTCGATCGCCCAGGTGCATCGCGCGGTGCTGCATGACGGCCGCGAGGTCGCGGTGAAAGTGCAGAAGCCGGAAGTGGCCGCGCAGCTGCGTTCGGACCTGGAAGTGCTGCGCAGCTTCGCCCTGGCCGCCGACCATCTGACCCAGATCGGTCGCCGCGTGCGCCTGCGCGACTGGCTCAACGAGTTCTCCAAGACCCTGATGCAGGAGCTGGACTATCACGCCGAGGCTGAGAACCTGTCGCGCTTCGGTCGCCATCTGAAGCCGTTCCGGCGCCTGTGGATTCCGCAGCCGCTGTGGGATTACTGCAGTCATCGCGTGCTGACCATGGAACTGGCCAGCGGCGTACGCGTGGATGCCATTCCCGATGTGCGCCGTACCGAACAGGCGATGGACCCGCTGGCGGCGGCGCTGATCCGCGGCTATCTGGACCAGATCTTCGTGCACGGCGAGATCCACGCCGATCCGCACCCGGGCAATCTGCGGGTACTGCCCGATGGGCGCCTGGCGATCTTCGATCTGGGCATGGTCGCGCACATGCCACCGCGCCTGCGCGAGCGACTGCTGAAGATCCTGTTCGCCGCCGTCGATGGCCGTGGCGAGGAAGTGGCCGACGACCTGATCAGCATCAGCACCCGGCTGGAGGCGTTCGATGAAGAGCGTTACCTGCGCGAGACCGGCCAGCTGATCGCGCGCTATGCGGCCAGCGCGAATTTCTCCGAAGGGCGCGTGGTGCTGGACATGGTGCGCATCGCCACCTCGTCCGGATTGCGTACGCCGCCGGAGCTGAGCCTGCTCGGCAAGGCGCTGCTCAATCTTGAAACCGTATGCCGCCTGCTGGCACCGGACCTGGATACGCGGCGCATCGTCGAGCGCCAGCTGCAGCACGTGATGCGCGCGCGCCTGAAGAAATCGCTGTCGGCCGCCAACCTGGCCAGCGAAGCCATAGAGGTGCAGCAACTGCTGCGCGATGGACCACGCAAGCTGTCGGACATCATGGCGCTGTTGGCCGAGAACCGCCTGCAGATGAAGGTGACCGGGCTGGAAGAGTCGCGGTTGATGGAAAACCTGCAGAAGATCGCCAACCGTGTGGCCGCCGGCATCATCAGCGCGGCGTTGATCATGGCCGCGGCGATGATGATGAAGATCGATACCGGCTGGCATGTGCTCGGCTATCCCGCCATCGCACTGGTGCTGTTGTTGATCGGCGTGGTGCTTGGGCTGGGCATCGTGACCAGCGCATTGCTGTTCGATCGGCGTGCGCGTTCGCGCGAGGAACGCGGGCACCGATAGCGTTGATGCGTTGTCGTATCCACGCGTGTGGTGGATCTACGAAAACAGCGCATTCATGCGGTTTTTAATGCAATCGAGCGTGAGTTTTCACGCTCGATTTACGTTCGCAGCGTGATATCGCACGCGCGATTTCAACAAACATTTCAGTCAGGTTCGTGCATGCACTATCGGGTCATCGGCCTGTCATGCAGATGTGCTTGCAGCAGCGCCGGTCGGATGGACACGCGTCGGTACGACGTCCATCGCCACCCCGTCACTGCCGAAGCTGCCCATGCTCTGGATTCTGCTGCTGTCGCTGTTGTTGTTGTCCTGGTTGTTCCTCGCGTCCGCAAAGTGGGTGTGGTGGAAAGCCGGCTTGTTCTCGCTATTGCTGCTGGCGCTCAGTGCCTGGTGGCTGATCGACAAGCTGTCCGGTGACGGACTCAACGCCGCCACCCTGTACCACCTGGGCGCGGACATGGAAGGCGCCGGTGTCGCCGACTTCAAGGGGTATATCGCCGGCTTCATCGTGCTGGCGGCGGTATCGCTGCTGCCGCTGTTCGCTACGCGGGTGAAGCGTTGGCGCCGCCCCACGGCCGGTGGTGCGTGGTTTGCCGGTTTCGCCGCGCTGTGGGTGACCACGATCATGATCAGCCCGCTGGCGCGCGATGGCCAACGCCTGTACCAGCAGCTGCGCCCGGTGGATTTCGCCCGTATCGCCCCCGAATACCAGGTGCCCACGCAGGCCCTGCAGCGCCCACGCAACATCGTCTGGATCTACGGCGAGAGCCTGGAGCGCACCTATCTGGATGAGGCCGTGTTTCCCGGCCTGATGCCCAATCTCAACCGCTTGGCGGCCAAGTCGCTGGATGTGCGCGGGCTGGCCTCGGCCGAAGGCGGCGGCTGGACCATCGCCGGCCTGGTGTCGTCGATGTGCGGCGTGCCGCTGACCACCTCGCAGGGCGATGAGAACAGCATGGACCGGATGGGCAGCTTCCTGCCCAAGGCCGTGTGCCTGGGCGACTACCTGAAGCAGCAGGGCTACACCAACCACTATCTGGGCGGCGCCAACGGCCAGTTCGCCGGCAAGGGACAGTTCCTGGCCAGCCATGGCTTCGACGAAGTGCATGACCTGGCGTGGTTCAAGCAGCAGAAGAAGATCGGCCGCATCCACTACTCGGCATGGGGCGTGCATGACGACGTGCTGTTGGACACTGCCTACCAGCGCTTCGAGCAGCTGTCGCGGCAGGACGCACCGTTCATGCTCACCACGCTGACCATGGACACGCACCACCCGGCCGGGCATCTGCCGGTGGCCTGCAAAGGCACGCGTTACCAGAGCCAGCACGGCAACATCGGCATGCTCAATGCGCTGAAGTGCACCGACCGCCTGATCTCGCAGCTGGTCGAGCGCATCCAGGCCAGTCCGTATGGCAAGGACACGCTGATCGTGATCGCTTCAGATCACCTGGCCATGCCCAATGACCTCAGCCATATCCTGACCAAGCAGAAGCGCGAGAACCTGCTGCTGTTCCTCGGTGACGGCGTGGCCCCGCGCCAGCTGGCCGCCGAAGACGGCTCGACGCTGGACTCGGGTGCCACCCTGCTCAGCCTGCTCGATCCGAACCTGCAGACGATGGGCTTTGGCCGTTCGCTGCTGGATGACAAGCGCGCACCGAGTGCCAGCGCCGCCGCACGCCGCGATGGCGGCCGCGACTATCCGCAGTACCTCGCCTTCGCACGCTCGCTGTGGCTGGGCGAACCGACGCGGCAGTTGAAGATCGACGGCGATGACCAGGTCGTGGTCGGCCTGCAGCACGTGCAGCCGCCGGTGCTGCTGGAGTACGACAAGGACTGGGACCTGAAATCGGTGTACCTGGAAAATACCTCACGCCAGTTCGACGACGCGGCCCCGGACAACACGCTCGCCTACGTTGATCGCTGCACCGCGTTCGAGGATGGCTCGGCCGACGGTGACTGGTGCGCGCTGCTGGTGAACCGCGACAACGGCATCAAGCTGTACCGCGATGGTCAGCTGCGCAACGGCATCGACGTGGATGCACCGCTGGATGCGTTCCAGGGCCCCCGCCCCAGCGTGCGCCAGGCGCACATGATCACCCAGAAGGGCCGCCGTACCCGCGCCGGCCAGTACATGCTGCAGCTGGTGGCGAGTACGCGTCCGGATCGCGGTTTCTGGATCGAAGCGGTGTCCTCGCAGCGCAAAGTAGTGCTGGCCCAGCAGTGGGTGCAGCCCGATGCCGACGGCAAGATCAATGTGTCGTTCGGTCTTGACCACGAAGTGGACGATCTGGAAATCCGCGCGTGGTTGAACCACGCCGAGAAGCTGGCAGTGGATACGTTCGCACTGGTGCCCTCACGCGGGCGACCGCGGGGGTAAAGGGGGTTCGGCAGGGCTGCGCCCTGCACCTGCAGAATCAACGGCAACGGCAACTTCAAAAGCGGGCAACCCGTGGGATGGCGGGGCACTGTGGGTTTGCGGGGCCGCCGCAAGTACGTCCGTGTAGGCTTGGTCGCCGCATCCATGCGGCTCACACCCCGCAAACCCACAGTGCCCCACCTTCGACAGTTTCCCGGTGGTCAGTAGATCCACGCCATGCGTGGATGAATGTCCATCGAAATCGAATATTTCGACAATTGAACGAAAAGAATCCACGCATGGCGTGGATCTACGTGTCGACCAAGGTCGACACCCACCAACCGCAGCGCGGTCGACACCCACCGAGAGCGCGCCGTGCCATTCCGACAGATCGCGGGAAACTGTCGAAGGCGGGGTGGGTCCGGTTGCGGGGGTGTAAGCGCCATGGATGGCGCGCCCAAGCCTACAGGGACGTACTTGCGGCGTCCCCCGCCATCCCACAGGAAACCCGCTTTTGCTTCGGCAGTTGCTGTTGCCGTTGCTTCGGCTTCGGCAGGTGCAGGGCGCAGCCCTGCCGACCCACCCTCTTACTGCTGCGGATCTCGGGTGATGTGGATGTCTGTTGGCGTGGACAACGGAATGTCCCGCTCGGCCAGGATCTGCAACAGGCTGAAATACAGATCACTGCGCGTGCCATACACCTGTCGCGGGCTGGCCACGTAGGCGAAGCTGTTGATGGTGATCTGGCCGCCAGCGATGCTGTCGATGTACACCGACGGCGCCGGCTGCTGCAGTACCGTGTTGTGGGCACCGTAGGCATCCAGCAGCGCCTGTCGCAGGCTCGCAACGTCGGTACTGGCCGGCACCGCGAACTGGATCTGGATGCGGCCCTGGTTGTTGCCCATCGTCATGTTGCGGATGGTCTTGGTGATCAACTCGGAATTGGGCACGATCAAGGTGGATTTGTCGCTCACCTGGATCTCGGTCGAACGCACGTTGATGCGCTTGATATCACCTTCCTGGTCACCCAGCTTCACCCAGTCACCGATCTTCACCGGCCGTTCGGTCAGGAGGATCAGGCCGGAGACGAAGTTCTGGATGATCGCCTGCAGGCCGAAGCCGATACCCACCGAGAGCGCGCTGACCAGCAGCGCCAGGTTCTTCAGGTTCAGGCCCATCGCGGTCAGCGCCCACAGGCCCACCAGGATGATGCCGACGTAGCCGGCGATGGTGCTGATCGAATTTCGTGCACCCAGGTCGAGTTCGGTCTTGGGCAGGTAGGTATCGGTCAACCAGCGCTGCAGCAGTTGGGTCAGGCCCATGCCCACCAGCAGCACCAGCACGCCGGTGACGATGCGGCCCGGCTGCAGCGTCAGGTCCTTGTTGATCTCGATGCCATTGGCCAGCGAGGCAATGCGTTCAACGATCGTGCCGATGTTGCCGAACGGTGCGGCCAGCGCCAGCAGGGCGATCAACACCACCAGGGTGCGCAGCATCGCCGACAGCAGCACGCCCGCCTGTTCCAGCTTCGACACGCTCAGGCCGGTGCTGAGCAGGATGGTCTGGCCAACCTTGCTGTCGGCGTTGAGCAGCCAGGTGGAGAAATCGTCGACGAACTTGAACAGCAGCGTTGCCGCCAGCACCACGATGCTGCCGCCGATCAGCTGCTGGTTCACGAACTTGGCGAAGTTCACATAACCCAGCAGGGTGGCGATGATCGCGGCGACCACGGCGATGTTGCCGGCCACGCGGGCCAGCACCAGCCAGCTGCTGCGTCGTACCGGCAGCTGTGCGCCAAGACCGTCGGCCTGTGCTTCCAGCTTCGCCTCGGCCTCGGCGGTCTGACGCCGGTGCAGGCGCGCCAGGGTCACCAGCATGGCCATGATCAGGCCCAGGTAGGTCAGTGCGATCACGCCGTCCAGCGCCACCGTGGTGACATCGCTGGTGCGCGTGGCGCGATCAAGTGCCACCAGCACCGTACTCAACCAGGCCAGTGCCGCAGCACCCCAAGCATACTTGCGCAGTTTCAGCGCGGCGGTGTCATCCAGGTTCAGCAGCCGCCAGGAGGGCCGCTTGGGCACCAGCAGGCAGGCGCTGAGCGCGGAAATGAAGGCCGCAGCGAACGTCGCTGCCTGTACGCCTTCGGCCACGCTCTGCAGGCGCGGCGGAATCGCGCCGATAGCATCCAGCGCAGCCACCAGCACCACCACGGCGTAGCCGGGCAGCAGGGTACCCACCAGCAGCAGCCACATGGCTAGGCCAGAGCGGCGCAGGCGGCCGTCGGGGGCACGCTCGGACGCGGCAAAGCGGCGCCCCAGCGCGCGCAGCCACAGGCGCAACGGGAACATCATCACCAGTGCCGCCGCCAGCCCCAGCAGCAGCGTGCCCCAACCATGGGTGGCGATGGCCGTGGTCAGCGCAGCATGGCCCTGCTGGGCCAAGGGCGTGACGCGGGCGATGTCGTTCGGCAACTGGTCGGCCACCTGTCGCCACAGCGTTGGCGACAGCGGCGAGGCGACCTTGCGCCCCAGTTCCTCGGTGCGCTGCGCGTTGCGCTGCTTGTCGATGTCCGCGCTCAGCTGCTGCGCACGCACGGCGCTGGACTTCGCCTGGGCAATCGATGCCACCAGGGCATCGCGCTGGCGGGTCAGCGTGCGCCGCTGCGCGGCCAGCTCCGGCGGTTCAGTGGTGTCCTTGGGCGCATCGCCCAGCTGCGTCAGCTGCTCGTTGAGCTGGTCCAGCTGCGGCTGCAGGGTCTTTTCCAGCGCCTCGGCATCGCGCTTGGCCTGTGATGCAGTTTCCGAAAGCGTGCCCAGCGTTTCGGTGGCCTCGGCGTCAACGCGCTTGCGTGCAACATCCTTCAGCGTGCTGTCGATCTGCGCCAGCTGCTGCTTCGGTGTGGGGTCATCATCCTGGGCCAGCGCCGGCACAGCCAGCAGCAACGTGCAGCACAACAGCAGGCCCAACCACGGGCCACGCACCAGGATCGTTCGGAAGAAGGAAGACAAGCCAGCCACACCGGTTCACGCGGACCACCGCGCCTGCGCGCGACTATACGGCAGGTGCTGTAAACGGCGGATGCGCAGGAGCTGGTGGGTGGCGGCGGCTCAGTACTTCAGCCGCAGCTCTTCCACCTGTGGCTGCTGCAACGCGTACCACTCCTGGAATTCTTCCTCGGTGATCTCATCCGGTGCGTACACCGCGATCGGGTGCCAGGCATGCTCGGTCGGCAACGGCTGGCGCGGCCCGGCGCGCAGGCTGTAGGCCACGCCTTCGAAATCCACCAGATCGTCGACCTGCGGCCACTGCTCGCGGGCGAACTGGGTTTCACTCTTCAACAGGATCACCTGGTACATCGGCACCTCCACTGCGGTTGGATCGGAAAAACGCGGCGCTGGCGGAAGCATACCGCTGCGCCGATGACGGCACGCGCTCCGCCGGGGCGACGGAATGTTCTGGACATGGCCCTCGCCCCGGCTTCACCCGCCCGTGGCAGTGTCCTCGTCATCGTGGAGGCCCTCTCCTGCCACGCCTGACAATGACCGACCTGCCGCCCCTGAAGACCGTTACCGACCTCAAGCTGCCCCGCTACCTGGGCACCTGGTACGAGATCGCCCGCCTGCCGATGCGCCACGAGCCGGAGGGCTGCACCGACGTGTCGGCCCATTACCAGCTGCTCGACAACGGCAACGTGGGCGTCACCAACCGCTGCCGCATGGACGGCGAGGTCGAGGAAGCCACCGGTGAGGCGTGCGCGATCGACAACGACAGCGCGCGGCTGGAAGTCAGCTTCCTGCCCAAGGGCCTGCGCTGGCTGCCCTTCGCCAAGGGTGACTACTGGGTGATGCAGGTGGCGCCGGACTACAGCGTTGCCCTGGTCGGCAGCCCCGATCGCAAGTACCTGTGGCTGCTGGCGCGTGAGCCCCGGCTGGATGCCACCGTGCAGGAACATTATCTGGCAGCCGCACGCCTGCAGGGCTTCGATCTGTCCGAACTGATCCAGACCCCGCATACCGGCCACCCCACTGCCTGAGCACCAACGCGCATGGACCTGAAGAGTGGCTACCCGTGGTGGGCGGTGCGCAACGGCCTGATCCAGGCCTTTCCGCCGCTGGAACAGGATCTGCAGTGCGATGTACTGGTGGTCGGTGGCGGCATCACCGGCGCGCTGATCGCCGATGAGCTGTCGGCCCATGGGCACGACGTTGCAGTGATCGAGCAGCGCGACATCGGCTGGGGCAGCACCGCAGCCAGTACCGCGTTGCTGCAGTACGAGATCGACACCCATCTGCTGGAGCTGACTTCGCAGTATGGCGAAGACGCTGCGGCGCTGGCCTACCAGGCATGCGCGGATGCGATCCCGGCCCTGCGCCAAGTGGCACGCGGCCTGAAGGACGTGGATTTCAAGCAGATGGACAGCCTGTACCTGGCCAGTCGCCGCCGTGACGTACCGCGGCTGATGGCCGAAGGCGAGGCGCGCCGTGGCATCGGCCTGGATGCGCGCTGGCTGGACCGCGATGCGCTGCAGGAACGTTTCAGCGTCGATGCCGGCGGCGCGTTGCTGACCCGCCAGGCCGCGCGCGTGGATCCGTACCGTCTGGCCTATGGCCTGCTCGAGCGTGTGCGCAAGCGCGGCGGCGTGGTCCACGACCGCACCGTGCTGCATACCCTCACCCCCAGCACGCGCGGCGTGACTGCGCGCACCGAATCCGGCATGCAGATCCGCGCCCGCCACGTGGTGTTGGCGATGGGCTATGCCAACCAGCAATGGCTGGACCCGCGCGTAGCCCGCAACCGCAGCAGCTACGCCTTCATCACCGACCCGATCAACGCCGACGAACTGGGCTGGCTGCAGCGCACGATGGTCTGGGAGAGCGCGCGTCCCTACCTGTACCTGCGCGCCACCGGCGACCGCCGGCTGCTGGTGGGCGGGCTGGACGATGCCATCGATATTCCCGCCCGCCGCGATGGCCGGGTGGAAAGCAAGGCCCGCAAACTGATGAAGCAGCTGCTGCAGTGGTTCCCGCACCTGCAGCCGACGCCGGCGTTCTCGTGGGCGGGCACCTTTGCCGAGACCGCCGACGGCCTGCCGTTCTTCGGGCCGCATAAGCAGTGGGGCCCGCGGGTGCAGTTCGCCATGGCCTACGGCGGCAACGGCATCACCTATTCGATGATCGGCGCCGGACTGCTGCGGGCCGGGATCGAGCGGCGCAAGCATCCGCTGGCGGCGCTGTTCGGGTTCGGGCGGTTGTAGCGTGCAGCCAGGCATGGCCTGGCTCTACCGCAAGTGGGCGCCGACAGGCATCATTCAAGCAACGCCTGCTAGCGTCGGCCTGTACCGCCGCGTGCTGCGCGGCCCCTCTCCGTTGGAGCGCCGTCATGATCCGCCCCCTGACCCTGCTGCTGTGCCTGGCCGCCCTGCCCGGGACCGCGTTGGCGCAGTCCGCCGCCGGCGCCACCGCGCCGCAGGCCTCCGGCCTGGACCTGTCCGTGCCGCAGACGCCGATCCGCTATCTCAACGATCCGACCCTGCAGCAGGATCCGCCGGGCACGTTCTACGGCGACAAGACCGGCCCGCGCGTGAATGGCGACGGCAGGATCGCCGACGTGACGGATGACAAGGTCAAGGTGTCCGGCAGCTTCACCACCGGCATCGGCTACGCCAAGAATTACGGCAACACCCACTACAACGCCGCCACGCTCAACCTCAGCAAGAACTACACCAACGATGAAGGCAAGACCCGTGGGGTCAACGTCAACATCCACGTGAGCGAAGGCAAGGGCCCGGGCTTCTTTGGGCCGTATGGTGGTGGTGGCTACTACGGTGGTGGCCCGGGCTATTGGGACTACCCGCCGCCTTACGGCTGGTAAGGGCTTGGTAGTGCCGGCCGCTGGCCGGCAACCTCCGGATGTCGGAAACACCGTGCAGCCGCCGGCCAGCGGCCGGCTCTACCCGCCATCAATCGGTAGGTGTCGACCTTGGTCGACACGCTCTTCCGGCCCTGTGCCGACCAAGGTCGGCATCTACCGAAGCGCAGCTCAATCCGGCCAGCGGCCGGCTCTACCCGCCATCAATCGGTAGGTGTCGACCTTGGTCGACACGCTTTTCCGGCCCTGTGCCGACCAAGGTCGGCATCTACCAAAGCGCAGCTCAATCCGGCCAGCGGCCGGCTCTACCCGCCATCAATCGGTGGGGGTCGACCTTGGTCGACACGCTTTTCCGGCCCTGTGCCGACCAAGGTCGGCATCTACCGAAGCGCAGCTCAACCCAGCCGGCGGCCGGCTCTACCCGGTAGGTGTCGACCTTGGTCGACACACCCACCCCAGCAGGCATCAATCCAGCCAGCCATCGCGCTCGCTGTGCAGAATGCGGCCGTCATACCCACTCAGGCGCACTTCCACGCGCTGGTTGCGGGCATTGCGGGCTTCCAGCGACCACGTCGCACCGTCGCGTTCCAGCGAATGGATTTCACGCAGTCCCTGCGACTGCGCCATGGCCAGCACCTGTTCGGTACTCAGCAATGCGCGGCTATCGTGCTCGTCGAAGATCTCGCCGGTCTTCGGGTCCACATACACCTCGCTGAAGCGGCCGTCGGCGCGGCTGACGTCGGCTTCCCACAGGCCGTCATCGCGCTCGATCTCATGGATCTGGGTGTAGCCGGCCTTGCGCAGGGTCTGTTCGACCTGGGCCATGCCCAGCGGTGCGGCCTGGGCGGCGGGAGTGACGGCGAACGCGACGACAGTGGCGAGGGTGAGCGACTTCAACATGGGGGTTCTCCTGTTTGGTGCCGGACCATCCCGGCAACGCCACGATGCGCCGCGCGGTTAACAGCCACTTAGCCAGCGCTGTTAGCCAACCGTTAGTCGGCGGCGGCACACTGGTGCCTGTTCCCCATTCCCCATCATCCACGTGCCGATCCTGTCTTCCCTGCCCTTGCTGCTGGCGCTGGCCAGCGCCCCGACCGCCACCGGCCCTGCCCAGGACCCGGCGCAGCAGGTCGCGCGCCGGGCCGTGCAACAGGGCCGCTACGTGCCGCTGGAAAGCGTGGTGCGCGATGCACTCAAGCGCCACCCCGGCCAGCTGCTGGAAGTGGAGCTGGACGATGGCGTTTACGAAGTGGAGATCCTGCGCGCCGACGGCGTGGTGGTGGAGCTGGACTATGATGCGCGCAACGGCAGGCTGCTGAAGACGGAGCTGGACGACTGATGCGCATCCTGTTGGCCGAAGACGATGCTGCATTGGCCGAGCGCCTGCAGCCGCTGCTGGAGCAGGCCGGTTACGTGGTCGACGTGGTTGCCGATGGTCGCCAGGCCGAGGAGATCGGCCAGGTGGAAGACCTGCAGGCCGCCATCGTCGATCTGGGCTTGCCCGGGCTGGATGGCCTGAGCGTGATCGAGCGCTGGCGCGGCAATGGCCGCGACTTCCCGGTGCTGGTGCTGACCGCACGCGGACGCTGGCACGACAAGCTGGCCGGCTTCGATGCCGGCGCCGACGACTACCTGACCAAACCCTTCCAGGCCGACGAACTGGTGCTGCGCCTGCGCGCGCTGATCCGTCGCAGCCATGGCCACGCCAGCCCGCGCCTGCAGTGCGGCCCGCTGCAGCTGGACGTCAATGCCGGGCGCTTCGACCTGGATGGCCAGGCACTGGCACTGAGCCCGCAGGAGTTCCGCCTGCTCAGCTACTTCATCCACCACAGCGGCCAGGTGATCGGCCGTGACCGCTTGGGTGAACACGTGTTCGATGGCGGTCATGACCCCGATTCGAATGCGCTGGACGTGCTGCTGGGGCGCGTGCGCCGCAAGCTCGGCGCCGACCTGATCCAGACCGTACGCGGCCAGGGCTGGCGGTTGGCCGCGCCGTGAGCCGGCAACCGTCACTGCGACGCCGGCTGCTGCTGGCCGGTGGCATCGGCCTGCTGCTGGTCTCGGCACTGGCCAGTGCGCTGCTGGGCGAACTGTTCAAGCGCAGCGCGCGCGACCGCCTGGACAACGAACTGCAGCAGGACATGCTGACCCTGCTGGCGCAGGCCGAGATTGATGCCGACGGCCAACTGCAGTTGCGCCAGGAGCCCAACGACGCGCGATTCCAGCGCGTGTTCTCCGGCGCGTACTGGCAGATCGCCGATGGCAGCGGCAAGGTGCTGCTGCAGTCGCGATCGCTGTGGGATGAAACACTGGCCGCATCGGTTGCGGGCCCGGCCGAACGCAATCTGCCAGGCCCGCTGCAGCAGTCGCTGCGCGCGCGCGTGCAGCAGGTGCGCCTGCCACGCGCGAACCAACCCTATGTTGCCGTGGTCGCCACCGACCGCAGCGCACTGGACGCCGACGTCGCCGCGTTCCGCCAACGCAGCGCGATGGCGCTGGCGGTACTGGTCGCTGCTTGGCTGGCGGTACTGGCCAGCCAGGTGCATTTCGGCCTGCGCCCGCTGCAACGTCTCGGTACGCAGTTGGAGCGTGTGCGCCGCGGCGATGCACAGCGCATCGATACGGCGGGACTGGGCGCTGAAATCGCGCCGCTGGGTGACGAGCTCAACGCGCTGCTGGACCACCAGCAACGGATGGTGGCGCGCGCGCGTACCAGTGCACAGGACTTGGCGCATGCGCTGAAAACACCGCTGAGCGTGCTTGCCGCCGAAGCCGATGGCGAAGGCCGCGAGTGGCGCGCAACGCTGCGCGAGCAGGGCGCGCGCATGCAGGCCAGTGTCGACCGCTATCTTGCCGCCGGGTTGACCGCCGATCATCGCGAGCGCACGCCGGTGGCAGCGGTGGCGCAGGCGATGTGCAGGTTGATGGCACGGGTGCATGGCGAGCGTGCACTGCAGTTCCAGGCCGAGGGTATTGCCGACGACCTGCAGTTCGCCGGTGCCAGCGCCGACCTGGAAGAGATGCTTGGCAACCTGCTCGACAACGCCGGCAAGTGGGCACAGCGGGACGTGACAGTGACGGCGCGTGCGGACGAAGGGCAGTTGCGCATCGACGTGCGCGATGACGGCCCGGGTCTGGCAGCCGAGGCGCTGGCGCAGGTTACCCAGCGCGGCGTGCGGTTGGATGAGCGCGAAAGCAGCAGCGGCCTGGGGCTGGCCATCGTGGGTGATATCGCTGCCAGTTATGGCGGACGGTTGACGTTGGAGAATGCGCAACCGGGGTTGCGCGCGACGCTGTGGTTGCCGGTGGGGTGACGCGCCGCTGCGCTCGCCGGGCATGGCCCGGCGCTACCGGATCACGCGCCACCCAGTAGGTGTCGACCTTGGTCGACACGCATCAAGAGCGCCGACCAAGGTCGGCATCTACCAAAGCTAGTGCGTCAGTTCCGTGGGTTATCGTGCACCCCGGTAGGTGTCGACCTTGGTCGACACGCATCAAGCATCAGCGGTGGTGCATCCACCAGCAGTCGATGGCATCCAGCACGATGTGGATCATCAGGCCAATCCCCACCAGCCGCGTCTTCTTCGGCACGCACAGGCCCGCATACACGACAATCGCCGGCGCGGTATGCAGTGGGTGGAAGCCGATGCTGCAGCGGTTCGGGGCGTAGATCGGGTCGGCCAGCAGATGGTCCAGGTCGATGATCCAGCCCAGCAGCAGCAACAGCCACGCCGACGCAAAGCGCTTGCGCCAGAACAGCCATGCCAGCAGGGCTGGCACGGCGGCATGCAGGAACAGGTGGAAGATCGCGCGTGCGCTCATCGGCAACGGTGGCGCCGGGCAGGCCCGGCGCCGTCCATCAGACCAGCGGTTCGTCGGATAGGTAGGTGTAACCAGTCAGGCCCGCTTCCAGCGCTTCGGACAGTTCCTGCGCGCGCTCCGGCGACAGGTCTGCCGATGCCACGCGGTCGGCGTAGGCTGCACGCAGGTCATCCAGCTTGTAGCCCACGTAATCCAGCATCACATCGGTGGTGTCGCCGCGACGCTGCTGGGTAATGGCATAGCCATCGGCATCGGCCAGCACTTCCACCGCATCGGTATCACCGAACAGGTTGTGGATGTCGCCGAGGATTTCCTGGTAGGCACCGACCATGAAGAAACCGATGCGGTAGCTCTCGCCGTGCTTGATCGCGTGCAGCGGCAGCGAGCTGTCCAGGCTTTCGTTCTCGACGTAGGTCTTGACCATGCCATCGGAATCGCAGGTCATGTCGGCGATGATGCCGCGGCGATCCGGCGTTTCGTTCAGGCGCTCGATCGGCACGATCGGGAACACCTGGTCGATCGCCCACGCATCGGGAATCGACTCGAACACGCTGAAGTTGACGAAGTACTTGTCGACCAGGCGCTCGTTCAGTTCATCCAGTGCCGGGCGATGGCTCTTCTCGTCGTAGCTCAGGCGCGCACGCACACCGTGGGCGATGGCATAGAACAGATCGTCGATCCGCGCACGCTGCGGCAGGTCGATCTGGCCCAGCGCATAGCTGGACAGGCCTTCGGCGTGGAAGTGCTGCGCTTCCTGGAACAGCTCCACCGCCGGACGCACGTCCAGCTCCTCGTGGATCTCGCGCAGGTGGCGGATCGAAGCCGGCTCGTCGTCGTGCTGATCCGGCACGCGGCCTTCCTGCGCCTGTTCCACTTCGGACACGTTGGCGATCAGCACCGCGTGGTGCGCGGTCATCGCGCGGCCGCACTCGGTGACGATGCGCGGCGGGGTCAGGCCGTGTTCTTCGCAGGCGTTGGCCAGCGGCTGCACGATGTTGCTGGCGTACGAATTCAGGCCGTAGTTGATCGAGCAGAAGCTGCGCGAACGGGTGCCTTCATAGTCCACGCCCAGGCCGCCGCCGACGTCGACGTGGGTGATCTTCGCACCCAGCTGTGACAGCTCGACGAAGTAACGGGTGGCTTCGCGCATGCCGTTGGCAATGTCGCGCACGTTGGAGATCTGCGAGCCCATGTGGAAATGCAGCAGGCTCAGGCAGTCGGCATATTCGGTATCGCGCAGCGACTTCCACAGGTCCAGCAGCTGGCGCGGGGACAGGCCGAACTTGGCCTTGTCGCCACCGCTGTTCTGCCACTTGCCGGCGCCCAGCGAGGCCAGGCGCATGCGCACGCCCAGGCCCGGCTTCACGTCCAGCGCCTTGGATTCTTCCAGCACCAGCTTCAGCTCGGACGGCTTCTCGATGACGATGAAGGTCTGCAGGCCCAGCTTGCGGCCGATCAGGGCCAGGCGGATGTACTCGCGGTCCTTGTAGCCGTTGCAGACGATCAGGCCACCCGGGCGCGACAGCGCCAGCACGGCCATCAGTTCCGGCTTGCTGCCCGCTTCCAGGCCGAAGCCCTCACCGTGGTGGCTGGCCAGGGTACCGGCCACGCCGCGGTGCTGGTTCACCTTGATCGGGTACACGGCGGTGTAGCCGCCCGGGTAGTCCCAATCCTGCTGGGCCTGGGCGAACGCCGCCTGCAGCTTGCCCAGGCGCTGGCCGAGGATGTCCGGGAAGCGCACCAGCAGCGGCAGCTTGGCGCCGGCCGCGCGCGCGGCATCCACCACCTTGGGCAGCGACACCACCGGGCCATCCGCCCCGGTCGGTCTCACCACCATGTGCCCGGCCTGATCCACGTCGAAATAACCATCCGCCCAGTGCGGGATCGAGTAGGTCTTGCGGGCTTGGTCGAGGGACCAATCGGTCATTGCAGTCGGCCTTGTGGCAAATAAAAGGGGGGGCATGATAACGCCTATATGCCCACAGGTTCGTTATCATGCGCGCCCGCGCCCGCGGCAGGTTCCAACCTGAACGGGCCGATCCGTCCGGATGCGTGGCACCCCGCCTTCAGCCCGGCTCCATCCCTTCCGAACAGGAATGCTTTCCCATGACTGACAACAGCAACTGGTACATCGAACACTTCGAGCGCACCGGCTCGGCCATCGGCTACCGCATCACCGGCAAGCTGGACGAAGTGCAGTCGCCGTTCCAGAAGATCGAGATCTTCCAGACCACCGACTGGGGCAACCTGATGACCATCGATGGGGCCATCATGCTGACCAGCAAGGACAACTTCTTCTACCACGAGATGATCAGCCACCCGGTGCTGTTCACCCACGCCGCGCCCAAGCGCGTGGTGATCATCGGCGGCGGCGACTGCGGCACCCTGCGCGAAGTGCTCAAGCACAAGGGCGTGGAGAGCGTGACCCAGTGCGACATCGACGAGCAGGTGACGGTGATGGCGCGCAAGCACTTCCCGGAACTGTGCGATTCCAACAACGACCCGCGCGCCGAGCTGATGTTCGATGACGGCGTGGCCTACATGGCCAACTGCCCGGCTGGCAGCGTGGACGTGGTGATCGTCGATTCGACCGATCCGGTCGGCCCGGGCGAAGGCCTGTTCAACAAGGCGTTCTACGAGAGCTGCTTCAAAGCCCTGAAGGACGACGGCATCCTGGTGCAGCAGTCCGAGTCGCCGCTGATGCAGCTGGAGCTGATCAACGAAATGCGTACCGAAATGGGCAAGGCCGGCTTCGGCTCGTTCAAGACCCTGCCGTTCCCGCAGCCGTGCTACCCCACCGGCTGGTGGAGCGTGACCCTGGCGCGCAAGGGCGACAGCAGCTTCGACTTCCGCCAGGCCGATTCGGCCGCCAAGACCTTCGACACCCTGTACTACACCGCCGCGCTGCACACCGGCGTGCTGGTGACCCCGCCGTTCGTGAAGGCGGCGCTGAAGGGTTGATCCTGTAGAGCCGAGCCCATGCTCGGCTGCTTCTGCGCGAAATGCAGCCGAGCGTGGGCTCGGCTCTACAACAGAACGCGCAGGGCCCAAAAACAAAAACCCGCGCTGGCGACAGCGCGGGTTTTTGCCTTCTGTAGAGCCGAGCCATGCTCGGCTGCTCTTCGGACAGGTTGCGGTAGACCAAGCCGAGCATGGGCTCGGCTCTACAACATGCCTCGCGGAGTCCTGTAGAGCCGAGCCCACGCTCGGCTGCTTTTCCCTCAAAGCGCCCAGATACCAGCGATCACCGCCACCACCAGGCCCCACTTGATCACCTGGTAGGCCACCACGCTGCGCTCGCGCAGGGCCTTGGCCTTCAGCCGCACCTTGTAGACGCTGCCGAAGGCCTTGTTGACGCCACCGGTCGGGTCACCCGGCAGGTTCGGCGATGCCCCACCGGCCAGCAGCGTGGACGCCACCAGGCGGTTGAACAGACCCGGCAGGCCGAAGCGCAGCGGACGGGCGATATCGCAGAACAGGATCACCCGGTCATCGGGCGTCTCGTTGTGCGCATGGTGGATGTAGGTTTCGTCGAACATCATCCACTCGCCGTCGCGCCAGCTCTTCTTGATGCCGTCCACTTCGATGTAGCAGGCATCGTTGTTGGGCGTAGCCAGGCCCAGGTGCAGGCGCAGCGAACCGGCAAACGGGTCGCGGTGCGGGCGCAGCTCACTGCCCGACGGCAGCTGCGCGAACATCGCCGCGCGCACGTCGGGCAGCGATTCCAGCAGCGCGGTGGTCTTCGGGCACATCGCCTTGGCGGACGGGTGCGAGGGGCCGTACCACTTCAAGTAGAAGCGCTTCCAGCCGCGGCGGAAGAACGAATTGAAGCCGGCATCGTTGAACGTGCTGGAGGCGGCGATCGCCTGCGCATCGCGCAGCGCCAGCGCCTCGTCGCGGATCATCTGCCAGTTCTGCCGCAGCGGCTCCAGCTGCGGGAATTCCTTGCCCGGGTCCAGGAACGGCGTGGTCGGCACCTTCGAGAACATGTACATGACCACGTTGATCGGGGCCATGAAGCTGGAATGGTCCAGCAGCTGGCGCGACCAGCGCGCACGGACCTTGCCACGGAAGTGGATGTACAGCACGCAGGACACGAACAGCGCCGCAAGTACGATTTTGATGATCAAAACACTTTCCTCCAGCACACGCCGGACAGGGAAACAGGGCGATGCGGCCGCAGGGCCGGCATCAGTGGGGGAACGCGGCAGGAGACGGGGACGTGCCGGGTGGGTGCGGCCGTCGATGTCGCGTGTAACAGCTTATGGTCGGCAGGCCGTGCGCCGGGGTCAAGCCGGGCGTGCGCGGCGCGCAGCGCTGCCGTGTGAGCGGAGACGGCCGGCCTTGCAAGCCATTGAAATTCAATGCCTTTTAAAAAAGTGAGACAGAATTGTCCGAATGTATGTGACGAACTGTTCCAGCCACGGCGCCGACATTTCTCCGACAAATCGTGGAATAGCGAACTCGCCGGTACTAAAATTGACTTAACGAAAGTTTAGCCAGTTCCCCCAGTCGTACCGGTTCGCTTGACGCTTCAGCGCCGCCCACCGGGTCGCCCGAGACCCCAGATGATCCCTTCCATTACCCCCTCCCCGTCCTGCGGCGATGACGCCGTGGCGCCGCTGCTGCTCAAGCGCGGTGAACGCTTCCTCGCCCCCGATGTCTACCGCACCTGTCTGGACGGCCGTCCGGCGGTGGTGAAGGACTACTCCCGCTACCGTGGCACCCCCGTGTCGCCGATCGCCCGGCTGATGGTGCGCCGCGAGGCGCGCATGCTGGAACGCCTGGGCGGCTGGAAGCACGCCCCGGCCCTGCTCGGCACCCTCGGCGGCCTGGCGCTGGGCATGGAATTCATCCCCGGCCAGACGCTCAGCACCGCGCAGGCGGTGGGCAATGAAGTGTTCGAGCAGCTGCAGCACGCGATCACCCGCCTGCATGCCGCCGGCATCACCCACAACGACCTGCATGGCACCAACGTGGTGGTCAGCGCCGGTGTTCCGGTGCTGCTGGACTTCACCTCGGCCTGGCGCGTACCGCGCTGGCTGCGCCGCAACCCGCTGAGCCGGCAGCTGAGCCGCAGCGACATGAAGAACCTGCTGAAGATGCGCCAGCGCGTGACCGGCCAGGCGCCGAGTGCCGCGCAGGCCGCGCTGGTGGCTGACCCGGGTTGGGTGGCGGCCGTGCGGCAGGGCTGGAAGCGGTTCTACAAGTGGGCGAAGCGCCGGTAGAGGTCGAGCTTGCTCGACCACTTTTCTGTAGAGCCGAGCCCACGCTCGGCTGCTCTTTGCACCCGCCGAGCGTGGGCTCGGCTCTACAAAAACGGCTTACAGCGCGTCCGCGTCCAGCTCACCCGTACGAATACGCACCACGCTGCCCAGGTCGTACACGAACACCTTGCCGTCTCCGATCTTGCCGGTCCCCGCTGCCTTCACGATGGCTTCCACCACCACGTCCACCTGATCGTCGGTGACCGCCACTTCCAGCTTCACCTTCGGCAGGAAGTCGACCACGTACTCGGCGCCGCGGTACAGCTCGGTATGGCCCTTCTGGCGACCGAAGCCCTTCACTTCCGTCACCGTGATCCCGGTGACCCCGCGCTCGGCCAGCGCTTCGCGCACGTCGTCGAGCTTGAACGGCTTGATCACCGCCATGACCATCTTCATCGTCTATCTCCTGTATTCCGGCGTGGAGGATAGCGCCTGAACGCGGCCGGTGCGAAACCCGCAGCGCCTGTCCGGCAGCCCGGGGCCAGCAGTATCCTTACTGCCGAACAGCTGTGGCCGCGCCGGATGCGCAGGCCCACCACCCCACGGAGCACCCCATGATCGACCTGAACCAAATCGATGACCTCGCCCGTCGCCTCAGCGACCTGGTGCCGCCGGGCCTGCGCGAATCGCGCGAGGAACTGCAGGCCACCTTCAAGAGCGCGCTGCAGGCGGGGCTGGCCAAGCTGGACCTGGTGACCCGCGAGGAATTTGAAGTGCAGCGTGCGGTGCTGCTGAAGACCCGCGAGAAGCTGGATGCGCTGGAAACAGCGGTGCGCGAGCTGGAAGGCCGCGGCAAGGCAGAATGAAAAAAGGAGGCGCACCGCGCCTCCCACTTACAGAGTATTTCCCTGATGGGGCCTTGCCGCAAGGCCCGCCCGGCGCCCTAGACTCGCCGGCCTGTCGATCCGGCAGGACAGGTAGGGGTAGTGCCGATGGCACAGGACACCGAATGGACACCCGTTTCGCATGACACCTGCGACCAGGTTGCCGGGCCGTTTTATCACGGCACCCGGGCTGACCTCTCGGTGGGCGAACTGCTGAGCGCGGGCTTCCGCTCCAACTATCGCGACAGCGTGGTGATGAACCACATCTACTTCACCACAATTGCAAAGGGCGCCGGGCTGGCTGCGGAGATGGCCAAGGGTGAGGGGCGACCGCGTGTGTATGTGGTGGAGCCGACCGGGCCGTTTGAGGACGACCCGAACGTGACCAACAAGAAGTTTCCCGGGAATCCGACGCGGTCGTATCGGAGTGCGGAGCCGTTGCGGGTTGTTGGGGAGATTACGGAGTGGGAGCTCTACGACGCGGAGTTCGTTCGGCAGTTGAGGGAGTTTGTTGCGTCCGGGAGTGGGGAGATCATCAACTGATGGAGGAATGAGGCTGACTCGACAAGTCGGCGTCTTCTTCCGCAGGGCACGGTTGCGCGCGTCTTCTTTCCTCTCAACCGCCAAAGAGAATTAAAAATGGGTCTGGCGCACATCACAACTGCTTACGCTAAGAGCGACGTATCGTCAGCCCGGAGAGAAGTGGACCTCATTCCAAGCTTGCTCCGCGAGTCGCCAGTTTCGCGATGAATAGCGCAGGCAGTCCGGTAAGCGCATGAGCGCACCCTCTCTCTACACTCACTTCGACTTTCCAAAGCAGTAGCCCGACTTATACCTCACCCAACTAATCACGCTGAAGGAAATCAGAAACTACGCACCGGCCATCCTTGCCGTCACCGGCCAGCCTGCGGGGCAGATCGCGCCTTCCGATAGCGCCCACCAAAAAAGCCCTATGTTCAGCTCAGGCAGGGCATTCGACAAGGGCATCCCTCGCTCAATTTCCTGCGCTGACAGATACATGCGCACAAGTAGTGCTTCCGCACTGGCGTCTTAAGGAATTTAGGGATCTTGAAAGGTTAGATCAAACTCTCTTCCGAACAAAAAAAAGACTCCACACACGACTTGGCGAGAAGCGGCCCATTCCGATGGTCCGCGGTACATCGATAAACGCTAGACTTAGCTTGCGGCCTCCATAGCGCCGGGATAAGGGGACATACATGGAAATTCGACTCAGTCATGGAGCGGTACGCGTGTTGCCGTTCCTAAGCTCTGATGCTTACTCTCCGCTAGGAGGGCCACAGGAATGACTGCGCCTGCATATCAGTTCAGGCAGCGACTGAAGGGAGCTTGGCTGCACATTCTGGCTGCCACTCGAGCATTCAAGCGCCTACCTTCGGAAGAACAGGGACTCGAGACGCTTACACCGGTTCTGCTTGAACCAGCGCAATCTAGGCGCTACGAGCAGGAAATGGCGAGAGCCATGACCAATCCGCATGTGCGCAACATCGCAATCACCGGCGGGTACGGCGCGGGGAAGAGCAGTCTTATCCGAACATTCAAGGAGAACCACCGCGGCTTTACATACGCGTCGGTCTCGCTAGCGACATTTCGGAAAGATGGCATCGTTGCGGAAAGCGCAGATGAAGCGGAGATGCCGCCGCTCGGTAGTGCGCGTTCCAAAGCACAAAAATCTGCCGATGAGGATGTGCGCCTCCTAATCGACCGCATCGAGGAAACCATCGTTCAGCAGCTCCTATACTCGGTCCCCGCAACCAGCCTCCCTCGCACTCGCCTTAAACGAATCATCCAGCCATCCCGCTACCGAGCCTGGCTCACTACATTCTGCCTTAGTCTGGCCATCCTGGCTGGAGCTAGGCTTTACTTGTTCGGGGCCAATCCGCCCAAAAACTTAACTCTCAACTGGCTCGCCACAAAATTAGCATGGCTACCGCCCTCTTGGGCACTTGCGATGGTGTTCGCCGCAGCAGTGTGGATCGTATATCAGCTCGTACGATCCATGTCATTGCTCAACATCGACGGCTGGTCAATTAAGGGCGGCAAAATCGAAAGCCTCCAGCACAGCTCTGTACTCCACAAGAATGTTGATGAAATAATATATTGCTTTCAGAGCAGCAACATTGATGTAGTGATAATTGAAGATCTAGACAGATTCGGAATACAGGATGTTTTCTTTCGACTTCGCGAAATCAACGCCATAGTAAACGAGTCCCCCCAGATAAAGCGAGATATCCGCTTTATCTATGCACTGAATGACGAGCTCTTTGCGGGAAGCGAGAAGACCAAGTTCTTCGATGTCGTTCTTCCGGTGGTGCCAGTGATCAATAAAGAGAACTCGCATGCCAAGATGATCGAACTTTTAGGTCAGCGAATTCTAGACGGAAAATCATTCGCGCAGCGAATTGACGACGAACTCGTGGAGACCGTCTCCTATCGTGTCGACGATATGCGACTTGTAAAGAACATAGTCAACGAACTCGATATTTTTGCGAATATTTTGGCTACAGATCTCCCGTTGGCTTGGAACAAACTATTCGCGCTCATTGTTGTAAAAAACCTTCACTCGGATCAGTACTGGCAACTCTCAAAGCGCACAGGATTTCTGTATGAGCTAATCTCTGGCTACTCGTCGTGGCGAAACAAGTGCTCCGAGGAATTAAGGCTTAAAATCGCCGAAATCGAGCGCTTGCAGGCGCGCAAGATCAAAGACGCCGCGACCAGTAGATCGGAGCTAAGGGCATGCGTTTGGTATCACGCCCAGTTGCACGCTAACTCTCACAATGCCAGCCATATCCACTGGAATGGCAATCACGTTTCCTTCATGGAGTTCTTAGAGGATGGCAGGTTCACGGAACTGGCGACAGCTAGCCAAACGATGCAGTTCGTAGCGAGTGGTTCGCGCACAGGCCAGCGGTTCCATATGCCGTCGGTTCTTCTCGAGACGAATTACCTTGAGCGACTCGGCGTAGTGGAGGCCGACAACGGCGAACTCCAAAGCCAAATAGCAGCAACGCACGAAGCGCTAAGAGATTTGCACAAGCTTCCGCTTTCTGATGCCCTGCGCGGCGGTTACCAGGAGGAATACACTAAGGAACTGTCGGAAAATGAAACTATTCGCTACCTACTAGTCGCTGGCCACCTTGATGAGGACTACGCCGATTATCTTTGACACTTCTACGGCCATGCGATTGGCCGCGATGATATGGAGCTAGTCCTGAAGCTTAGGCAGGGCGAGGTTTGCGATGTGCAGGCAAATATTAAGGAACCCGTCAAGCTTCTGAAGAAGATTCGGCCACGGAACATTGATCAGGGCAGAGGCATCATCGCTGAGCTGTTGCTCCACCTAGCAATCAGCTACCGTGACACAAAAATACCCACTAACGTTGATCACCTCCAACGCATCTTAAGCGACGCCCTAGACCACCTGCCTCGCTTCCTTCAATCTCTCGACGTCCTAATTGAAAGAAATGAAGCGGCGGCGCTAGTTCAAGCCGTCTTCCATCTTCGATCCAACCTATTCAGCTCTATCCTCACGAGTCAAGATCCATCGTTAGACTCCCCAGTCCCCAGCCGCGTCCTGGCCGTTCTCAGCGCGCTTGAACTTGCTCAGCTTAAAGCTATCAGTGAGTCCGACTCCTCTTTCAAGAAGCGTATTGAAGCGCTTCATGATGTGACGTTGCTAATTACGCATCTACCCCGAACATCCCCTGGGTGGCGGTGGATCGGCGAAGCGCAGGTACGCTTCAGTAGACTTAATCAAAGAACGTCGCCAGAAGTGCTTTCCGAGCTGATTGCGCTGGACGCGCTTTCACCTAGTGTATCAATGCTAAGGCTTGTGGCCCTTAATGGTCAGCAGCCCCCAGAACATCAGCCGCCGGTTACAATATCTCAACTGATTGCATCAGAGCGCATTTCCGGACTTCGCGAATTCATTACGAAATACGCAGACACCATTATTAGCGAACTGGTCGCCCAAGCGGTGAAGCTGGATGAGTCAGCCGATGTGGTTCTGATGGCAACTAAAGCGATCAAGGACAACGAAAAGCTGGCGCGTCGCTACTTTACCTTGACTTCGTGCTCGTTCCCTGCACTGGATGATCTTGATCCGCACTTATGGGATAGCGCCATGCGTGCCAACAGGATCACAGACAGGGTCGGCGCTCTAAAATCATACGAGGCTCAAAGGCCACGCACTGGCGACAACTTGAAAGATGAGATTGATGAGAGAGCGATCCGAATCATTCTCAGTGACTACGCCACGCAGGATGCAGAGACGCTTGGTCGGGCACTGTGGACTGGCAAAGAGGAAGATGAGCGCTTACAAGAGTGGATTGCAACCGAGTCCAACCTAGACGACGAGGCAGTTCTCGCCCTTACTTCAACCATGGTTATTACCGCTTCCGAGATTCTGACCGACGCTGTCTCTGACAGCCGGCTGCGCCTATTGGCTCAACACGGTCGGCTTGAGCTTTGTGAGAGCATTTGGACCGTGCTCGCCGAGCGGGATTTCACTGCATTGGCCTCCTATGTTGGGTGCCAATGGAATGACGTACGCCTAACTGAATTGGAGTCGCGAATCGATTTCCCGCTTGCCACTCGCCTCTACCTAGTTGGCGCAATGCCTATTGACGATGCGCTGCGAGTCTTTGCGGTAATGGGCGAGGATCTACTCAACGAGAAGGAAGAAGTTCTTGGTCATCTAGCCGAGCAAGCCACGAAGGCTGGCATGGCTTTCCAGATCGGCCTCGCTGAATTGGCCTCCAAGAAGTTGCAGTCTGGGACCTATGAGAAAAAATGGACAATGAGCCTTCTCGTGCAAGCGATGCCGGTCATATCTTGGCCGGTGGCGTCAGTTGCTTTGATCGCCCTTGGTGGAGACCTGGCCAGATTGGCTGAAGGCCGGAGCGTCGAGATACCCCATACTGATGGGGTCCCGAGGTTGCTTAATGCGCTCAAGGATCGCGGATTTGCCTCAAGCTCTAGCCCGGGCAAGAATGGCACTAAGGTCAATATGAGACGAAAGCTAGGCGACCAAATGCGGACCTAGCACTAGTGACGGCTCTGGTTCACTACTCAGGCAATGACATTCTCAAGTCCCCTTGCATAGGCAACCGTCGGCGCCATGGCTGAGCTTTGTCGTATTTCCCTCACCTAGTGTCGTCCAGAGGATGAACCGGGCGGACTCATCACACAAAGGCCAAGAGTCCTGCCCTCAACGCGTCTCGCAGCGCTGGCCCCTATGCGAGAATGCTAAAAACGTCTCGGGCTTTGGCGGCATTGACCCCAACCCCTTGGCATTTCCAACAACATCAGGCAACTCTGGTAGGGCCACCGACAACGGGTGGCCGGGCGTCGAAAACCCGATTGCTGTTGTTGTTTACGCTTGTCAGCCGGCACCACCCCGCGTGGTGCCGGCTGGCAATCCGTCTGCCGGCTATGGCGGGCGGTGCGTGGGGGTCTTGTACCCGCCGGCCTTACAACAGCAACCGGTTTTCGAGCCACGCATCGTCCGCCACCTTTATCGGTGGCGGCTTCTGCCTGCTTGCACGGAGCCTGCCATGACCACACCGCACTCCCCTCACCCGCGCCCCATCCAGGAAGCGCCCTCGCCCGCCCCTGCCCTGGACCCCAACAGCCTCATCGCCATCCTTCGCAGCATCGGCGCAGGCGCTGCGGCCGACGGTCAGCCGTGGCCCGAACACCATCACCTGCGCAGCAGGCAGATGCAGTTGTCCGACGCCGACTGCGCGCTGACGGGCCAGCGCGTCGTGCAGGAGATCCTGCTGGCGGCCGAGCGCACGCGCCAAAACGGTAAGCCCGATCAGTACGTGGGCGACCGGGTGATGGAGGGGCTGGTGATGGCCGATATCGCACTTACCGCCTTCATCCACGAACGGGTGCGGCCAGGGGAGTGACAGCGCGCTTGTGAACGTGGCCTTCTTCCCATTCCCGGCGCTACGAATGAAGAGGCGCGGCCTTGCCGCTGCGGCACTGTGCGTCCTCTTGGCCATCGTAGTGTGGATGCACTGGCCCAAACCTGCAGGCGAGCAGGTGTGGGCCTATCAAACGCTGCATGCGTTCGATTACCGGTTGCTGCGAAGTGATGCGCTCGGCTTCGTGGCCGCGAAGGCCCAGGAAGGTTTTGAACTGCACACGCGCTATTCCGAAGCGACATCCTTCGAAATCCGGTGCAAGGGCGTTCGGGTGCTGGCGGTGGAGAACGCATCGCCGCGCGTGGTGATCCGAATCCCTACGGATGCATTGCGGCGTGCGCCTGATATCGCATACCTGCACGCCAACTTCCGCCGTTGGCTGAGCCAGGACCCGAGCCGCGCGCGGTTGCTGGTGGCGCCTGACGAGCCGTCGTGGTTCGAGGCGAGGTTGCGTAGCGTCGCAGGGCGCGTGCCCCGCAAGCAGCGGTGCGGGCTCGACGCTACCGTTGACCCGCACCGCTCGTAAGGAACGGTGCGCTGGCAGAAGCACTAGCCGGATGACCGGCCAGTAAGCATCACGCGCTGCAGGATCGCTACCGGGGCTTCTTTGGCTGCTCGTCGGGCCGGAGCATAGGCTGCGGCCTGGCCCAACAGAAGCACGGTCAGCACGCCAATCGCGAGAAATGGCGCCTCGATCCTGGCTACCTCGTAGTACCGGGCCACGGCCATGTTCAGACCGATGGCCAGTGCGGTGCCGACAGCAGACCCGGCGGCGGTGAGAATCAGGTTCTCCACCAGGAAGTACCGCAGGATGTCGGATTTGCGGGCGCGCAGTGCGCGCCGGATACCGATCTGACGATACCGCTTGCGGACCCAGAAGCTGGCCAGTCCATACACGCCCGTTGCAGTTACCACCAACAGCGCCAACCCGGAGCTCAGGAACATGATCGCCATGGTTTGATCGTGGCGGAAGTAGTCGGCGCGCAGCTCCCGGAACGAGATGCTGCGGGCGATGGTGCGGTTCGCATCGCGCTGCGACAACGCGGCCTCACTGGACGCAATCACGTCCGCCACTCGCCCATCCGCAGCACGGATGGTGAACATCACGCGGGGCCCGTCCGGAATCAACGGCAGGATGAGTGACATGTCATTGTCTGCATCGGTCTTCAGAACAGGCCGGGAAAGCGTCTTGACCACGCCGACCACCTGGATGGGGTGCTGCGCATCGGCATACAGGAACTTGCCGACGGCGCCGCCCCCCGGAAACAGCTTGTCCGCCAGTGCCTGCGACACAACGGCCTCGCTCGCCGAGAACTTCTTCCAACTTCTCAAGCGCGAGCGCTTCAAACGCCGGATCAACGTGACACGCAAGGAAGCAAAGTCCTACGTCTTCAACTGCATCGAGATGTTCTACAACACCAGACGACAGAAAGGACACAACAACGGGCTGTCTCCGGTGGAGTTCGAAAAGCAGCATTCACAATGAAGCTTCGGGGTGTCTACAGAAACCGGGGTGATTCAACATCGCATGGGCACCTGAACTTCCTCGCCGGGCAAGCAATGTCGTATTTGCCACGCACTGAATCCTCTACCGGAAGAACCTGACGAAGCGGCCCATGCCCGCCGGATGCGATGTCCCGCAAGGGCTCATGAAATGCCCCCCCCCTATGCAACAACGCCAAAGACATCCCGGGTTTTGACGGCATTGCCCCAACCCCTTGGCTTTTGCAACAACATCAGGCAACTCTAATAGCGCCACCGTCAACAGGGTGGCCGGGCGTCGAAGACCCGATTCACTGATGGAAAACAGAAGCTTTTCCTGGGGATTTGTCAAAAAAATCTCGACCCCGGGCGCGGGGATCTGCGCAATCTAACTAGGAGTTCCATAATGCGTAATCTGACACATGCAGAAGTAATCGAGGTTAGCGGCGGAAATCAAGGAGCAAGCATTTACACTCCAGAGAGTCACCAGCAGTTTCGAGATATGGCGGTGGGGGCTGCTGCTGGTGGCTTGACAGGTGGCCCTATTGGCTTTGCTGTCGGCCTGGTAGCGGGTGCGATTACCGGCTATCGCAAGCCCGTTCCAGTTACGAAAAGAGAAAGATAATTCTCAAGGGTGCCGCCGTGAAAATCGACGGCACCTGACTGAAAGAATTCATAGCAAGAGGAATAGACTGCATGATTTATCCGAAACCATTACTTGCACTATGGCTATTAAAGAAGGTTGGCCGATCCATTGGTGTGGATCAACTTCAGCATCACTTCGGCTTGCGGTGGTCTATCAATTCTCTGAACTTCCTCATGACCTGGGGCGCCGGGGCCATAATTATCTGGGCAATAATTGGCTCTAGAAATATATGGAGCACGGGACTGATCTCTGTAGTGGTAGGCTCACTTGCTTATGGGGCACTTGTGGCAGCTACAGAGCAGAGAAAGGTTCGCCCACCTGACAATTAATTTCGTGTAAAAGCGCAATAGAAAAATGGACCAGCTTTCGCAGCCCTTCTACTTTCTTCAGCTCTTGCGCCGGTGTACACAGAGGGATGCTCTGCCGGTGGTGCCGGCCGCTCGCCTGCAGCCTGATGGATTGCGCCAGAGCAAGCCGACCCGGCGCGCGATCTTCTTTGCCGAAGTAGAGCAGGTAGTGCCATGGGAGGGGTTGTAGGCATTCGTTGACCCGCACTACTTGGGTGCTGGGCGTCGTGGCCGACAGCCTTATCCGCTAGAGACCATGCGCCGTGTGCATCTGCTACAGCAGTGGTACAACAAGGACTTTCAAATCCTCCTTTCACACTTTCTGAAGATCTTAGTTTATTGACGCCGTCACTCAATCCGAAGCGGCGGAATGCGGACTTGCATGCTTGGCCATGGTTGCATCACATCATGGCAACAAGATTGGACTCCGAGAACTCCGTCGCCGCCATGCCCTTTCTCTTAAGGGTGCGACTCTGGCTCAAATTATTGAAATCGGGGGAGCGCTCGGCTTTCGCTGCCGCCCACTACGCCTAGACCTGGAGCACTTGAGCCAACTTCTACTGCCTTGCATCGCGCACTGGGACCTCAATCACTTCGTCGTGATCAACAAGGTGCATCGCAATGGCGTTACCGTTCTGGATCCGGCCTTTGGCAAGCGCAAGCTTTCCTTGGAGGAAGTCTCAAGGCACTTCACTGGAATCGTTCTGGAGTTGCATCCAACTGCCGAGTTCCGGGCTACCCCTCGCCCGCCGGCCGTCTCGCTTGCACAGCTGACAGGAAGGATCGACGGGCTCTGGCAGGCCTTTGGCTTGCTGCTGCTCCTGTCCCTTGCTCTTCAGGTGTTCGTCCTGATAGCACCATTCTTCATGCAATGGACCGTCGACCAAGCGCTCATTGCCCATGACAGAGACTTGCTGACCGTACTGGGCACGGGGTTTGCCTTGGCGCTGCTGCTGCAGGTCTGCATCGGGCAGATCCGAGGCCGAGCGGTCATCTACCTGTCGAACCGGCTTAACCTCCAATGGACCGGGAACGTCTTCCGGCACCTGCTGCATTTGCCCTTGGACTTCTTTGAGAAGCGCCATCTAGGTGATGTCACCTCACGGATGGGAAGCGTCCAATCCATCCAGCAGACATTGACGACAAGCTTCGTAGAGGCGCTTATTGATGGCCTAATGGCGATTATTACGCTGGGAATGATGCTGCTCTACAGCTGGAAGCTTGCGCTGGTCACGCTGCTTGCGGTTGCTCTGTATGCAGTCGCGCGTGCCTGTGCCTTCGCGCCCCTCCGGCGAGGCACAGAGAAGCAATTGATCGCCGGTGCACGCCAAGAGAGCCATCTGCTTGAGTCCATTCGCGGAGTTCAATCGGTAAAGGTCGCCGGCCGAGAATCCGTTCGCCAAGCAGGCTACTTCAACCTTATGAACGAAACGGTCAATCAAGACGTTTGGCTCTCGAAGTTTGGGCTGAGCTTCGGTGGCGCCAATCACTTGCTGTTTGGGCTGGAGCGCGTTGCGGCTATTTGGCTGGGTGCACTACTGGCGATGGAAAACGTGTTCTCCGTCGGCATGCTGATTGCTTACCTCGCCTACAAAGACCAGTTTTCACAGCGGGTGGGAGCGTTGATCGACAAGTGGGTGGAATTCCGCATGCTTCGCCTGCACGGCGAACGACTCTCCGACATTGTTCTCGCCGAACCAGAGAGCCTCACTTCCAGCACCAGCGCTCTGTCGCCGGACGGCATCCGAATTGAGGTCGAAGGGCTTGGCTTCCGCTATGCCCCAGGAGAACCATGGGTGCTGAGGAACTGCAGCTTTGTGGTGGATCCTGGTGAATCCGTCGCCATCATCGGCCAATCCGGCTGCGGAAAGACCACACTGGTCAAGATACTCCTTGGCCTTCTCCAGCCGACGGAAGGTGAGATCCGCATCGGAGGCGTGCCTCTGTCAAAGATCAGCGTAAGCGAGTATCGCCGCATGGTCGGCGCGGTGATGCAGGATGACCAGCTCTTCGCGGGAAGTGTCAGCGAGAACATCGCCTTCGAAGACGATCACCATGATGAAGCCAGGGTGCGTGAAGCCGCACAGTTGGCCGCCGTGCATGACGATATCGCAGCGATGCCCATGGGCTACAACAGCCTGATCGGCGACATGGGGACGACCCTCTCTGGCGGTCAGAAGCAGCGGGTGATCCTCGCACGCGCGCTGTATCGCGAGCCCCGGTTGCTCTTCCTGGACGAGGCAACCAGCCATCTGGATGTTGAGCGGGAAAGGCTGGTGAATGAAGCCGTCGGGCGGCTTGAGCTGACCCGGGTGATCATCGCCCATCGCCCAGAGACCATCGCCAGTGCCGACCGGGTGCTGATCATGCACGCCGGTGCTGTGGCACGCGTCCTGACGCAGAACGCGTCAAGCTCCATGGAGGCGGCACAAGGTGGCGTCGAGGAGGTCCCGGCATGAGTGGCCTATTCCGCAAAGAAGCCATCGATGCCCAGCGGCGAAGTTGGCTTGGTGGAGTATCCCTGGCGCAACCGCTCCGCTTCTGGATTCTGGCGGTGTTCGCAGCGATGGCTGCCTTGGCCATCGTCAGCTTCCTTTGCTTGGCCGAGTATTCACGCAGATCGAGGGTTTTGGGTGAGCTTGTGCCCGATCTCGGGCTTTCCACTATGGTCGCTCCGTCGGCAGGTGTGGTTGCGAGACTGGATATTGAAGAAGGGGATCACGTCCAACGCCAGGACGGGCTGCTGACGATCAACGTGCCGCGGGTCACCTCCTCAGGACAGGATGCCGTGTCGACCTTGCTTGAGGCACAACGCTCCCGTATGACCAGTGTGGAGGCGATGAGCGGATTTCAGGACAGGCAGCTCTCAGCACAGCAGGAGGGTGCGAAGGCCCAACGCACTGCGCTGCTGCGCGAGCTTTCGCAGATCGAGGCAGAGATCCACACCCGCGGCGAGCAGGTGCGAATTGGTCGCGAGACCCTCGCCCGATATCGGAGCGTCGAGGTTGAGCGCTACGTAAGCCTGGTTCAGATCAACCAACAAGAGCAATCGATGCTCGAGGCGGTCAACGCACAACAAGCGCTTCAACGCCAAGCGACCTCAATTCGGCGGAACTTGGCCGAACTGGAACAGCGGCTTGCAGAAATTCCCCATCAGAGGCTCTCCGCCAAGGCGGCTTCTGAACGTGATCTGGCTGCATTGAGTCAGGAGACCGTCCGGATGGAGGCCGACGGAGAGCTGCTGCTTCGAGCACCGGTAACGGGATTGGTGGCAAATCGACTCGTCGAGGCAGGCCAGGCGGTGCAGCCGGGACAGCCCATTCTCAGCCTGCTTCCCAAGGGGTCCGAGCTTAGAGCACAGCTGCTGGTGCCCAGTTCGGCCATTGGGTTCGTCAAATCAGGCGACCGAGTTCTCCTGCGCTATCAAGCTTATCCTTACCAGAAGTTTGGAGCCCACGAAGGAACGGTCATCCGCATCTCTCGCAGCGCGCTGACGGGATCCCAGAAGGACGGCGATGCAAAGCGGTCCCTGTATCGAGTCCTGGTCTCGTTGGATCAACAGGGAGTGCTGGCTTACGGTAAGACGGAACCACTTCGTCCTGGCATGCAGCTGGAAGCCGACATCATGGGCGAGCGCCGCAAACTCTATGAATGGCTGTTGGAGCCTCTCTATTCCGTTAGCGGGAAGCTGGGCACTTAGTTGTGTAATCCCGCGACGTTGTTCAGCGGAATCCTCGAAATAGATGGCCTGCGGCCGATCTCCGAGTAGGTGGGTGGGGTTCTACCCCGAAATCACGGACGGTTGTAGAAGGGCTGCAAACTTCCGATCTAGCTGGACGATCCTTCGCCGCATGGATGGGGGAGTCGCTCGATGTCGTCAAACACATCCGCTCGTGCCGCATCCAGTGGGGTGTAGTTCGTTCGATAGATCCGCTCGCGTTTGAGCAGGCCAAAGAAGCCTTCGCGCGCGGCTTTCTCCATTGGCGACCCACTACGTGATGGCTGCTGCGCAGCCGCTTGCGGCCAAGATCAGCACCCTCGCGAGCTGGGCGTGCGCTGGATCAAGCCGCTGCGACAGACCCAGCAAGCTTACATGCCCAGATCGGACAGCCCTGGATGATCATACGGGCGACGCCCCAGCGGCCAGTGGAACTTGCGCTCGCTTTCCTTGATGGGCATGTCGTTGATGCACGAGAAGCGACGCACCATCAAACCATCCGCCCCGAATTCCCAGTTCTCGTTTCCATACGAGCGGAACCAGTTGCCGGAATCGTCGCGCCATTCGTACGCATAGCGCACGGCGATACGGTTCCCGGTAAAGGCCCATAGTTCCTTGATCAGGCGGTACTCCAGCTCCTTCTTCCATTTGCGCGCAAGGAACTGCCGGGCTTCCTCCCGACCGTCGGTAAACTCGGCACGATTACGCCACGTGGTGTCGAGCGAGTAGGCAAGCGCGACCTTGTCGGCATCGCGGGTGTTCCAACCATCTTCGGCAAGGCGAACCTTCTGGATCGCCGATTCAAGGGTGAAGGGGGGAAGCGGGGGACGGGTTTCAGCAGCGGACACGGTGTGACCTCCAGTCAAAATGGATGAACGGGTTGCTTCAACGGATTCGGTGTCGCCCGGGCGCTAACGCGTGGCCTGTTTCAGCAGCAACTGCGCGACGTCTCTTGCATTGTCTGCGGCGTCGTAGTCGCCCATTACGCGCGATATGGTGATTGCGCCTTCCACCAGCACCAGCAGTTGCCGTGCCAGAGTGGCCGGCTGCTTGATGTCCAGCTGGCCTGTGAGCTCAAGCGTGTAGTCGAGCAGTTTCCGTTTATGGTGCTTGGCGATCACCCTGATCGGATCATCGGGATTTCCGACTTCGCCTGCGGTGTTGATGAACGCACAGCCGCGGTAGCCTTCCGACTGGAACCACCCCTTGAGCACGGTGAACATGCGCAGGATGCGTTCTTCGGGGCCATCGGCCTTGTTGCATTCCTGCATGAACCAGTCGAGCCAACGCACGTCGCGCGCACTCAATGCAGCGGCTGCGACCTCGTCCTTGTTTTCGAAATGACGGTAGATGCTCTTGCGGGCGACGCCGGAGGTCTTCACCAGCAGGTCCATGCCCGTGGCATGGATACCGTTCTGATAGATCAGCGCTTCGACCGTTGCCAGGATCTTCTGCTTGGTGTCGGTCATGGGCTTGTCCATAGCGCCAAGGTAGAACGCTCGTTCCACCTTGTCAACACGTAGTTTGTTGGGTCATACGGCAGCGCATTACGCGTGGGCGTGGCCTGCGGGCCAGAATCCACCTAGGCGCATCACCTGCAAGCCCCGATAGCACCCGCAGACCGCCGACCGCACCATCGAGAGTCTGTCCGCAGGAAACCACACATGAGCCTGGCGCTGGTCCACAGCCGTGCCCGCGCCGGGGTCGACGCCCCGCTGGTGCGCATCGAGGTACATCTCTCTGGCGGTCTGCCGGTTACCCAGATTGTCGGCCTGGCAGAGACCAGCGTGCGTGAGTCGCGCGAGCGCGTGCGTGCCGCCCTGCTCTGCGCGCGCTTCGATTTTCCGCAGCGGCGCATCACCTTGAACCTCGCCCCGGCCGACCTGCCCAAGGAAGGCGGACGCTACGATCTGGCGATTGCCTTGGGCATCCTCGCTGCCAGTGGCCAGGTCGATCCGCAGTCGCTGCTGCAGTACGAGTTCCTCGGCGAGCTGGGCCTGACCGGTGAGCTGCGCCCGGTGTCCGGCGCGCTGCCCGCCGCCATCGCCGCCGCCGAAGCTGGGCGCACCTTGATCGTGCCACCCGGCAACGCTGCCGAAGCTGCCCTCGCGCAGCATGCCGATGTGCGCGTGGCGCGCACTCTGTTGGAATGCTGTGCCGGGCTCGGGAATCCACGTTTGCTGCCGCAGGTGGAACGCGTCGACACCACACCACTGCCATTGCCGGATCTCGCCGACGTACGCGGGCAGGCGCTCGCGCGCCGGGCGTTGGAAGTGGCGGCGGCCGGTGGCCATCATCTATTGCTGATCGGCAGCCCGGGCTGCGGCAAGACCCTGCTGGCCTCGCGCCTGCCCAGCCTGTTGCCGGATTCCGAAGAGATCGATGCCCTGCAGTTGGCCGCCATTACCTCGGTCAGCGGCGAAGGGCTGGACCCGAAGCGCTGGCGACAGCGGCCGTTCCGGGCGCCGCACCACAGTGCGAGCGCGGCGGCGTTGGTGGGCGGCGGTAATCCGCCCTGCCCTGGCGAGATCTCGCTGGCGCATCACGGCGTGCTGTTTCTGGATGAGCTGCCCGAGTGGAACCGCAGTGCGCTGGAAACCCTGCGCGAGCCGCTGGAGTCGGGCCACATCCGCATTTCCCGCGCGGCGCGCAGCGTGGTCTATCCCGCGCGCTTCCAACTTGTGGCGGCGATGAACCCATGCCCCTGCGGCTGGGCCGGCGACCGCAGCAACCGCTGCCTGTGCAGCGACGAACGCATCACCCGCTACCGCGCACGAGTATCCGGCCCGTTGCTGGACCGCATCGACCTGCACATCAACGTGAGTCGCATGGATGCGGTGGAGCTGCGCGAGAGCACGCCGCTGGGCGAGCCCAGCGCCAGTGTTCGCTCGCGGGTGGAAGCGGCACATGCGCGGCAACAGTCGCGTGGTGGCCTCAACGCGCACCTGCCTCCTGCCGCCCTGCGTGCGTGCACGCGCTTGAGCGAAGCCGACCAGGACCTGCTGGAACAAGCCATCGAGCGCCTGCAGCTGTCGGCGCGGGCGATGCATCGCATCCTGCGCGTGGCACGCACCATTGCCGATCTTGCCGAAAGCGAGACCATCCGGACCGCGCACCTGGCCGAGGCCATCGGTTACCGGCAGCTGGACCGGGGCAAGCCAGGTGCATAGCACTCTGTTGCATGCACGAAGGAATCAGATTCATCTGATATCTGCCATGCCACCTGCGCCCTGACCATTTCCGCGAGCCCATACACAAGGAGACGCGGTTTTGCTCAGGATGCTCATCATGGGCGGGCAGGAGGCCGCCCGTCAGCGGATATCACGGACGATAGGACGGCGCGGCCTGATCCGCATGGAATCGATCTACAGCGTGGACAGCGGCCTGTCGGTGCTGGAATGGCGCAACTACGACCTGGTGGGAACGTTCCTGGCGGCCGGCCTCGGTACGCGCCTGCAGGAATCGTTCGTGCTGCGCGATGCGAAGGTGCAGCTGGTGCTGTTCGGCATGGGGCTGAGTGAGGAAGTCGCCAGTATCCGCCTGCGCCTGCGCGCGCAGGGTTTGCCGTCGCCGATTCTGGTCCGGACCGACTTTGACAGCTACGACGAGTCGCTGTTCTGGCGATCGCTGACGTCGCACATGATCCTGCCGTCGGTACTGGAGGGCACTGGCCCCCTCCCCGCCGTGGGCGACGCGTGCGACCATGCAGGGCCCAGTCCCTAGCGGTGCCTGCCCTGCCAGGTGCCCGCCCTGCCATACATGAGCACTCCCCAGCCGCCGCACCTGCCGACCTCCGATGCGTCCACCCCGCTGACACCTGCGGCAACCGGCGGCGGCGGGCATCTGGGTGAAGCGAAGATGCGCGAAATCGCGGTGCGGATCTCGCAGTACTTCCGCGATTTCCTTGAATCGGATTTCAAGCGCGCGCAGGCACCGCGGCGCCGCATCGTGCTGACCAGCGATTCCGGCTTCCGCGCGGGCATGCGCACCGCGCCGTATCCGGCGTTGGACAAGGAGCTGTGGAAGCTGCTCAGCCGGCCCTCCGGCGAGGAGCTTTCGTTCACCATCGGCCCGCGCAGCTATACCCGGCCGATCAGCGCGACGCTGCGCCGCATCGTCGAAGAGCAGGTCAACGCCATCACCGAGACCGCCATCGCCATGGTACGCGTGGCCGTGCTGGACAAGGCACGTGCCAGCATGGCCGGTGCACTGGAAGACCCGGAAGCCTGGGTGGAATCGGTGCAGGGCACCTTGGTGGATGCGATGTGCGTGCAGGTGGTGCGGCCGCTGATCGCGCATCTGGCCGGCCCACTGCAGGGCCAGGCGTACTGGGTGATGGATTCGCTGCACGCGGCTGAATCGGACCTGGTCACCCGCTCCGTTGTGGATCTGTACCAGACCCTGCCGGAGGTGCTGGCGCGCTTGCTGGCCACCGGCGACGAACTGCCGCTGCAGCAGGCTTGCGAGCACCAGCTGACCCGTGACGGGACGATCAGCGCGCTGATGGCGTTCTTCGAGAACTTCGTGGCGGCCGACGCCTTCCATGAGTTCCGCGACCTGGAAACCTATGTCGCCACCGGCGATGGCCTGCAGCTGTATCTCTACGTGGGCACGCTCAAGTACGCAGGCGTGCAGTACCCGGTGTTCTATCTGCCGCTGGACGTGGTGCGGGCCAAGGATGGGTCCGGTTACACCCTGACGCTCAGCAACCGCCTGTTCGCCAACCGGCGCGCGATCGACTTCGTGCTGCAGGAACTGGCCGTGGGCATGGCGCGCGAATGGGTGTCGCCGATCCAGGAGCGCATCCAGTACCTCGATCCGGCACAGAGCCTGTTCGAAGTGGCGGCATCGCTGTTCCGGCAGGTGGCCAACGCGGTGGATCTGGGCGGTGAGGTCTCGCTGTCCTCATCCGCCAGCGAGGCCTCTACCGCCACCGTGGCGCTGTCGCCTGCCCTGCACCTGGCTGCATTCGAGCGCGCCGACGAAGCGCTGCTGAATGATTTCGAGGAGATCATCGACCAGGCCCGCAATGGTGGGTCGAAGCTGGTGGATCTGTTCCACGGCATGGTGGAAGGCGTGCTGATGCGCAACCCCGAGCCGATCGGGGAACGGGTGGAATCGGCCTGGGATGCGCTGCCGCTGGTGGAGCGCATGGTGTTCGATTCGCCCATCCCGCTGAACGAGGAACAGCGCAAGATCCTGCTGGCGGTGCGCGAGCCGCAGGGGCGGATCGTGGTGGTCGAAGGCCCGCCCGGCACCGGCAAGTCGCACACCATCACCGCCATTGCCGCCGACTGTGCGTTCAACAAGAAGAGCTGCCTGGTGCTGTCGGACAAGACCGAAGCGCTGGACGTGGTGTACGACAAGCTGTCCGATGCGATGAGCCGGGTTCGCCACGATCGTGATTTCCCCAACCCGATTCTGCGGCTCGGCCAGCAGGCAGCCAACTTCAAGCGCCTGACCTCCACCGGCACCATCAGCCAGATTTCGGCCTTCGCCAAGGCCATGAAGGCCAACCAGCCCGCTCTTGAGAGCGAGCGCCAGGACACCGCACAGACCCTGCGGCAGGCCATCTCCAGCACCGTGCAGACGCTGGGGCGCGTCTCGCTTGCCGCCGTGAAGACCATGCACGAGCAGGAAGCGGAGCTGGGCGAACGCGCACCTGCGGTGTTGCAGCAGGTGCACGCGGTGATGGATGCCAACGTGCTGGCCGAGCTGGAAGCGGTGACTGCCCAGGCCGACGTGCTTGAGGCCTATCTTGCCGATCTGTTCGGCAGCACCGACTACACCCCGGCGTCGCTGGACGAGCGCATCCGCCGCGATGCGGTGACAACGGCCTTCCTTGCCGACCGACCGGTCGACGGCTGGGACCTGTTCGAGTCGTTGGATGCCGACCAGGTACGGCTGCTGGGCACGCTGCTGCTGCAATACCAGCAGCTGAAAATGCCGGTGCTGGGCTATCTGCTGCGCGGCAATGCGGTACGCGGGCTGGAACTGCAGCTCAACCAGCTGGGTACCACCCGGCCGCTGCTGCTCAAGCACGATGCCGCAGCGTTGCAGGCCATCGTGCAGGGTGCGAACGCGCTGCGCATGAAGCTGGAGGCCGAAGGCCTGGGCACGCAGCTACCGGCCAGCTATCGACAGATTGCCCACGGCACCGCGCCGGGACCGGGTGCAGCGGTTGCACGGCAGGCGATGACCCTGCTGGCGCGGCTCAATCCGGCCATCGTCGAGACCCTGCTGGCCGAGCCGAAGGACGACCCCTCGCTGTGGGCGCTGACCCTGCGCTTCCTGCAGGGCTGGATGGCCACGTGCAAGGCCTTCGTCGATGCGCCGCAATACGACTATGTGGGCACCAAGACCAAGCTGGAGCGCCTGAATACCTCGGTGATGAATGCCCACGTGGATGGGCGCCTGATCAGCTTCATGGACCATCACCGCGCCGACGCGCGGGCGTTGGCAGGCGTGATCGCCAACCGGCAGAAATTCCCGGTGGACAAGTTCGAGAGCGTGCGCGAGTCGTTCCCGGTGATGATCGCGAGCATCCGCGAGTTCGGCGAGTACATGCCGCTGGCACCGGACCTGTTCGACGTGCTGGTGATCGATGAAGGCTCGCAGGTGTCAGTGGCGCAGGCGCTGCCGGCGCTGCTGCGTGCGCGCAAGGTGGTGGTGCTGGGCGACTCCAAGCAGTTCTCCAACGTCAAGGCGGCCAACGCCAGCATCGCGCTGAACGACAAGTACCGCTCGGACCTGGTCAACTACTTCCGCGCCAACGTCAGCCAGCAGGCCGACGTGCTGGAACGCCTGGCCATGTTCGATGTGAAGCGCTCGGTGCTGGAATTCTGTTCGCTCTCGGCCTCGTACTCGGTGATGCTGCGCAAGCATTTCCGCAGCTATGCGGAACTGATTGGTTTCTCGTCCTCCACCTTCTACAACCACCAGCTGCAGGCACTGAAGATCCGCAGCCGGCCGCTGCAGGAGGTGATCCGCTTCAGCCAGGTCGATGCCAGCGGGCACCGCACCAGCCGCAGCACCAACGACGCGGAAGCGGCGTTCATTGCCGAGCGCCTGGTTGAACTGCTGGATACGGAGGCGCCGCCCACGGTGGGCATCATCACGCCGTTCCGCGAGCAGCAGACGCTGTTGTCCAAGGCGCTGTTCAATCATCCGCGCGGCCGCGAGTTCGAAGAGCGGCTTCGGCTGAAGGTGATGACGGTCGACTCCTGCCAGGGTGAGGAACGCGGGCTGATCTTCTATTCGATGGTGGCGACCGCCGGCCAGGACGCGCTGAACTACATCTTCCCGGTCAGCCTGAGCGGCGCGGTGGATGCGGTGGAGGACAAGCTGAAGGTGCAGCGCCTGAATGTCGGCTTCTCCCGTGCGCAGGAGGCGATCTGGTTCGTCCATTCGATGCCGGTCGATGCGTTCCGCGGTGCGATCGGCAATGCCCTGCGTTACTACGCCAGCCAGTTGGATCGCCCCGCGCCCGACGCCGCGCAGACCGACGCGCGCAGCCCGATGGAATCGAAGGTGCTGCAGTGGCTGCAGCAGACGCCGTTCGTGTTGGAACATGGCGATGCGGTCGAGATCATTCCGCAGTTCCCGGTGGGCGACTACCTGCGCCAGCTCGACCCGACCTACCAGCACCCGGCGTGGCGCGTGGACTTCCTGGTGACCGTGCAGACCGTGCGCGGCGCACTGCAGATCGTGATCGAGTACGACGGCTTCGAGTTCCATTTCCGCCGCGACAAGCCGGTGCATGTGGGCAACCACGAGCGCTATCTGGTGGAGGCCGATGTCGAGCGCCAGCTGACGCTGGAAAGCTACGGCTATCGCTTCCTGCGCATCAACCGCTTCAACCTCGGCAGCGACCCGGTGCAGACACTGTCCGACCGGCTCTATCGCCTGATTGAGGTGGCCGGCACGGAAATCCGCTCGGCAGCGGTCGATCAGGTGATCGAGCAGGTGCAGGGACTGGAGTCGAAGGAAAAGAAGGTCTGCAGCCGCTGCGGGCAGATCCGCAGCCAGGAGGAGTTCTTCGACCCTGACCTGCGTGCCGGTGCCGGCGGGGTGGGACGGATCTGCATGCCCTGCAAGGTCAGCTGACGGAGGCGGTGCCGCGCGTGGTGGGTGATGCGGGACGGATCAGGACCCCATCATGCGGAGGGGATCCTGGCCGCGTACCGCCACCGCCGCCAGCCGCCGGCTGACCAGCGCGTACAGTTCCTCCAGCTCGGCGGCGCGGTCGGCGGTCATGTTCGCGCCGAACAGCACGCGTGACAGCGCGAGCTTGTGGGTGTCGCCGGGATAGCGCGCCCGTGCCCGGTATACGGTCTGCAGCACAAGCCAGGCCAGGCGGAAGCCGCCCCCGGGCAGGGGCCGGACCACGCGGTCATAGACCTGCCAGAACTGGTACTCGGCCTCCAGGTCGACCGCCGGTGCCGCGAACGGCACCGGACGCGGACGTCCATGGACGCGTCTGCGGACCGGAGGGAAACGGGGGTTCTGCTGTGCCATGCGTACAGGATGACCCAGCAACATTGTGGGAACCTTGCGTTGGTGCCACGAAATCAGTGCAGATCGTGCAAACAGCGGATGGGGTCGGAGCCCTTTGCGTGGCAAAGGGATCCGACCCCGTTCCGGACCCCGTTTCGTATCTCAGAACGCCATCGACGTACTGAACATCACCTGCCGGGGTGCGCTGCGCTGCAGGGTCTGGTAATCCCCCGAGAACGACGAACCGGCGATGGTGGCGGTGCCGATGTTGTTGCGGTTGAACAGGTTGCTCACGTCCAGCCGCAGCTCCAGCCCCGGCACCAGGCTGTCCGGCCCCAGCTTGTAGGCCGTGTATGCGTTGACCTGCCAGAACGTCGGCACGCGGATGTCGTTTTCATAGGTGAAGGGCTGGCGCAGGTACGAGGTGCTGGTGGCACCGAAGCGCCAGCCGCCAAAGTGCGTGGACAGGTCGCTGACCAGCGACAGCTGCGGATAGCCCGGCTGTGCGTTGCCCTTGATCGGGTACACGGTATCGCCCACCACGAAATCGCTGTCGTAGTACGAGCGCGCCAGTGCGAGGCCCTGGTAGAACTGCAGATGATCGGTGAGGTCGGCGGTGATACCGAGGTCGGCGCCGATCACATGCATCTTCGGCATCAGCCGCACCGTATTGATCTGTGCGAACTGGGTGCCGACCGCCGCCGACAGCAGGCGGTTGCGGATGTCGTTGTAGAACACGTCCGCCGTCACCGTCAGCCGGTCGAAGCGATGGCTGGCGCCGACCGTCAGGTTCCAGTTCTTCTCCGGCCGCAGAGTGCCGGCCACGCGGTCGAACTCTTCCTGGTCGGTGATGGTCCAGGCCGATGCGGTGTAGCCGATGTTGCCGCGCTGGGCCACGCGATAGCCGTTCATGGTGTTGGCCAGGTCGATGAAGGCATCGGTCCGCTCGGTCGGGCTCCAGTACAGCGACACATGCGGCAGGAAGTTGCTCTTGGCGCGCAGCGTGCCGTTCACCGGCCGCTCCGGCGCGTCGCCGATCCCACCGCCGGTGGTGCTGAAGTCCACCGCCTTGAAGCCCAGCCCCAGCACCAGCGTGTCGGTGACAGCGTAGTTGTCATGCAGGTAGAACTGCCGTGAACGGGTCACCCAGCTGGATGCGTTGTCGGTCTGGAACTCCGGCCCGTACACATCGAACGGCCCGGTGGCCTTCAGTGGTTTGCCCTCCCCCAGCAGCGGCTGCTGGTACCACTCGGTCTTGGCGGCCGCCTTGCTCTTCTCCTGCCAGAAGCCGGTAGTGATGGTGTGCGCACCGGTCTCGAACTGCAGGTTGAACATGCCGCCCAAGCGATTGAGGTGCGGCGTCTGCACCTGTTCAGAGAAGGGCGCACCGTTGGGTGACGGCACGGTCGGGTCGGTCAAGGTGGCCTGGGTGTGGCTGTTGGCGTTGTACAGCTGCACGTTGCCGCTGAGCGCTGGCGTGATCTGGAAGCGGTGGTTGATCGACGCGACGCGGTCACGGGTCACCTGACCGGTGTCGTACGGAATCAGTTCGGACAGCTCACCGCACGTGTAGGCGCCGCAGGATTTGTCGGCGTTCTCCGGCGAGGCCACGTAGTACGCCCACGCATAGTCCGGATAGAAGCTGTCGGCCTTCCAGCCCAGCTTGCGGATCATGTCGAAGGAGATGTTGTTGTAGCCCCACACCGCGGCCTTGCTGTCGGACAGGAACACGGTGAAGTCACCCCATGCCACATCCTGCTGGGCCTTCAGGTCGCCGCGCAGGAACTTCTGCGTGCCGGCGCCCTGGTACTTGTCGGCCGACACGCGCTGCAGGTCGACCAGCAGCTTCGGGCCGTGCTCGCCCAGCTGGCCGCTCTGGCCCGAGACCGTGGTGACCAGGGTGTTGTTGCTGCCCACGCCCTGCTTGATGCGCAGGCTGGGTGTGTCCTGCAGTTCTGCCAGCCGGTACTCGAGGCTGCCGCCGTTGACGCTGCTCGAGAACACGCTGACCGGCGCGCCGCCCGGGCTGACCGTGATCGAGCCGATGCCATCGGGCACGCCGACGTTGACCACGCTGGTTCCGGTAAGCGAGAGGAAGCCGTTGTCGTTCAGCGGCACGCCTTCGAAGGTGATGCCCATTTCATTCATGCGGAAACCGCGTACGAACAGGCTGGTGGCGGAGATGTCGAGACCGAGGCCGTCGGTGGCGGTGTAGCTCGCGCCCGGCACGTTTTTCAGCATCGACAGGCCGTTGTTGCCCGACACCATCGCATCCAGGTCGGTGGCGTTGATGACGTAGCGGTTGGGGCCGACCACCTGGGTGGGGGCGACAGCGGCACCGCGCGGCGTGGCGATGACCTGCAGCGCGTTCAGGGTGGTGGGGGTCTCATGGGCGGCGTCGGTCGACTCGGCAGCGTGCAGTGGTGCAACGAGAGCGGTGCCGATCGCCAGGGCAAGAAGCGTAGGTGGAGTGTTCATGGCCAGATCCAGGGTGCAGGGGAAAGGTGGCGCAGGCGCACGCCCAGCGCGATGCAGCGCCGGTGTGCGGCGCGCTGGCTGGCGGCGATTGCGTTGAAGGAATGACGGCGCGGTGCGCGCCGGTCGGCAGCGGATGGAAGCGGTGATCTTCCGGGTGATGCGGCGGGATGATTTCGACGAGCGGAATTCTTGCACTGGATTCCCGCCTTCGCCATCGCGCGGTGGTACATCACATATGGCATCGGGCATATCGAACGTATACCCATGTATAGATTCGGCTCCAAGCCGCCTCAAGTTGCGCCCGCCCCGGCCGATAGCCCCATGCAGGGCTGCACGTCATGGGAAGTCAAATTCGACGGCAGTGCGTCAATCATCAAAACGCAGCACTGGCGAGGGTCACGGAATGACAACGATCGTATTTGTAGCAAGCCATCTACGCGCCAATCTCGGCGGCATCAACGTGCTGAATGCCGAGCTTCTTTCAGCACTTTCCCCTACGGCAGGACTGCATCTGCTCTGCCTTGTTCCAAGTGGTGCATGCGTTGACCCAGACTTGGCATCGACTGCCACGGCGGTTGCGCTGAGAAGCTCGGGTGAGGAATTCCTTGGAATCGCCGATGACGCAGATCTTGCGGTTGGAAAGCTGGCGGCCCATGGACAGGTGGATGCAGTGGTTGGGCATGATGTCGTGACCGGTGAACTTGCCTTGGAGATTGGAAAGCGGATCGGAGCAAGAACCATCCTGCTGCATCACATGGCATATGGAAGGTACAGCGCATTGATGCGCGACTCGCAGAACGCTCTTGGCAAAGAGAATCGACAGAATGATCTCTTTCCAAAGGCTGATCAGTGCTTCGGCATTGGCCCGATACTTGTGGACAGCCTGAAAGACATGCAGCGGGCATCGTCTTCGATGAAGCCACCCAAGTTGTTGCTGCCACCGCTTCTATCGATTGAACCGGCTGCCAATGCTCGAACCGCACCTCGAATTCTGTACTCCGGCCGGATTGAGGATGGCAACGACGCGGTCAAGCAGGCAGCGTTGGCTGCAAGGGCCATCGGACGCGCGCTTCGCGCCCCCGGTGCGCGCATGCGTGACGCCACTGTTGACATGTACGGCTTCGATCGCAACTCGCCCCAGATCGGCGAGTTCAAGACGATGATCAATGAGGAGGCGGGCTACGAGGTTCCGGTCAAATGCCTCGAGTTCGTCGATTCTCGCCGGCAGATGCTGTCGGTCGTCAAGAATGCGAGCCTGGTTCTCATGCCTTCGGTCCATGAGGGTTTCGGCCTCGTGGCGTGGGAGGCGATGTGCTGCTGCGTGCCGCTGATCGTTGCGGAGAACTCGGGCTTTTATCGATTCGTGCAAGAGTCAGGGCAGATCTCCAACCTTGAATCGCTTTCTTTCCTGGGCCATACCAGCGAAGCTGCCGTCCAAGAACAAGTAGCTGCCTTCGCGCGCTTGATTCGCAGCCTTGTCGAGCATCCGGAAGAAGCTCACGCCCGGGCGGTACGACTGCTCGCAGGCGTCCGCGAGCGCGGCGCAGTGGAAGCCTCTCATCTCGACTTCCTCAAGGCATGTGGCCATGTTGAGGGACGTAAAGGCAGCACAGCCTCGCAACCGGCTCCGCAGCCCCAGCACCTGAAAGCCACGCTGAGCGTCCACGTTGATATCGGTCTGGATAGCAATGATCAGGTCGAGTACCGTTGTAATACCAGCTTGCATGGCATCAGAAACGCGCTCCTGGCATTGCGTAGCGGCGCAGGAGACGTTGATTTTTCCATCGTATCCTCGTATCTGGACCGCCTTTCGGAGATGGCCGAGACGCATCCCGACAAGGATATGCGGGACGATGCCGCGATTCGCTTCGGGGCAGATAAGCCGAAAGTTGAAAGAACAGGCGAGCTTCTTGAACACGCGCTTGCCGTTCTTGCATCCGAGGAATTTTCCTTCCCTGGATTCCTTTCGGAAAACGACAGGGCGGATGCGTTCATCAAGCTGGTGGATAGCTATAACCTGAACTATCGACCAGAAGAAACCGTCCATCTCGACGCCGTGCGCTCAGATCCTGATTGTCATTTCAGCTTCCGGGTTCCGCTGGATTACATGGAAAACAAGGATTTCTACCACCCGCTTTTCACTGTGAACGACGGGGCCACACTGCTGGATGTATGGTTTGGTGACAGCAGTGGCATCGCATCGGCGTACCTGGCCGCAGGCCTGAAAAGGCAAGCAGACTACTCCGAGCCTTTGCAGCCACTGGGTTCACTCCACGAGTGGCGCATCGGCGCGCATTGACGCTGCAAACGTATGCAACCGGAGGGCGCTCCTGCAGGGAGCGTCCGTTGCGGATGGCCCTGGGTCATGCAAGCACATGCCGCTCAATCGCCTTGGCCACGCCTTCATCGGCGTTGGTCGCGGTCTCGAAACGCGCGGTCGCCTTCACCGCATCGATGGCATTCCCCATCGCCACGCTGGTACCGGCGTACTGCAGCATGGTCAGGTCGTTTTCCTGGTCGCCGATGGCCATCACGTTGGCGCGGTCGATGCCCAGGTGCTCGGCCAGCTTCTGCAGGCTCGGCCCCTTGCCGGCGCGGCGGTCGAACACTTCCAGGAAGAAGGGCGCGCTCTTCAGCACCGCGAAACGCTCGGTCAATGCGGTTGGCAGGCGCGCGATGGCGGCGTCCAGCACTTCTGGTTCGTCGATCATCATCAGCTTGATGAAGGACATGCCCGGGTCCATGTCGGCCACGCGGCGGTACGACAGTGGCATGCGCGAGAGATGCGAGTCGGCCACGGTGTAGATGCTGATGTCCTGGTTGGGCGTGTACATGCGCTGCGCGTCCAGTGCCTGGAAATGCACGCCGATCTCGCGGGCGACCTGTTCGCAGTACACGAAATCATCGAAGCTGAGCGGATACTCGACCACGGTTTCGCGCGGGCCGATGCGCTGCACCAGACCACCGTTGCAGGCGATGCAGTAGTCATCGTCGCCATCGATGCCAAGTTCATGCAGGAATGGCACCAGCCCCGGCACCGGGCGGCCACTGGTCAGTACAACATGCACGCCCAGCGCGCGCGCCTGGGCAATGGCCTGCTTCACCCGCGGGGTGAGCTTGTGGGCGGGATCCAGCAGGGTGCCATCCATATCGATGGCGACCAGTTCGATGGTCGATTTCCTGCGACCCATGTCCATCATCTTCAACCAGTGCGGGGGACGCCCATTTTAGGCCAGGCTGCGGGGCACTGCCGGCCTCATGCCCGGTTCACCTCCGCGCCGCGCCGGCCGGAGATACTCATGGGGCCTGTGCGTCCCCACCGCAGGACGGCCCTATCGACCGCCCTTCCCTGGACACTTCTTCGACGCATGACCTACCAAGCGCCCGACGCCAACGACACTGCCCCGCTTGCCCAGCAGATTGAAGACCTGATCGACGGCCTGCCCGGCGACCACATCCGTGTCGGCACGCTGCTGCATGCGCTGGGCGACGAGGGCCTGATGCTGGTGGTGATCCTGCTGTCGGCGATCTTCCTGATTCCGGTGTCGATTCCCGGGCTGAGCACGGTATTCGGTGCGTCCATCCTGCTGATCGGCCTGAGCCGCGTGCGCGATCGCCCGTTGTGGGTGCCGCAGCGGTTGGCCGACAAACAGATCGCCACCGACAAGCTGAAGGCCAACCTGGGCCGTGCCCTGAAGTGGGTGCACCGGATGGAGCGGCTGTCTCGGCCGATGCGGCTGGCAGCGATGGTGCGCTCGAAGAAGATGATGCGGCTGAACAACCTGGCGCTGGTGTTCGCCACGATCCTGCTGATGCTGCCGGCCGGGCCGATTCCCTTCAGCAACACGCTGTCGGCGCTGGCGCTGATGTCATTTGCGATCGGCTTCATCCAGCGCGATGGCGCCGCAGTGGCGGCCGGCTACGGCTTCGTGGTGGCGTCGGTGGTGTACTTCGGCGTACTGCTGGGCGGTGTAGGGTTTGCGGCCGAATCGGTGTTCAGTGGGCTGCGCACCGGGCCATCAGCGCTGTAGAGCCGAGCCCATGCTCGGCTGCTCTTCCATCTGGGCGTAGAAACCCCGCGCTGCGCACGTCAGCCGAGCATGGGCTCGGCTCTACAGAAAGCCTGCGATGCGCGGGTGGCCGGTTACTTCGCCGACACCCGCCACACCACGTCGCCCACATCGTCAGCGACCAGCAACGCACCCTCCGAATCGATGGCCATGCCTACCGGCGCGCCCATCAGCGTTTTCTCATCCTTGGACGCGAACCCGCTCACCACCGCTTCCGGGCGGCCGGCCGGCTTGCCGTCCTTGAACGGCACGTACACCACTTCGTAGCCGCTCAACGGCGAGCGGTCCCAGCTGCCGTGCTCGCCGATGAAGGCACCGCCGTGGTACTTTGCCGGCAACGCTTGGCCGGTGTAGAACAGCAGGCCCAGCGGTGCCACGTGCGAGCCGATGGCGAAGTCCGGGCGGATCGCCTTGGCCACCAGGTCCGGCCGCTGCGGCTGCACGCGCTCGTCCACGTGCTGGCCGTAGTAGCTGTAGGGCCAGCCGTAGAACCCATGCTCCTGCACCGAGGTGAGGTAATCCGGTACCAGGTCGGCACCGATCTCGTCGCGCTCGTTCACCACCGCCCACAGCTTGCCGGTGCTCGGCTCCCAGTCCAGGCCGGTGGGGTTGCGCAGGCCCGAGGCGTAGATGCGGCTGCCGCTGGTGGCCACGTCCACTTCCAGCACCACCGCGCGGCGGTACTCGACGGCCAGGCCGTTCTCGGTGATGTTGCTGTTGGAGCCCACGCCCACGTACAGCTTGCTGCCATCGCGGCTGGCCAGCAGTTCCTTGGTCCAGTGGTGGTTGATGGTGCTTGGCAGGTCGGTGAACTCGCTGCCCTTGTCGGACATGCGGGTTTCGCCGGGCACGTAGTGGTACTTCATGATGTTGCCGGTGTTGGCCACATACAGCGTGTCACCGATCAGCTGGATGCCGAACGGCGAGTGCAGGTTCTCGATGTACACATGCTGGGTCCAGGCGTTGGTACCCGGCGTGCGCCGCAGCAGGGTGACCCGGTTGCCGCCCTTGCCGGCCTTGCCCGAGCGCGCCTTCACCTTGCCGGCGATCCATTGCTTGGGCGTGGTGACCGGCTCTTCACCGGGGCCGTTGCCCTCCACTACCAGCACGTCGCCATTGGGCAGCGACAGCAGCCGGCGCGGATGCTGCAGGTTGGCGGCGATGCGCTCGATCTTCAGGCCGTCGGCCACCGACGGTGCCTGGCCCTCGGCCCAGCCCACGCCCTTGGGCACCTGCATCGGCGGCATCAGGTAGTTCTGCGGCGCGGGCAGCGGAGGTTGCGCACCGGACTGATCGGCCGGGTGGTACTCGGCCTTGCCGGCACACGCGGCCAACGCCAATGCCAGCGAGAGCACGCCCACGGCGGGCAGGATGCGCTTAGCCATGACGGGCTCCTTGCAGCACCGGCTGCTGCAGCGAAAGCAGGATGAAGCCGAGCGCGATCAGTGCCACCGTCAGCGCGGAAAGGATGGTGCCCGGTACGGCCGCCGCATAGGCGTCGCGGCTGTGCACGAAGGCGTTCCATATGGCCAGCACGATGGCGACCAGGTTGAGCAGGAAATCGAGGCGGTCGGTGCCGGTGGCGGTGCCGTTGCGGCGCCAGACCGCGAACAGGTTGATCAGCCGCGGCAGGATCGCGATCAGCAGGCCGAAGGTGATCAGCCACGCCGCCGACTTGCCCCACATCACTTCAGCGGTGTTGAGGTAGAGAATGTCGAAGATGAGGCCGGCCACGAAGAAGCCGAACGGTATCGGGTTCAACAGGCTGAAGAGTGTTGTGCCGAGGCCGCGGTGGGTCTGGGCGACGGGGTTGACCATGGTCGTGCTCCGTACGGGGAAGGGCTGCACGGGCTGTAGTAGCACAGGGGGGTGGGAGGGGGTGCGATGACCTCGTAGATCCACACCATGCGTGGATGCCTGGTGCCAACCAAGGTTGGCAACTACCGAAGCTCAGGCCAGAGCGGCGCAGTGGTGATTACCAGGCGGCATAAGTGTTTGTGACGCATTTGGCACATCAGCACATTGGCTGCGTGAAGAGGTAGGGAGTTGTTCGTTGTGTCGCGTTTGGCTCGTTGCGATGGGGCAGATCCGCCCCGCCGTCCTGCCATGCCGATTCACAACAGAAGGATTCGTGTATGAAGCGACACACGCAACGCTCCGCGCCACCGCGCTCTGCGCGCCTGGCCCTGGCCACTGCCCTGGTACTGGGCAGCCTGGCCCTTACCGCCCAGGCACAACAGGCTGATCCGCTGGCCGGTCGACAATGGCATCTGCTCAACACCGGGCAAGCGGTGCTGGGCGATACCCTGCCCGTGGCCGGCAACGATCTCAACGTGGATGGGCTGTTCCGCAATGGCATCCGCGGTCAGGGCGTCACCATCGCGATCGTCGATGACGGCCTGCAGATCGCCCACCCGGACCTGGCGGCCAACGTGGCGGCGGTGGCGGGCAAGAACTTCGCCAACGGCAGCAACAACCCTTCGCCGTCCGACCCCAACAGGGACAACCACGGCACGATGGTCGGCGGCATCGCCGGCGCGGTCGGTGCCAACGGCGTGGGCGTCCGCGGCGTTGCGCCCGCCGCCACGCTGAAGGGCTTCAACGTGCTGGCCTCGGATGCAGGGGGTAACCAGCTGAGCAATATCGAGTACTCGTGGTGGGATGGTGCCGAGTCGGCCGATGTGCAGGTGTTCAACAACAGCTGGGGCGCCGGTCCCAGCAACCCCAACCTGCCGTTCGCCTTCAGCCAGAACGACGTGGCATCCAATGAGCAGGCCCTGTCCGGCACGCGTGGCGGCCGCGGCGGCATCTACGTAAAGGCGGCGGGCAACAACTTCGACAACGCCGCGATCAACCAGTTCCAGGACGTCTGCACCGCCGACACCAGGAACCGCAGAACCGGCTGCGTGCCGGCCGGCCGCGATCCACGCAACAACCTGTTCAACGTGATCACCGTGGCGGCAGTACGCGCCGACGGCGTGCGTTCGTCGTACTCGTCCACCGGTTCGGCGCTTTGGGTGTCCGGCTTTGGTGGCGAGAACGGCTGGCAGCGGCAGTACGTGCCGAACCAGTTGGCGGTTCGCTACGATCCGGCCATCCTCACCACCGACGTGACCGGCTGCGCGCAGGGCAGCAACACCAATGCCCAGCGTTACAACGCGCTGGACAGCAACCTGTCGGCCCTCGACAGCACCTGCAACTACACCGGCAGGATGAACGGCACCTCGGCAGCGACGCCGATGGTGTCGGGCGTGGCGGCGCTGGTGCTGGAAGCGAATCCGAACCTGTCCTACCGCGATGTGAAATACATCCTGGCCACTACCGCCACGCGCAATCATCCCAACCAGCCGGCGGTGACGCTGGCCGACGGGCGCACGCTGGTGCCGGGCTGGACGGTGAACGCCGCCAACCGCGCGTACAGCAACTGGTACGGCTTCGGTGTGGTCAATGCGGCGCGTGCCGTGCAGGTAGCGGAGAACTTCCAGTCGCTGGGCCCGCTGGTCGACACCGGCTGGCGCACTACCACGCGCACCGTTGCCATCGGCAACACCACCAACGCGGCTGCGCGGCTGACCTTCCAGGTAGCCAATGGTGCACGCAACATCGAATCGGTGCAGCTGGGCTTCCGGGTGAACCACAGCAACACCCGCCAGCTGCAGTTCGTGCTGGTTTCGCCCAGTGGCACGCGTAGCGTGGTGCAGCCGGCGTTTACCGCCATCGGCTCGGGTACGGGGGGCGTGCAGCGCAACTTCACCAACTGGGATCTGCTGTCCAGCAATGCCTTCCTGGATGAGAACGCCACCGGCACCTGGACGCTGGAAGTAACCGACATGGGGCAGGCCGCAAACGCTGCATCGCGCGGCAACCTCGAATTCTTCAAGATCCGCGTTCTGGGGCACTGATGATGAAGACGACCATTCTGTTGAGCACGCTCGCCTTCGCGGCGATGACCTCCCCTGCCTGGGCACAGAGCTCGGGGCAGACCCCACCGGCCCGGAGCCTGTCCACCGTGGATGCGCAGGAACTGAAAGCTTCCGCTACCGGCCGTTCGTTCGATGTGGGCGGCGCGCGTTTCCAGCTGTCTCCTTCGACCACCGTGAAGCAGGCCGCAGGCGGTCAGTTCACGATCACCCCGCAGGCGGCGGCGACCACGACCAGCGCGCGCAGCAAGCGTTCGCTGGATGGTGCAGCAGCAGGCGGCGCTGATGCCGGTGCCGGCAAGTTCGCGGCGGCGGTATCCAATGATGGTGCGCCGGTGGTGGCGACCTCACGGGTGAAGGTGTTCTTCACCGATGCGGCCTCGGCCCAGCGTGCGGCCACCGCCACCGGCGGCACCGTGGTGAAGGTGTCCAAGGCCGCGGGCCGCGCGATTGTGGAGTACCCGTCGGTGAACGCGGCGCTGGATGCGACCACCAAGCTGCTGTCGACCGCCGGCATCAAGGCTGCCGAGCCGGACGTGGTGCAGTGGGAAGAAACCAAGTAAGGCGTTGAGTGGTGCCCCTGGCCGGTTGGCTCTCCTGGCCGGCCGGGGGATTGGCGCATGTGTGATCGTGTCGACCAAGGTCGACACCCACCGGAGCGGGCATCACCCACCGGAGCGGACGCGTCGCTCAGCGGGCGGCGAGGCTGGTATTGTGCGGCAGCTTGCACGCGGCCAGTGCTTCGCTGCCGGCGGCCGGATGTTCCGGCTCCAGCAACAGCCGCTGCACGTCCGAGAACAGCTGTTCCACCGGCATGCCATAGGGGGCGAACAGGCGCAGGCGGCCCTGTCGGTCGAACACGTAGCCGCCGGCGATGTGGCTCATCGTGTAGGTGTCCGGCAGCTGGCCGGGCTCCTTCTCATAGAACGCCTTGAAGTCACTGGCCATCGCCGAGAGCTGCGCCTCATCGCCCACCAGCGCGATCGCCTTCGGATCGAACGCGTGCACGTAGGTGTGTGCGACTTCGGGGGTGTCGCGCGCCGGGTCCACGCTGACGAACACCACCTGCAGCTGGTCGGCATCCTTGCCCATCAGGTGCTTGACCTGGCTCAGTTCGACCATGGTGGTCGGGCACACGTCGGGGCAGCTGGTGAAGCCGAAGAACAGGTAGGTCACCTGCCCCTGCAGGTCCTTCGGGCCACGCAGGGTGCCGGCGCTGTCGGGCATGGTCCAGTGCTGGCCCAGCTCCTCGCAGGCGATGTCCTTGGAATAGAAATCCATGCGCGACTGCGCGCTGCAGCCGGCCAGCAGGCCGAGTGCCAGGCCTGCGGCAAGCAGCGGCAGGCGAAGGGAACGAACAACGGAAGCAACACGCATCACGGGTACCACCAACACGAGGTGGGCGCGGTCTCGGTCAGGCCTGCCCTGGGGGAGAGAGGGCTGAGGTGCCAGGGCGATCGTGCATTCCATGCCGATCGCCCCGGCCACGGTCAGTTGATCATCATGTGGTAGTGCATGCTCCAGATGATCCAGATCGACAATGCGACCACGATGAACAGGATCACCAGGGTGAACACGAAGCTGGCGAGGTTCCAGCCACCTTCGGACTTGCGGTCCATGTGCAGGAAATACACCAGCTGCACCAGGATCTGCGCGACGGCGAAGCCGACCAGCAGGAACAGCGTGACCGGCCGCGACAGCACCGGGTTCATCACCAGCGCGAACGGCACCACCGTCAGCAGCGCGCACAGCACGAAGCCGATCAGGTAGGACTTGGTGGAACCGTGCGCATTGCCGGCGCGCGAGGTTTCGACGTGGGCCATGTCAGAAGGCTCCGATCAGGTAGACGAAGGTGAAGACGCAGATCCACACCAGGTCCAGGAAGTGCCAGAACAGGCTCAGGCAGGACACGCGGGTGATGTTGGTCGGGGTCAGGCCACGGCGATACACCTGGTGCATCACCACCGCCATCCAGATCAGGCCGCTGGCCACGTGCAGGCCGTGGGTGGCGACCAGGGCGAAGAACGCCGACAGGTAGGCACTGGTGCTGGGGCCGGCACCTTCATGGATCAGGTGCGAGAACTCGTACAGCTCCATGCCGATGAACGAGGCACCGAGCACGAAGGTCACGCCCAGCCAGCGCAGCACCGCGGCCTTGTCCAGGCGGTGCATGGCCAGCACGGCCTGGCCGTAGGTGATGCTGGACACCAGCAGGATGAAGGTCTCGGCCATCACGAACGGCAGCGAGAACAGCTCCTTGCCGGTGGGGCCGCCGGCGTAGGCGGTGCTGAGCACCGCGTACGAGGCGAACAGCGAGCCGAACAGCACCAGGTCGGACATGAGGTAGACCCACATGCCGAACACTTTCATGCCGCCCTGTTCGTGGGCATGGTCATGCTCATGGTGGTCGTCGTGGACCAGCGCGTCGCTGTCCAGTTGCGGACGGGTCAACAGGTTCATGCGCGTGCCTCCTGCAGCTTGGCGTGGTTGGCCGCTTCGGTACGCGCCACCTCCTCGGAGCTGACGTAGTAATCCACGTCCTCGTTGTAGGAGCGCGCGATCAGGGTGACGATCATCGCGATGAAGCTGGCACCGGCCATCCACCAGATGTGCCAGACCAGGGCGAAGCACAGCACCAGGATCCAGACATTGAGGATCAACGGCACGCCGGTGTTCTTCGGCATGTGGATCGGCGCGTACTTCTTCGGTGGCGGCGGCAGGCCGCGCTTCTTCGCTTCGTGGAAGGCATCCAGCTCATCGGCCTTGGGCACCACGGCGAAGTTGTAGAACGGCGGCGGCGACGGCGTGGCCCATTCCAGCGTACGTGCATTCCACGGGTCGCCGGTGAGGTCGAGGTTGCGCTTGCGGTCGCGCACGCTGACGTAGATCTGCACCAGCATCAGGATGATGCCCGCGAACACGAACAGCGCACCGATGAACGCAGCGATCAGGTACGGCGTCCACGCCGGGTTGTCGTACTGGTTCATGCGCCGGGTCATGCCCATGAAGCCGAGCATGTACAGCGGCATGAAGGCCAGGTAGAAGCCGATCACCCAGCAGGCAAAGGACCACTTGCCCAGACGCTCGTTGAGAGTGAAACCGAACACCTTCGGGAACCAGTAGACGAAGCCGGCCAGGTAGCCGAACAGCGCGCCGCCGATGATGGTGTTGTGGAAGTGGGCGACCAGGAACAGGCTGTTGTGCAGCAGGAAGTCCGCGCCCGGGATGGCCAGCAGCACGCCGGTCATGCCACCGATGGTGAAGGTGACCAGGAAGGCGATGGTCCACAGCATCGGCACGCTGAACTCCACGCGGCCGCCGTACATGGTGAACAGCCAGGTAAAGATCTTCACGCCGGTGGGGATGGCGATGATCATCGTCATGATGCCGAAGAAGGCATTGACGCTGGCGCCGGAACCCATGGTGAAGAAGTGGTGCAGCCACACGATGAAGGACAGGATGCCGATCGCCAGGGTAGCGCCGACCATCGACTTGTAGCCGAACAGCTTCTTGCGCGAGAACGTAGCGGTCACTTCAGAGAAGATGCCGAACGCCGGCAGCACCAGGATGTACACCTCCGGGTGGCCCCAGGCCCACACCAGGTTCACGTACATCATCGGGTTGCCACCCAATGTGTTGGTGTAGAAGTTGAAGTCCAGGTAGCGGTCCAAGGTGAGTGCACCCAGGGCCACGGTCAGGATCGGGAAGGCGGCGATGATGATCACGCTGGTGACCAGCACGGTCCAGGTGAACACCGGCATCTTCATCAACGTCATGCCCGGCGCACGCATGCGCAGGATGGTGATGAACAGGTTGACGCCGGTCAGCAACGTACCGATGCCGGACGCCTGCAACGCCCAGATGTAGTAATCGACACCCACGCCTGGACTGAACTCGATGCCCGACAGCGGCGGATAGGCGACCCAGCCGGTCATGGCGAACTCGCCAACACCCAGCGAGATCATCATCAGCGCAGCGCCGACCACGAAGATCCAGAAGCTGAAAGCATTGAGGAACGGGAACGCCATGTCCCGCGCGCCGATCTGCAACGGCACGATGATGTTCATCAGGCCGACCACGAACGGGGTGGCCACGAAGAAGATCATGATCACGCCGTGCGCGGTGAAGATCTGGTCGTAGTGCTCCGGTGGCAGGAAGCCATCACTGCCCGGCCCGGCCGCCGCCAGCTGTGCGCGCATCATCAGCGCATCGGCGAAGCCACGCACCAGCATGACCAGCGCGACGACCACGTACATGATGCCGATCTTCTTGTGGTCCACGGTGGTGAACCAGTCGCGCCAGAGCACGCCCCACAGCTTGAAATACGTCACCGCGCCGAGCAGCGCGAGGCCGCCCAGGACCATGGCCGCCAGCGTGACCACCACGATCGGCTCGTGCAGCGGCACGGCCTCCCACGTCAATTTACCCAACATGTTCGTTACTCCTGGGAAACCTGGGCACCGGCGGCCGTACCGGCCGGGGCCGCAGCAGCGGTGTTCTCACCGACGCCGATGAACTGGTCGATGACTTTCTTGAACAGCAGCGGTTCAACGCTGGAGAAGTGCTGCACCGGCGCATTCTTCGACGGTGCGGCCAGCGCCTTGAACTGTTCGAAGCTGAGCGCATCCGGCGCGCTGCGCACCTCGGCCACCCAGCGATCGAAGTCTTCGTTGCTGCTGGCGGTGGCGATGAACTTCATGTTCGAGAAACCATGGCCGCTGTAGTTGCCGGACATGCCACGGAACTGGCCGGGCTCGTTGGCGATCAGGTGCAGCTGCGTGCGCATGCCGGCCATCGCGTAGATCTGCCCACCCAGCTGCGGGATGAAGAAGGTGTTCATCGTCGAGTTGGAGGTGATGTTGAACGCCAGCGCGCGGTTGGCCGGGAAGTTGAGCTGGTTGACCGTGGCGATGCCCAGGTCCGGGTATACGAACACCCACTTCCAGTCGGTGGCGATCACGTCCACGTGCAGTGGCTCGCCGGCCACGTCCAGCGGCTTGTACGGATCCAGCTCGTGGGTGGACTGCCACACGATCACCGCCAGCACCGCGATGATGATCAACGGCACGCCCCAGACCACCACTTCCACCTTGGTGGAGTGCGACCAGTCCGGCGTGTACTTCGCTTTGGTATTACCGGCGCGGAAGCGCCAGGCGAACACGAAGGTCAGCACGATGGCCGGCACGACGACGATCAGCATCAGGCCGATGCAGATCAGGATCAGGTCGCGTTGGGCGATCCCGACCATGCCTTTCGAATCCAGCAGCACCCAATCGCAGCCCGTCAGGGCGATGCAGGCCAGGGCGACCAGCGCCAGGCGGATGCGGTTCCAGCAGATATTCATTGGAGGTCAACCCTGTTGAAGATGCGCGCTTGACCGGCTCGCCTGCGCGCAGCGCCCGGGCGTGGAGCGGCTACACTGTGGGTACGAGGTCGCCTACAAGCAGGCGAACCACTCCAATCAAGCCCATACAAGATACAGCATTGTATGGACTTGTGCATCTGCACGTATGGAAAAATCCGACCGATGACGCCTCCTGCTGCCGGCCGCCGCCTGAAACACCCCAACCGGACCTGGGTTCGCCCCTTCCGTGAGGGCGCAGGACCGCTGTACCTGCAGATCGCCCAGCAGGTGCGCGAGGCGGTGGACGATGGCGTGCTGCGCCCGGGCGACCGCCTGCCACCGCAGCGCGATCTGGCCCAGCAGGTGGGCGTGGACCTGACCACGGTCACCCGCGCCTTCGCCGAACTGCGCCAAGCCGGGCTGCTGGACGCACAGGGCGCCGGCGGCACCTTCATCGCGATGTCCGCGGGCAACCGCAGCACCTCGGTCGACCTGAGCATGAACATCCCGCCGCTGCTGGGCAGCGCGCCGTTCGCACAGGGCATGGAGGCCGGTTTCCAGCACCTGGGCCAGCAGCTGGGCCAAGGCGAGCTGATGAGCTACCACGTCGGCGCCGGCAGCCGCGACGACCGCGCTGCGGCCGTGCAATGGCTGGCGCCGATCCTCGGCCCGGTGGGCGCCGAGCGGGTGGTGATCTGCCCCGGTGCGCAGACCGCGCTGTGCGCGCTGATCCTGGCCCGCACCCAGCCGGGCGAACTGATCGCCGCCGAACAGCTGACCTACCCTGGCCTGCTGGCCGCTGCGCGCGTACTGCAGCGGGGCGTGGTGCCGGTGGCGATGGACGCCGAAGGCATGCTGCCCGATGCGCTGGAAGAGGCCTGCCAGCTGCGCCGGCCGCGCCTGCTGTATCTGGTGCCGACCATCCAGAACCCGACCACGGCAACGATGTCGGCGCAGCGCCGGCAGGCCCTGCTGGCGGTCGCGCGGCGGCACGAACTGACCGTGGTCGAGGACGATCCCTACTGGCTGCTGGCCGGCGATGCCGCCCCGCCACTGGCCGCGCTGGCCGACGCTGGCTGCCCCGTCTACTACATCTCCACCCTGTCCAAGTGCCTGGCCCCCGGCCTGCGCACTGCCTACCTGGTGGTGCCGGCCGGCCAGCCGATGGAGCCGGTGCTGGACGCCCTGCGCGCGATCGCGCTGATGCCCACCCAGTCGATGGTGGCCGTGGCCTCGCACTGGATCCGCACCGGCCAGGCGCAGGCGATGGTGCAGCGCTTCCAGCAGGAACTGCGCGAGCGCCAGGCCATCGCCGCCCGCTACCTGCCCGCCCGCCGCCAGGCCCATCCGGCCGGCCTGCATGTATGGCTGCCATTGCCGCCGCGGTTGGACCAGTACCGCTTGATCCAGGCCGCGCAGGAACAGGGCCTGGGCATTGCCAGCTCGGATGCCTTCAGTGTGGAAGAACCGCCACCGGGCAACGCCATCCGCCTGTCGCTGGGCGGGGCCGTGGACCAGGAGGCCTTGGCCGGGGCGCTGGCCAAGCTGAACGAGATCCTGTCCGAGGCGCCCGACGCGCGGCATTCGGCGATCGTCTGAACCACCCCGCAAGCCATAACCATACAAGATGATATCTTGTATGTAATGTATGGACCGAGGGACGTGCCGCCGATGGCCGCCGACAAAGTGAAGTTCCACCTGGTGATGGCCGGCTGCGGCGGCTTCGTCGTGCTGATGCTGGCTGCCCTGGCCTGGGTCTGCCTGCAACCGCAGACCGTGGATGTGCAGGCCGCCGAGCGCCACGCCATCGAACAGTGCCTGCAACGCAGCGAGGACGCGGCGCGCAGCGAGATCCAGCGCCGCGCCCAGGCCGATTCCTGCCGCGAGATGCGCAAGCAGTACGTGCACAAGTTCGGCGAGGACGGCTCCTGATGGGCGCAGCCGCGCCGCGCCCACGCCGTTCGATGCTGCCGGTGATGATCGCCCTCGCCTGCCTGTTCATGGCCGGCGTGGCGGCGGCCCTGTGGCAGTACTTCGGCTATGGCGAGCAGTCCACGTTCGCCGAACAGGCCATCGTCTTCGATGACTCGCAGCTGCGGTTGCCAGCGGAACTGGCCGGCGACACCGGCCGCATCCGCGTGGTGCATTTCTGGGACCCGGCGTGTGGCGTATGCAACCGCGAAACCGGTGCGCACCTCAGCTACCTGATCAGCATGTACCGCCGCGCCGGCATCGACTTCTATGCGATCCGTCGCCCCGGCGCCCAAGGTGAACTACCCGAGCCGCTGCGCAACAAGGTGATCAACCTGCCCACCATTGACGGCATCGAGAACATTCCGGCCAGCCCGGCGGTGGCGATCTGGGACCGCACCGGGCACCTGGCGTACGCCGGCCCGTACAGCATCGGCATGGTCTGCAATTCGGCCAACAGCTTCGTCGAACCGCTGCTGGACAAACTGGTGCGCGGGGAAACCGTGCGCCCGAAAGGACTGCTTGCCGTGGGCTGCTACTGCCCGTGGCAGGCCAAGCGCTGAGGACGCGCGATGACATCACCGACGCTGGCCGGCGCAGCCGCCGCAAACAACAACGGCGGTCACCTGTCCGAACCGACCGATGGTTATGGACAGGCTCCCGCCGTTGGAAGCAACGATACGCCCCGACATCCTCCGTACATGCCGCGACCCGATGTCGCAGGGCCTGGCGTCGCAGGGCTGGGCTGGGTGCAGGACGTGCACGTGCACAGCGGCCCGATTTACCTGCGCATCGTCAACACGCTGGAACGCACCATCAATCGCGGCGGCCTGGCACCCGGGCAACGGCTGCCCTCGCAGCGTGCATTGGCACAGCAGCTGGGTGTAGATCTGACCACGGTGACCCGTGCGTTCGATGAAGCACGCAAGCGTGGTCTGATCGAAGCACGTGGTCCGCAAGGCAGCTTCATCGCACCGCCCAAGGCCGGTTTTGATCAGGCCGTCGATCTCAGCATGAACGTGCCGCCGGTCCCCGACGCCGATGCACTGGCGGACATGCTGCGTCGAGGCGCAGCGGCGGTACTGGCGCGCAGCAATGCGCCGAACCTGATGACCTATCACCTGGGCGGTGGCAACCCGACCGATCGCCACGCGGCGGCGCGCTGGCTGCAGCCGATGCTGGGCACTGTGGACGACGCACGCCTGCTGCTGACCGAAGGCGCGCAGGTGGCGCTGGCGGCAATCCTGGTCAGCCAGGGGCGCGAGGGCGATGCGATCCTCTGCGACCGCTTGGTGTATCCGGGCCTGCTGCAGGCGGCTGCGGCACTGGGGCGGCGGCTGGTCACGGTGGAGGGCGACGAACAGGGCATGTGCCCGGAGGCGCTGGCCCGCCGGGCGCGGGAATGTGGCGCGCGCCTGGTCTACCTCAACCCCACCTGCCAGAACCCGACGGCGCTGACCGTGCCCACCTCGCGGCGAGAGGCGCTGGCGCGGGTGCTGGAGCGCGAAGGCCTGCTGGCGATCGAAGACGATCCGTACTGGCATCTGGCCGTCACCGCGCCGATTGCGCTGGCGACGCTGGCACCTCGACATGTGTTCCATGTAGCCACGCTGTCGAAGGTGATCAGCCCCGGCCTGCGTACCGCGTTCGTGCAATGCCCAAGCGCCGCCCATGCCGAGGCGATGGCTGCCGCACTGCGTGCCACGCGGTTGATGGGCCATCCGCTGGTATCCGCGCTGGCCAGCCAGCTGCTGCTGGATGGTTCGGCGCAGGCGCTGCTGGTGCAGGTGCGCGAGGAAGCGCGCGAGCGCACGCGGATGGCACGGTATCTGCTGGCGCCTTCATTGCTGGAGCGCGCCGATGGGCTGCATGCGTGGTGCCGGGTGCCCGCACCCTGGACCGATGCCACGCTGGTGCGTACGGCACAGCTGCAGGGCCTGGCGATCGCACCTTCATCGGCATTCTGTCCGCCGGGCGCAGCGTTCGCGAGCGGAGTGCGGCTGTCGTTGGGATTGGCTGCGGACCGGCGGCAACTGGAAAACGCGCTGCGGCGGATCGATCGGTTGTTGTTGTCCGATGCGTTGCCGGCGATCGAGCGGTAGGCGGAGAGCATCCACGCATGGCGTGGATCTACTGGGTCTGTTTCGGTAGATGCCAACCTTGGTTGGCAATGCCCGTCCACGCCATGCGTGGATGCGGTGCCAACCAAGGTTGGCATCTACCAAAGCGGTGGGATTTCAGGCCAGCGCGGCCAGCGCCTGCACCAGCGCATCCATCTGCGCGGGGCGGGTGAACACCGACGGCGTCACCCGCACACAGGCACCGGAGTCCAGACCATCGCGATGCGTGGTGAATATCCGGTGCTCCTCCAGCAGCCGTTTCTGCAGCGCCAGGTTGTCTTCCACCGAGGTATGGCCACGCAGGCGGAAGCTGGCCAATGCACTGGCCAACGCCGGATCCGCCGACGACAGCACGTCGATATGCGCCATCTGCCGCGCTGGCACCGTCCACCGCTCGCGCAGGTAACGCAGGCGCGCCTGCTTGTTGGCTGCGCCGATGCGCTGGTGCAACGCGATGGCCTCGGGCAGCGCCAGATAGGCAGCGAAGTTGACCGTGCCGGTATGCACGCGGCTGCCCACGCGACCATCGTCGGTCTCGCCCATGTACGGATCCAGGTCGGCCACGCGCCCTTTGCGTACGTACATCGCGCCCACGCCCACCGGTGCGCCGATCCACTTGTGCAGGTTGATGCCAACGAAATCGGCCCTCAGCTGCGGCACCGCGTAGTCGATCTGGCCGAAGCCATGTGCGGCATCGACAATCACATCGATGCCGCGCGCACGCGCACGCTCGGCGATCTCAGCCACTGGCAGCACCAGCCCATGGCGGTGGCTGACCTGGGTCAGCAACACCAGCTTCAGGCGCGGCAGGCGCGCGAACGCGTCATCGTAGGCCTGCAGGATCTGCTGATGGGTTGGCACCGCCGGCAGTGCGATGCGCTCGACCTGCACGCCACGACGCTGCTGCAGCCAGCGCATGGCGTTGATCATGCTGTCGTAGTCGACGTCGGCGTACAGCACCTGGTCGCCGGGCTGCAGGCGGTTGTAGCCGCCGATCAACGCCAGCATCGCCTCGGTGGCGCCGCGGGTCAGCGCGATCTCGTCCGCACCGACACCGAGCATGTCAGCCACCTGCCGATGCACCGCCATGTACTGCGCCGGGAACGCGCGGCGGCCGTACCAGGCGTTTCCACGATTCACTTCGGCGGTGTGCCGCTGGTAGCTGGCCAGCGTCTCGCGGCCCATCGCGCCCCAGTAGCCATTCTCCAGGTGGTTCACTTCATCGGTGATGTCGAAGTGGCTGGCCACGGTTGCCCAGTAGCCTTCGTCGCGGGCCAGCACGTCCGGCGCCACGGTCGTTGCGGGAATCTGCATGGGCCCAGCGTAACGCGCGGCGCCTGCGGCAGGCAGTGAAGACAACGCCGCAGCGGCCGGCAACAGCGCACCCGCACGCAGCAGGGAACGACGGCGGCTGTCCATCAGAAGGTCAGCCGGTACTGCGCGTACACATTGGCGCCGTCGGTGTCATACGGCGCGTTGCGCGAATAGATCAGGCCACGGCTGGCCTGGAAGGTGGCTTCATCCGGGTAGCGGTCGAACACGTTGTCGGCACCCACGCGCAGGCTGTGGTGTTCGTTGATGCGATAGCCCACCGCCAGGTCCAGGAAGGTCATCGCACCGAACTGCTGGTAGATATCGCCCGCTGCGTTGCCGGTGGAGTCGGTCCACTTGCCGTAGTAGCGCACGCGCGCCATCAACGACCACGCGCCGACGTCCCAGTTGCCGGTGAAGCTGCCCTTGTGCTCGGGCAGGCGGTCTTCGAACAGCACGCGCTGGGTCTCGTTGGTCGCCACCGAGGTGCTGCCGTTGTCGACGCGGGTCTGGTTGTAGTTGTAAGCCAGGGTCAGCGTCATGCGCCCGGCGCCGAGATCGCGCAGGTAGTTGCCGACCACGTCCACGCCGGTGGTGGTGGTGTCGAAATCGTTGGTGAAGTAGTTCACCGAGGTATAGCCCAGCGGGTTGGGCGTGCCGGCCGGAATGGCGAAGCTGGCCGACTGGCTGAAGCGGTCGCTGAGCTTGATGCGGTAGACATCCACCGAACCGGACAGGCCCATGTCGGTGCGCCAGGTCAGGCCCAGCGAGGCAGTGCGCGATTCTTCCGGGGTCAGCGGCTTGGCGCCCAGCAGCTGCGCCAACGGATCGCTGGGCGACAGGCGGCCGCTGGTAAAGATCTGCAGCGTGCGCGTATCCAGCCCCTGGGTGGTGCTGGTGGTGTTGAGCTGGGCCGGCGTGGGCGCGCGGAAGCCGGTGGACACGGTGCCGCGCAGCGCAACATCCGGGGTGATTGCAAAGCGTGCAGAAATTTTGCCGTCCACCGTGCTGCCGAAGCTGGAGAAGTCTTCATAACGACCCGCCGCGCCGATGCTCCAGCGCTCGCCCAGCGGCACTTCCATGTCCACGTAGGCGGCCTTGCTGCGCTGGCTCCACTGCCCGGCCTGGCTGGCCGAAAAACCCGGCGCGCCGTTGGAATTCGCTTCCAGACCCGCCGCCGCACCACGGCCCACCGCATACGAGGCAGGGTCACCGGCGCGCACCTGGTAGGTCTCCTGGCGGAACTCGGCACCGAAGGCGACGTTGATCGGCTTCGACAGCGCAGCCACGTCCCATTCGTAGTTGAAGTCCGCATTGGCGTTCTTCTCGGTCTGGGTCAGGCGACCGAGATCGAATGCGGTCGGACTGTTGGGACCCAGCGATGCGTTGATCGAATTCTTCAGGCTGTAGTCGATTGCGTTGCGGCCATACGAGGCGCTCAGGTCCCAGCGCAGCTTGGGGGTGATCTCACCGCGCAGGCCAGCGACCAGCTGCAGGTCGTTCTGCGTGTTGCCGTACTGCGGGCTGAAGCCTACCGGATACAGCGAGCGCAGGTTCCAGCCCGGGAAGATGCTGGTCGTACGGTACGCGCCAGTGGTGGTATCCGGGTTGCGCCAATTGAAATCGCTGACGCCATCGCTGTGGCTGTACAGGCCGAAGGCATACAGCTCCAGGGTGTCGCTGGCATTGGCCTTCAGGTTGAAGCCCACGCGGCGGCTTTCCAGCTCCGGCTGGCCCCAGCGCTGCACCGGATTGGGCACGTCCAGCTCCGGATGCGCGGCCTGGAAGGCAATGGCGTCGGGACGCTGGCGGGTGCGCGAGGTGGCGTCGGAGTTGGACGATTCGGCGAACAGGGCCAGGCTGCCGTAGTCCCCCAACGCCCAGCCGGTGCGCGCACTGAAGTCACGCGAGGCACCATCGCCTTGGGCGTACTGCGAATAGCCGGCGGTGATCTCGGTGCCCGGGCTGTCTTCCAGAATGATGTTGATGACGCCGGCGATGGCATCCGAACCGTACTGCGCCGACGCACCATCGCGCAGCACTTCGATGCGCTTGATGGCACTGGTCGGGATCTGCGCCAGGTCGGCGGCCTGTGCGCCGCGGTTGCCGAGCAGCGCACTGCGATGGAAGCGGCGGCCGTTGACCAGCACCAGCGTCTGGTCCGGCGACAGGCCACGCAGCGTGGCCGGGCGCACGAACACCTGGCCATCGGCCATCGGCAGGCGCTGCACCACGAACGACGGCACCAGCTGCGCCAGCACGTCCTTCAGGTCGGTGGAGTCGACCGACTGGATGTCCTGCTTGGTGAACACGTCCACCGGCGCCAGGGTTTCAAACTGGGTGCGGTTGGAGGCCCGGGTACCGGTGACCAGCATCGCGTCGAGCTGGGTAGGCGCGGTGTGGCTGCCGCTGCTGCTGGTGTCCGCCGTTCCGGCATCTGCCGCGATCGCGCCTCCTGCGCTGACCAGACCAAGGGCGAGGAGGATGGAACGCGACAGCTTCGAACGATGCACGGCGGAACTCCGGGAAGGCACGACAGGGCCAGGTGGGACCTGGACAAGGCGCGCAGTCTCGGGCTGCGATGTGAAGCAGCGATGACGTGGAGACGACAGTTGCAGCGGTTACGGTGCGGGTGCCGCCCGTACCGGGCTTGTGCTACCCGGCAGCGTCGTCGTCGAAGCCGAAGCTGGCTGGCCGCGCCGTCCGCAACGGGATGAACAGTGCGAGCGCGAAGACCACCAGGAAGGGGGCGGGGAGAGCTGCCGCTACCACGGCAAACGCAAAGCCCCGCCACCGCAAGAACTGCTAAGCGCCCCACCCCGTCGATCCGTTACGCTGCCCGGCATTCGAACAAGGAACAGCGCGATGAGCGCGGCAGGCAAAGCGTTGTGGTACATCGAAAGCCATGCTGACAAGCCGCTGGCGCTGGCCGACATCGCGGCAGCCGCCGGGCTGTCGCCGTTCCACCTGTCGCGCCTGTTCCAGGCCCGCACCGGTACGTCGGTGGTGCGCTACCTGCGTGGACGCCGCCTGACCGCTGCTGCACAGCAGCTGGCCAACGGTGCCGGCGACATCCTGCAGGTAGCGCTGGCGGCGGGCTACAGCACGCATGCCGCGTTCACCCGTGCCTTCTGCGAGCAGTTCGGGCAGACCCCGGAGCGCGTGCGCGAGCAGGGCCTGCAGGAGCTGGTACTGGTGCACGCGATCCGCCTCGACGATGCACCACAGGCCTGCAGCGAAGTGCCCAGGCTGATCGACTGCACGCCCTTCCGGGTAGCCGGCATCGGCATGCGCCACACCCGCAACAGTGGCGGTGCGATTCCCGGGCAATGGGCGCAGCTCAATCGCGAATGGCCAACGCCGGCACCGGTCAGTTTCGGTGTGTGCTGCAACAGTGACGACGATGGCGGCTTCGACTACATCGCAGCGCTGCCGGTGAACGCACTGCCATCGGTACCGGCACACTGGCAGCGGGTGGATGTGCCTGCGCGCCGTTACCTGGTGGCGTGGCATGGCGGCCATATCTCCACCATCCGCTCGACCTGGTTCTGGCTGCTGGACCAGTATCTGCCCGCCAACCACCTCAACCTGGCCAACGCGCCGGACCTTGAACGCTACGACACCCGCTTCGACGAGCACAGCGGCCACGGTGGCGTGGAAATCTGGCTGCCGGTCGATCAACGCACTGCCTGACCCGGAGAGACTGACGATGCATGCGACGCGATGGATCCTGGCCCTGCTGTTGGCTTCGCTGGCGCCGATGGCGATGGCGGCGACTCCCCTCATCGCCGGTGAACGCCACGGTGTGACAACGCTGGAAAGCGCGGCGATACGCGATGGCGCGCACCGCGATGTGCTGCGCTTCACCCTGTGGTACCCAGCAAGCCCAGGCAGCGACGAGACGCCGCTCACCATCGGGCCAGCGGATGCGCCACTGTTCGAAGTGGGGCGCGCCGCCAAGGACGCCCCCATTGCCGGCGCGCGCCTGCCGACCCTGTTGCTGTCGCATGGCAATGGCGGCACCGCGCGCATGATGGGGTGGCTGGGCACCGCGCTGGCACGCGCCGGCTACCTGGTGATCGCCGTGGACCACCCGGGCAACAACGGCGCCGATGAGATGACGCTGGCCGGCAGCGTGCTGACCTGGCTGCGCGCCGACGACCTGAAGGCCGCGCTGGCCGCGGTAAAAGCCGACCCGCAACTGGGGCCACACATTGATGCGTCGCGGCTGGGCGTGATCGGCTATTCCGCCGGTGGCTTCACCGCACTGCTGAGCGCTGGCGCACGGCCGGACATGACGCGGCTGCTGGCGTTCTGCCGGGCGCACCCGGACGACGGCGTGTGCAGACCGCAGCAGGAAGCGGCCACACATACGATGGAGGCGCGTCTTGCTGCAGCAGCATCGCCGCAACTGCAGCCCTACGTGCAACACGCACAGGATGATCGTTCGATTCCCGGTGTCCGCGCCGTGTTCGTGCTGGCGCCGGCCATCGTGCAGGCATTCACACCGGAGCAGCTGAAGGCGCTGCAGCAGCCGGTGGCGATCGTGCTGGGCTCTGCCGACGAGGTGGCGCCACCAGCGACCAACGGTGATGTGGCGGCGGCGCTGATTCCGAAAGCAACACTGCACGCGTTGCCAGGTGTCGGCCACTACGATTTCCTGTCCGGGTGCACGCCGCTGGCGAAGAAGCGGCTGCAGGCGCTGTGTGTGACTGCGGTACCGAAGGAACAGACGCATGCCGTGGTGGTGGAAGACGCGGTGCGCTTCTTCGGTGAGGCACTGCGGTAGAAGCTGTCGAGCACGGCTCGACGCTGCGGCTGGCAGTAACGATTCGTTGCGCAGGTGATGACGCGACGCGAAGGTGCGCGGGACTACACTGCACCCAGCGTTACACGGAGGATCGACCATGCGCCTGCTGCACCTCACCCTGCCGGTATCCGACGTCACCCGCGTTGCCGCCTGGTTCCGCGACGTGCTGCAACTGGAGGTGGCCGGTGACCAGGTCCGCATCGGCTGGAGCACGATCCAGCTGCAACCTGCGGGCGACCACGCGGTCGGCGGCGTGCACCTGGCCTTCAATGTGCCGGACAACCGCTTCGCCGATGCCATGACCTGGCTGCGTGTACGCACGCCCTTTCAACGCAACCCCGAAGGCCTCGATTACTTCGCTCTGGAAAGCAGCTGGCAATCGCAGTCGGTGTATTTCACCGGTCCAGATGGCCTGATCCTGGAACTGATCGGCCGCAGGCGCTTGCCGGCCAGTGACCGCAGCGGTGCCTTCCATGGCAGCGAACTGACCTGCCTGAGCGAGGTCGGCCTGCCCAGCCACGATGTCGATGCGGTGCGCGAACAGTCCAGCCAGTGCTTCGGCCTGCAACCGATCAGCCCGCCGTCGCCACAGTTCGCGCCGATGGGCGATGACGAGGGGCTGCTGATCGTGGTTGCCGCTGATCGCCGTTGGTTCCCCGAACAGAAGGACCTGCCCAACGCGCAGGGACTGCAGCTGCAGGTGAGCGAAGTGAGCGGCAGCGGCGAACTGCACGATGCCGCGCTGGGCTGGCGGGTGCAGGCGGCCTGAGCTACCAGCTGCCCGAGGCGCCTCCGCCGCCGCTGCGGCCACCACCACCGGACCAGTCGCTGGAACTGCTCGAGGACGAACTGGACGACGAAGTGCTGGAGGAGGAACGGTAGCCTCGGGACGAACCGCGGCCGCCGCGGGCTTTCTCGCCGGGCAGCAGGGTGAACACCCAGATGAAGTACAGGAACAGCGTGCCCACGCTGGACACGATCGTCGCCAGCACGCGGGCGTTCTCGTCGCCGGCACGGTCGATGGCCAGCAGTGCGCCCAGCGCATATCCAGCGGTCAGCAGCACCAGCACCACCAAACGGATGGCGAAGCTGTTGCGGTTCTTCCGCCAGCGCGCGCGACCGGCCTGCACCAGGAAGAACACCAGCATGGCAACGATACCGACCGCCAGGTTCAGCAGCGTGTGCAGCGCAAGGCTGGGTGGCAACTGGCCACGCACCAGCATCACCGCGAAGAAGCCGGTGCTGACGGCGAGCATGCCGTACAGCACGATGCGCACGCCACGGCTGCGTCGCCAGCACCAACCCAGCAGGGTCGCCACCAGTACAGCGGGCACCGTCACGAAGAACAGCGCCGGCAGCACGTGGCGCGGCAACAGCAGCGTCGCAGACAGCAGCCCCGCAGTAATCACCGCCGTCACCAGCAGCGGCCGGCCCCAGGCAGGCAATGTCGGCCACGTCGGCCTGGGCACCGCCGCATTGGCTGCCAGTGCCTTGCGCCGCCGCTCGCGGCGGTTACCGGTGAACTCGGCTTCGGTCCTGGTCGCCAGCAGACGCGGTGGCGATCGCCATAGACCGGCGAGGAAGCCCGCCAGCAACGTCAGGGCAACAACCGAATCCCCGGTGCGCCAATCTGGCGGCAACACGTTGCGTGCCAATGAATCGTCCCAGGGTGGCAGTTCCTCACCATCGACCAGCGCCACCAGCACCGCGGTGCCGTCCAGCACGCCCTGGTCCAGGTCTCCCTCGCGCAGGCGCGGCACGATCGCCTTGTCGATGATGCGCGCGGCATAGGCATCGGGGATGGTGCCTTCCAGGCCATAACCGGTCTGGATGCGTACGCGACGATCCTGCACCGCCACCAGCAGCAGCACGCCATCATCGATACCGGCGCGGCCCAGCTGCCATTGGTCGAAGACGCGCTGCGCATAGGCTTCGATACCTTCCTCGCCAACGCTGGGTACCACCAGCACCTGCAGCTGCGCGCCCTTGCGTGCCTGCAGCTGCAAGGCCTGCTCACGCAGCGTGGTGCGGGCGCTGGCCGACAGTGCATCTGCGGTGTCCACCACCGGGTCATTCAACGCAGGGATCGGGGCTGCCGCCAACGCCAGCAGCGGCAGCAGGCAGAGCAGCAGCGCAAGCCACGCCCTCGGCCTGGCAACGTGCGCCTGCTGTACGCGGCTCATGTGCCCTGTCCTGCCTCGATCTGCGCATACAGCGCCTGCAGCCGGGCAGCGTTCTGTGCGAACACCTGCAGATCGGCGTCGACCAGTGCCGGCCAGTCCGGTGCATGACCCAGCAACTGCGCCACCTGTTCCTGCGGTGCGCGGTCAAAGCCCTCACCCAGTACGGTCAGATAGCGCTGGCGGAAGCCCTCCGGATCCTGCTGGTCCTGCACATACAGCTGCACCGCCAGCAATCCGGCATAGAGATAATTGACCAGATACTGCGGGTCGTCATACATCAGGCGCTTGCCGATCCAGGTGCTGCGCAGCTGCGGATAGCGCTGCGGCTGCTGGCCGTAGCGCGCCAGCACCTGGCCGGTGAGCGCGTCCAGATCGTCGGCGGTGCCCAACGTATTGCTGGCCACGCCCTGGTAGATCGACTGCTCCAGCTGCGCCTCCTCGGAGGACGTAAACAGCTGCAACACCATGTCGTCGAGCAGCGACTTCAGGTAGTACGCCTTGGCGCGCGGATCCTGCGCCTGCTGGTACAACTGGTCACGGAAGCGCAGCTCGTTGTAGATGGCGAACGCCTCGGTCATCCACGCACTGCCATTGAGATGCAATGGCGAGGCACGCCCGCGCAGCATCCACTGCCCATGCATGGAGTGACCTGCTTCATGGGCGATCTCCACGTCACTTTCCAGATCGCCGCTGCGCAGCCCCACGAACAGCAGCGCCGGCGTGTCCGGTGCGAATATATGGAACGCGTCCTGGCTGCGGCTGCCCAGCACGGTGGCCAGGTCCATGCGCTTGTGCGCAGGATCCAGCAGCGCGCGCAGCTCGGCGACATACTCCGGCCCCAGCGGCTGCATGGCGTCGGCAGCGGTATCGCGCAGCTGTTCCAGGCTCAGCACCGGTGGCGTATAGCCAGCATCCGGCACGGTGGTATCCCACAACTGCGGCGACATCACACCGCTGCGCCCGGCGTGCTGCAGCAGCATGTCCTGGTATCCACGACGCTCTGCCGCGTGGCGCTCGATCGCCGCCAGCGTCGCGTCGACCGTCTGCGTATCCATGCCCATGCGTCGATAGCCGCGTGCGGTGGCCGAGCCGTCGCCCTGCAGACGCGCGGCGGCATCATTCACCTGCACCAGGCCCAGCAGTACCGACGCCATCGGTTCACGGCGCGACTGCACGCCCTGCCAGTACCCCTTCCAGCCGGCCTCACGCAGCGCGCGGTCGGGATGCTGGGCCAGGGCCTGCTTGTCGGCGCCGGTATCCCAGCTGCGGCCAGCACCTTCGATACGCGGGAATTCCGCGCTGTGCATGATCTGCCGACGCAGGCGCGCGAACGTATCCAGCGCCGGATCGGCCAGTGCATCCACGGCATCATCCAGCTGCGCATTGGCCGGCGCCGCGCCTTCCTGCAGCGCGCGGGCGCGCAGGAATCCATAGGACGCCAGCCAGGGGGCATCCGCCGGCGCCTCACGCAGGGCGGCCCTGCCGGTACGGGCGATACGGCTGCACAGCCCCATCACCTGATCCAGCGCCTGCGCCGGGCGACGATCACGTGCGTTGCGCGCGGCCTGCAGATGCAGATACGCATGGTGACGCATGCACTGTGCCTGCAGCGCTTCGGCCTGGCGGAAGCGCGTGGCCGGCGCGCCCGCCGTGGCGCTCTGCAATGCCTCAACGCGCTCGCCCAGGGTGACCCGTGCCGCCTGTTCGGCGGCGGCGCTGGGGAAGTAAGCGCGGTCATCGGCGTGCAGCGACTGTGCGTGGGCGCCGAGGGAGGTGGTCATCGCCCACAGCGTGGCGATGACTACGGTAGTGGTGCGCATCCTGCGGGCCTGCATCGGCGTCTCCGTGCCTTGATCGGGCTTCGAGCCTAGCAGCCGCCGGTAGTCCGCGCCTGTCCCGATCTGGCCTCAGATCGACTCGTCTTCACGCTTGACCAGTGTCCAGCACGGCTTCTGCGCGAAGGTGTAGGTCTGCTGGTCGCTGCTGTCCGGCGTGCGGATCTGCACCTGCATCTGCCCATCGGCCACGGCCGTCACCTGCATCTCCCGGCCCTGCCCGGCCAGCCCGGCTGGATCGGGCATCACCGGCCATTCGACATCGGCCAATGCAGCCGGGCGTTCCACAGTGCGCGGCTCAGGCTCGGCGCCAGCGTCAACGTAGCTGTCCATCAGCGGATCGGCCGTTGCCTTTTCCTGCAGGGTGATCTCGTTGCCGAAGTGCTTCAGGAAGGTATCGAACGCCGGATGGGGGCACGCCGCGGTCGCCACTGCGGGCGCGGGTTCCACCGCCGTCGCTGTGCTGGCAGGTGCCGCTGCAGGGGCCGGGGCCTCAGCAGGCGCTGGCTGCGGCGCAGGCGTGCAGGCGGACAGCGCAAGGCCAAGGGCCGGTGCCAGCAGAGCAAGGGAACGGCGGGGCTTCATGGGATCGTCCTGATTCCGGTTTGGTCGCGCCATCCTATCCTGCCGCCTACAATCGCGCCTTCCCGCCTGTTCGAGATGCCCATGCGCCCCCTCCTGCTCCTGATCGGCCTGCTGCTGCCCGCCCTGTGGCCAGCCTTGGCGATGGCCATCGAGGTCCGTGAAGGCGACCTGCTGTTCGTCACCGCGGGTCACGGTGGCCTGAGCGCGGCAATCGACGATGCGACGGGAAAACAAGGGGCGCCCAGCTTCGACCATGTCGCGCTGGTGGCGTCGGCACCGCAGGGCTGGGAGGTGCTGCATGCCGACGAGAAGGGCTCGCGCCGGCAGACGCTGGACCAGTTCCGCCAGGATGCGCGTGGCAAGCAACGGCAGGTCGTGGTCTATCGCCTGCGCGCGCCGCCAAGGAATGCCATCACCGATGCAGTGGCCACCGCACGCACGATGCTGGGCAAGCCGTACAACACCGCCTATGTGTTGAACGACGAAAGCTACTACTGCTCGGACTTCATCGAACGCGCATTCCGTGCGCACCATGTGTTCGCGCTGCAGCCGATGAACTTCCGCAACCCGCAGACCGGTGAGATCTCCCAGCATTGGGTTGATCTGTATCGCGGCATGGGCCTGGACGTACCGCAGGGCCTGCCCGGTACCAACCCCAACGACATGGCCGCAGCGACGGTGCTGCAGCGGATCGGTGTGCTCGAATAAGCGAAGCCCCGCACGGGGCGGGGCTTCGTCGGTGATGGATGGCGGCTGCCAGGATCACTCTTCCTCGTCCTGCCCGCCCTGCTGCTGGTTCTGGTTGCGCTTCTGCTGTTCCTGCTGCTGTTGCTGCTGCTGGTCGCGGCCGCGTTCCTGCTGCTGATCCTGCTGGTTCTGCTGGCCCTGCTGCTTCTGGTTCGGGTTCTGGTTCTGCTGTGCCATGTCCGATCTCCAAATGCCACGCGCGGAATGCGGTGGACGGGGCCATCGTCGGCAGCGATTGGTTAACCATGCGTTGTGAGCGGGCTACACCTGTGTGTACGCGCGTGAATGAACCCGCGCCAGCCCTTGCGGCACAAGCCACTGAAGGATTCATGCGGGTTTGGAATGTGGTCATGCTGCAGCCGGAAACGAACGCATTCAGCAGCCTGCACCGGCGTAGCGCGCGCAGAGGGGCCTGCCCCTTCGGTCCCGTCTGCAGCACGCAGGCAGGTTTGCGGATCGAGCGCGGGCTCGGCGCTGCACCCGTTACGGCATCACCGGCGGCACATAGACCAGCGTCATGCCCAGCAGCCACAGCAACCCCAGCACCAGCGGGATGTGCACCAGCAACTGGATGAAGGTGAAGCCGACGATGTCGCGGGCCTTCAGGCCGAGCACGCCCAACAGCGGCAGCATCCAGAACGGATTGATCAGGTTCGGCAGCGCTTCGGCCGCGTTGTAGACCTGCACCGCCCAGCCCAGGTGCGCCTTCAACTCGTTCGCGGCCTGCATCACGTACGGCGCTTCGATGATCCACTTGCCGCCACCGGACGGCACGAAGAAGCCCAGCACCGCCGAATACACGCCCATCACCAGCGCGAACGTATCGGTGCTGGCCACGTGCACGAACAGGCTCGACAGCCGATGCGCCAGGGTCTCGCCATCACCACCGGCGGCGTGGGTGAGGATCATCGCGATGCCGCCGTACAGCGGGAACTGGATCAGCACACCGGTGGTGCTCGGTACGGCCTTGGCCACCGCGTTGAGGAAGCTGCGCGGGCGCCAATGCAGCAGCAGGCCCAGCGAGATGAACATGAAGTTGTAGGTGTTGAGGTTGGCGATCGCGGTCACCAACGGCTTGTTGGCGAACTCGTTGAACAGCCAGCCGAAGGCCAGCAACGAGAGCAGCACGGTCAGCAACGGGCTGTATTCCAGCCACTCACCGGGCCGCGTGCGGCGCTGCAGCGGTTCCGGTTCAGCCTGTGCGGCACCCGGAAAATCCTCGGCGGTGCGCGCACTGCCGGCGGCAGGTGCGGTCAGCCAGGCGATCAGCAACGAAACCAGGATCAATACGGCGGTCAGCACAATCGACTGCCACAGGAAGATGGTTTCGGTGAACGGCAGTACGCCGGTGATCTCCACCAGCCCTGGCGGCATGCTGGCCGGATTGGCCTGCAGCTGTGCAGCCGACGAACTCAGGCCCATCGCCCATACCGCGCCCAGCCCCAGATAGGCCGAGGCACCGGCAGCACGGTAGTCCATGCGCAGCTCGGTGCGGCGGGCCAGTGCACGCACCAGCAGACCACCGAACACCAGTGAGAAGCCCCAGCTGAGCAGCGAGGCCAGCATGCTGACCAGACCGACGTACACCACTGCGCCGCGACCTGTGCGCGGTACGCGGGCGAGGAAGTCGATGAAGCGCGCCACCACCGGCGCAGTAGCCAAGGCATAGCCACCGATGACCACGAAGGCCATCTGCATGGTGAAGGGAATCAGGCTCCAGAAGCCGTCGCCGAAGGCGCTGGCGGTGGCCTGCGGAGTGGCGCCAAAGCCCATCGCCGCCACGGCGACGATGACCACGCCCAGCACCGCGAACACGTAGGCATCGGGGAACCATTTTTCCGCCCAGGCGGCCGAGCGCAATGCTGCGCGCGCCATCCAGCCGTCCTGCACTGCTGCCGTCGAAGCCATCACCTACCCTCCCAGGTTCGATGGCCTGATTCTGGGCGGTGGGGTGCGGGCTGTCTGCCACCTATTGGTCGTAGGTGGCGGGAGGCCCGGGGCTGTGCGCCGCCGCCCGAGCATGGGCTCGGGCGCTACAGAAGCACTGTCAGCTGTAGAGCCGAGCCCACGCTCGGCTGCGCGTCTCAGCGCAGCGCCAGATCCACGGCGATACCGGCAAACAGCGCGGCACCCACCCAGTTGTTGTGCAGGAAGGCCTTGAAGCACGGCCCGCGCTCGCGGTTGCGGCAGATCCAGAACTCGTACACCACCAGCAGCGTCGCCACCGCAACGCCGGCCAGGTAGTACCCGCCCAGCCCACCGCGCACGCCGACCAGCGCCATCGTGGCCAGGAACAACGCGTACAGCACGCCCTGGATGACCAGGTCCAGATCGCCGAACAGGATCGCAGTGGAGTGCGAACCCATCTTCAGGTCATCCTCGCGGTCGACCATGGCGTACCAGGTGTCGTAGGCCGTAGACCACAGGATGTTGCCGGCATACAGCAGCCAGCCCAGCATCGGCACTTCGCCCTGCACGGCGGCAAAGGCCATCGGGATGCCCCAGCCGAACGACATGCCCAGGTAGACCTGCGGCAGGTGGGTGTAGCGCTTCAGGTAGGGATAGCTGGCGGCCAGAAACACGCCGATGAAGCTCAGGGCGATGGTCAGGCCGTTCAGGGTCAGCACCAGGCCGAAGGCCACCAGCATCAGCACCGCGAACAGCGCCAGCGCTGCCCGGCCGCTGATCGCACCGGTCGCAAGCGGCCGCGCCTTGGTGCGCTCCACATGCGGGTCGAGCCAGCGGTCGGCATAGTCGTTGATGACGCAGCCGGCCGAGCGGGTCAGCCAGACGCCGGCGGTGAACACGAACAGGGTCCACAGCGGCGGCAGGCCGCCCGCAGCCAGCCACAACGCCCACCAGGTGGGCCACAGCAGCAGCAGCGTGCCGATCGGGCGATCGGCGCGCATCAGACTCCAGTAATGACGCCAGCGCGGCGTCGGCGCCGGATGCGGCGCGGAAAGGGGGGTATCAGCCATGGCACTAGGATACTCCTGTGCCTTCTGACCGACTTTGCCGGCGGGGGGAGATTTGTGCGGCGAAACTGGATAGAATGCCCATCCCGCACCGCCTCATTGCGTTGCGATGCCCGCCCCGGCCCTGGCCGACGGCGCGGCGGTTCCACCACGCGCTCGTAGCTCAGCCGGATAGAGTAGTGGCTTCCGAAGCCATTGGTCGGGGGTTCGAATCCCTCCGGGCGCGCCATCTTCCCTCAGTCTTCCGCCCCCGCCCGCCACCACGGCATGGCGCGCTGGTCGTGGATTCATTCGGCTTCCCGATCCCCCGCTGCGGCTCTGTTGACGCCAGGCTGGAAGGGAACCGAGCGGTGAGCGCAGCCCTGCACGTCGCGGACGATGATCGAGAATTCCTCCGCAGCGCCGATCGCGCCGGGCAGAAACGCGCCGTCGCCGTCGAACAGCACCGTCATTGCCTCGCCAGGGGCGATCGACAGCCGTGCTGCCGGAGGCGCAACTTCTTCGAGGATGACATTGAAGGACCGCCACGCCTGTTCGTCAATCCGACGAACCTCTACGGTGGCTGCCCTGGCATACAGGCGTCTGTCGGCGCTGGCCAGCAACAGCTGCAGTGGCCGAGAACCATGCGGATTGATCTGGAAGCGGCCGTAGGTCATGCCATCCACCCGTGCGATGCCGGCATAGGTGATGACGACTGTCGGGCATGAGTCCGCGCGTGGTTCTTGGGCAGCGCATGCGGTCAGGCCAATGGCCAGACAGAGGACGAGATGCTTGGTCACGCCGCAGATCCTCCATTGATGTTCCGCGTGCCGCCTACCGGATGATCCGGCAGCGACGGCAGGGCACCTGCACCCTGCCGCTGCTCGACTCTTCAACGCACTAAAGCGCCGCCGAGCATCTGCCGAACACGTTGGCGGGCTTATCCCGCAGGCTCACGGCAACCACCCGGTGCTTCTGCTCGCCGCACCCACCCATGACCCCATACATGATGAGAAGTCCCTTGTCGTTGACGTAGCCGATGAACGTGCCATTCCCTTCATCCGAAGCGGCCCTGACGAGATAGAGGCTCTCCCCGGGTGCTGGCTTCAGGCCACTCAACCGCCTTGAACCGATCTTCCCTTCAACCTCTGATGCCGATACCGCGACCAGTGAATTCTTCAACATCCACTCCGCAATGGCGGCTTCACTATCCGGATCAAGCGTGGAAATGCGGTCAAGCGGCAGAGTCGTGGAATTGCCAGGGAAGATCGCATCGGATGAAACATCTACCCAGTCCGATCTCCATTCCGTATGTTGAAATTTGTTGATGCTGCACCCGCCCAGCATTGGCAAGAGCAGCAGCGCTGCGCGCAGCATGGCTTCTATTTGCACTTTAATCTCCTCTTAATGCTCTCCCTAACCCGATCATCAGGCAGACCCAGATGCTCTGCCATGATGTTCCCCTCCCACCCGGGAACGGGGGCTGTGCTGCGCGGATTCGTTGACGTCACGTCATACATGTCCGTTCGTCCATCGATCATGAACTTCATTAGATGCCCAGCCTCATGGGCAGCCGTCCATTCACTTGCACCTGCATACCATGTCCCGACGCTCCCCCCTCTGACGTTGGAGACGCCATTACCCAAGGGAACATCCACTCGATTCATCCGGCCTTTCGTGGGCTGACTAACTGTGACCTTGAATCCTGGAGCGGACCATGTGGATTCAATAGAGTTAATCATTCTGTTCACCACTTCAGGACTTGCGCCGTCCCCACTGAACTTAATCGGGATGTCAATGTTGACTCCGCCATCCTCACACGTGCAATTTGCCATCAAGCCTAGCGGATCTGAGGAACCCAGCGAGTTGCTCGAGACATAAGAATACGTCGAAATCCCGCCGTCCAACCCAATCGGATCACTCTGCGAGTACCGCCCCACCGCCGGGTCGTACTCCCGCTGGTAGTTGTAGAACAAGCCACTCGCATCCGTCGCCTGCTGCCCCGGGAAGCGCAGCGCCAGATCAAACATCACGCCATCCCCATCGGGATCATTGGCCGGTGCCTGATCGCCAAACACCTCACTCTTGTTGCTCCACTCCCAGATCGCGACATCCCGCACGGGGTCGATCACTACTCGCGGCGTACCCAAGTGATCGGGCTGGATGTACGCCAGCTCCGGCACGCCCGCGGCTGGTGTCTGGATCAACGCCACCGGGTAGTTGTCCAGCCAGATCGCCTGCTGCTGCGCCTGCCCGGTCGCCGAATAGTTGCCAACCCACTGCCCGGCTTCGTCATAGACCGTGACCTGCGCATTGCCACTGGCCGGTGCGCGCAGCACGCGCTCACCGCGATGGTTGTAGCCGTAACTCTCCACTACAGCAGCGCCCTGCTTCACCGCATTCATGCGGTTGGCATCGTTGTAGGCAAACGTCTTGCTGCCAATGCTGGTGGTGTTGCCTGCGGCATCCTGGTTGCGCGCCTGACCATCCACAGCAATCAGGCGATGGCTGTCAACCGGATAGGTGTAGCTTGCGGTCCCGACCGAGGTGGTCAGTGAGGTACGGTTGCCGGTGGCGTCGTAGCCATAGGTTTCAATCGGCGTACCCGTGGCGCCATCCTGGGTCTGGGTCAGGCGGCCCAGTGTGTCGTAGGCGTATTTAGCAAGCACCTCAGAACCTGCACCGCTCTTCAGCTCGGTGATCGAACCAACGGGATCGTAGCCATAACCCAGTGACAGGCCGCCTGCCGCGGGGTCATGCACCGCCTGCGGGCGGTAGTCCAGATCCAGTGGGCGCTGCAGTTGGCGCCCATTGCCGTAGGTCCAGCCGGTCGCCGGCCCGAAGGCTGCATAGGTCACGTTGTTGACCACCACCTGCCGGGCCTGTCCCGGGCGAGTCAGCCCAATCTGGCTGATACGACCCAGGGCGTCGCGTACGTAGTCCGCCACACTTCCGTCCGGGTAGGTCAATGCGGTCAGGCGACCAGATTTACTGTACGCATAGCGCAGTGTGCTGGCCACGCCATTGATCGTCTGCACCTTGCGGGTGACCTGGCCGAAGCGGTCATGGCAGTACACGGTGCTGCCATTGGCGTGCAGCACCTGACCCAGGCGACCCTTGGCGAAACGCTCGTCACTGGCACATACCGCTGGCGCGGTGTCGTAGTGATAGCCCACGTCCAGGTTGGGATCAGGATAGGCGATACCGACCAGTCGATTGAGCGCGTCGTAGCTGTAGGTGGCAGTCACGCCGCGCGCATCGGTGCGGGTCTTGCGATTGCCAGCAGCATCAACAGTGAAAGTAGCACTCCCACTGTCCGGGCTGACCTGCCCGGTCAGATCACCAAAACCATTGTAGGCATACGTGGTGTGCAGCCCCTTCGGGTCGGTCACCTGGGTGACTTGATCCAAGGCGTTGTAGCTGGAGCGGATCTCCGCAGCAACGCCGCCCACGTCCTGCAGGGTCTGCGCCAGGCGGTTCAGCGGATCGTACTGCTGGCTCGTCACCCGCTGCAGAGCATCGGTGACCGACTGCGGATTGCCATTGGCGTCGTACGCAAAGCCGGTGGCGTTGTTGCCGGCATCCTTCAGCGTGGTCAACTGCCCTAGAGTGTTGTAGACGCGGGCCAGCGTGCGGCGCAGCGTCCCCCCTGCATCGACCGTATTTTCCTGCAGACGGTTGCCGGCATTGTCCAGGGTGTAGTGAATGGTGTTGCCGGCACTGTCCGCAATGTCCGTCAGCCGCTGGGCGGCGTCGTAGACATAGGTGACGCTGCTGCCGTCGGGCTCGGTGACCTGCTGCACGTGGCCGGTGGGCCAATAGCTCAGTTGGGTGCTTCGGTCTTCGGCAGTAGTGGCGCCACGCGCGGTGATCGACGTCGGCCAGCCACGCGGATGATAGGTGTAGTCGGTCACCACGCCATTGGCATCGCGCACCGATAGTGGGCGCCCCAAGGCATCGTAAGCGAGTGTTTCAACGGTATGGCCCAACGCACTGGTGATGCTGCGCAGATCACCCTTGCGGAACGCACAGGTACCGTTGGTCGCACACCCCGCATCATCGGCGGTGTACCAGGCATACGTCACAGTATCGGCCACGTCCGTACGCGGACCGTCGATGCTTCGCAGTAGGCCCACCTGCGGGCAATCCGGACCTTCGGCCTCGCAGTAGTTCTGCGTGGTCACGCGGGTCTGGTTGGTCGTGGTATCGCGCACGGTGACGCTGGTCGGCTGCAGGCGCGCGTTGCGGGTGATGCGGGTCTCCTGGTTACCGACGGTCTGCTGCACCAGGCGATTGCTGTCGAGCGCGACACGCGTCTCGCTGACGCGTTGCTGGGGTGTTCCAGACGCTTCGGTGGTGGTTGTCACGGTCACAGCACCGGCCGTAGGGTCGTTGGCCTCGGTGTAGGCGTACTGGGTAACCACGCCACGTCGGTCGGTGGAGGACTGCAGGCGACGGCGGAAGTCCGTGCCCTCTGGGAGGTAGGTACGGCCGGCGGTGCCGTTGCTGTCGGTGATGCCATTGACCTTGCGTGGCAGGCCACTGCTGCCACTTGCGGTAAGCGCGTACGTGCTCTGCTTGCCGAGTGCATCGGTGACGATGACCGGGCCGGCAGTCGTGTAATCCAGCCGTACCCCATCAATGCCGACGTCAGCCTGTGTGCAATCGCCCGAATGACGGCTACAGGTCACCCGCCCCTTGGCATCGTAGCCATACCAACTGTAGCGCCGGTTGTCCTCGGCCGTAACGCCGGTCAGATGTCCAGGGAAGCGCGTGTCTTCGTAGTGATAGGTCCTTGCTCCACCGTCAGCATAGGTGACAGTGGTCAACTCGCCTGTCACGGAGTATCCGTACGCCGCCACCAGTTGGCCGGCTATCGACATCGTCGAGATCAGTGCATCGTCGCCAGGCGCAGCGTACTGGATATCCAAACGACGGCCAGTGGAATGGGTGATGCTGAGCAGCCGGCCACGAGCGTCATGCGCATAGACCAATGACGTGCCGTCCTCGAAGTCGCGGCGCTGCATGCGACCTTCCACATCGAACAGAACGCGCTCTTGGACACGCGATAGCAGCCAGTTACCCCCCTGCTGCATGGCACGATCACCACTGCCGTCAACAGCTTCGTATTGCGCTCCCACCTTTTGGAAGGCTATCTGGCCGCCATCTCCCTCGATCAGCCCGACTTTCAGCTCGGTGCTCGGGGGGAACGTCGAGTCATCCACCGCAGCCGCAAGCCGGAGATTGTGCGAGTGCGTCCAGCCTGTGCCCAGCGCCCCGCCTGCGGTATTGGTAAGGGAATGATAGTGGCGACGGAAGCTGATCCAGCCGAGATCGAAATCAAGTTCTGGTTGGGATTTGTCACCTGTTGTCGGGTCACAAGGATTTCCCACTGGACACTGCTGAGGCGGGATTGGAGTGCTCGTATAGGCGAACATCGGCGACATCATGGGCTCATCCTGCTGAAGCAACGAGCACATCTGGATGGATTCATCCCACTTCATGCTGGAACGGTTCGGACACACGGCAGTTCTGTCGCGCCGCGCGTGCTCCCAGCTCTTCACCTCCCTGCATTTCTGCGTACTAGCGAAGAAGTAATTGGCTGTGTAGTGAAACTTTTTGTCTTCGTGAGTGATGCTTCCGTCGTCACCTTGCCCAAGTCCCGGAAACTCCGCCCAGTCCTCCTCCACAAGCGTGGTGGCCGGACACTGGGGATCGCTCACGCGAAGGGCGAGGATCGCACTGCGGACTTGATCTTCGGATGCATACTCCTGTTCTGAGTATGTGTAGACCCAGTCGGTGCTGACGATCGCTTCCGGCTTTGCGCGGTAGTCGTAGATGACCTTGCTTGCCAGCACGCGCTGCCGCTTGACCTCCCAGACGAACGGCTTGTCGACCTCATACCGGGCAAAGAAGGCCCTGATGTCCTTCTGCACCGCAGCTTCGGTGCCCCGCGGCTGGCCCATCGACAGGTAGCTCTCCCACTTCTTCTGCACCTCCTGCGCCTGCACCGCAGTGGTACCTACGCACCCCAGCGCGGTCATCGCCAGCGCTGCGTACGAAAGATCCTTCAATCGCTTCAACATCCCTGTTCTCCATCCTGGGCGGTTACCGCGCCGGGAGGAACGAAGGCGCTTGGGCAGCCATTGCCCCTTCCCGCCCTGCTTCGGATCGTCCCTGTTCCGGATTGCAGCGTGGCCGCATGGGGACGTTATCTCCGATATGGGTTACGCATTCAAGTCAGAAACTGTGGAACAGGTTGAATTTCAGAGTTTTCTGATAGTCGCCAGCCATCTATGACGGACGGCAGATACAAAAACGCCGGGCAGTACCCGGCGTTTCCGTCACAACGTGGAAGGGTGCAGACCTCAATACTTACCATCAAACGCAAAGATCGGCTTGCGCTGCTTCCACGCACCCGCAGTGAAATCCGGGAACTCCAGCGTCTGGAAACTGTTGGCGATCGACTGCTCGCTCAGCGGCGTGATCGCGCTCCAGGTCACCGCATCGTAGATGTCGATCGGCATCGGTGCCTTGGCCTTCAGCGCTTCCACGAACGCATGGATCACGAACCAGTCCATGCCACCGTGCCCTGCACTCGCAGCAGTGTCGGCATTCTGCTTCCACAGCGGATGCTCGTACTGGTCCTGGTACGTCTTGAACTCTTCCCACTGGTGCGGCGGGCTGCGGCCTTCGATGTGGATCGAATGGTTCACGTCCATCCACAGGCCCTTGGTGCCCTGCACGCGGAAGCCCATCGAATACGGTCGCGGCAGCGAGGTGTCGTGCTGCAGCAGGATGGTCTCGCCGTTCTCGCAGGCCAGCGTGGTGGTGACGATGTCGCCGAGCTTGAACTTCACCTTGGTGCTCGGGTGGGTGGTGCCACCACTCTTGGCTACGGTGTAGTCGTGCAGCCCGCGCGCCTTGGTGGCGAATGCGTTGATGTGGGTGAAGCGGTTGCCGCGGTTGATGCCGGTATACATCGCGCACGGGCCGATGCCGTGGCTGGGATACAGCTCGCCATTGCGCTCCACCGAATGCTCGGTGCGCCAGCGTGCTTCACTCCAGCCCTTGGGGCCGAATTCCACGCCGCTGTCGTAGGGCTGGTTCGGGTCGCCGGAATTGAACTTCACCCCGCGCAGGTCGTGCTGGTAGCCGGCCTGCAGGTGCACCAGCTCGCCGAACAGGCCCTGCCGCACCATCTGCAGCGCGGCCATCACGTCGCGGCGGTAGCAGACGTTTTCCAGCAGCATGTACGGGGTGCCGGTGGACAGCTGGGTCTTCAGCACGTCCCAGTGATCCTGCAGGGTGATGCCGGCCACCACTTCACAGCCTACGGCCACGCCGGCCTGCATCGCGGCAATCGCCATCGGTGCGTGGTATTCCCACGGTGTGGCGATGATCACACCGTCGATGCCCTTCTGTTCCAGCAGGCGCTTCCATGCATTGATGTCACGGTCCTGGCCGTAGGTCTTCGGCGCAGGCTTGCCCGCCTTGCTGACCATCTCCACCGCGCGACCGAGCATGATCGGCTCGATATCGCACAGGGCAACGACTTCCACGTCGTCGCGGCGCACCAGTTCCTTCAGCAGCACCAGGCCACGCATGCCGGTGCCGATCACGGCCAGGCGCACCTTGCGGCCACGTGCCCATGCCGGGGTCTGCGGCAACAGGCTGCTGGCGGCGACAGCGGCGCTGGCCGCGATGAATTCCCTACGCTTCATGGCAAACACTCTCCTCTTGAAGGCGCGCCAGCCTTGGCCGGCGCGCCTGGTCACGCAAACGGAATTACTTGAACCGGTAGCCGATGGTCACACTGTAACCACGACCGAAGATGGTGGCGTAGTCACTGGAGTCACGCAGGAAGCTGTTCGGATCGTAGAACGGCAGGCGGTTGAACAGGTTCTTGACGGTGAAGCTCAGGTTCCAGGCATCGTCCGGGCGCCAGGTGACGCTCATGTTGGCCGTCCACCACGACGGTGCACCATCGCACTTGCTCTTCTGCAGTGCCAGGTAGCCGCCGGTGCAGGTTTCCTTGTTGTTGCTCACTTCGTCGACCTGGTCGGTGGCCCACTTGGTGCCACCCACGTAGTTGACGAACATGCTGGTGGTGACCTGCTTGTAGGTCCAGTCGGCATTCAGCGTCGCGCGCAGGCGCGGGTTGTTGTAGTAGCCCACCACGTCGCCGTAGAACCAGCCGTTCTGTTCATCCATGTAGAAGCGGTTGCGGTTGGCGATGGTCGCGGCCAGGCCGATGTTCAGCCCACCCCATTCACCCAGCGAGAAGCGGCTGCGCGCGTCGATGTCGAAGCCATCGATCAGGGTCTTGCCGCGGTTCTTGTACTGGCCCACCACGCTGGCCACGTTGCCGGCCGAGTAGCCCGGCAGCGTTCCCGGGCAGCTCACACCGCTTGCCGGGTCGGCGCACATCGCCGCCAGCTGCGCCAGATTGGCGCGATCGCTGTCGGTGATCGGCGAACGCGACGACGAGATGATGTCTTCGGCGCGGCGGTAATCCGGGGCGACGATCTCGTTGTCGCGGTAGATGAACCAGTAGTCGGCCGACACCGACAGCCAGGTGGCCGGCTCATAGACGAAGCCCAACGTGGCGATCTTTGCCTTCTCCGGCTTCAGGTTCTGGTTCGGCTGGGTCATGCGCGCCACGGTGCGGCTACAGTCCACGTTGAGCAGGCTCTTGCCCAGGTCGACATCACCGCCGCGCTGCGATTTCAGCAGCAGGTTGGCGATGGCGTTGGTCTCGGCGCAGCGCAGTTCATCGCGGAAGCCACCCAGCTGCGCATACACGCCGCCGTTGCCGGACTCAGCCAGGCTGGGGGCGCGGAAGCCGGTGGAATAGGTACCACGCAGCATCAGCTGGTCGAAGGCCTGGTACTTGAAGCCGATCTTCGGCGCGACGTTGGCGCTGAAGTTCGGATACTTGTCCACGCGCACGGCGGCATCCAGTTCCAGCTTCTCGGTGATCGGCGCCACCGTTTCCGCGAACAGTGCATAGGTGTTGCGCGCGCCATCGAACCACGAGCCACCCTGCTGGGTGATCAGGCCGGCGGCCGCGTCGGCGTTGCCGGGGGTGTAGAAGGTTTCGCGGCTGGCGTTGAAGCCGAACGCGGCGCGCATGTCACCGGCCGGCAGCTTGAACAGCGGGCCCTCGATCTTGCCGTCCAGGGTATGCAGGCGCGTCCACGACTGGATGTCGAACGTCGGGAAGGCGCCGCGGATCAGTGCGCCGTTGGCCTCGCTGATCTCGCCGAACTTGTACGCCGGATGATCGGAGATGATCACCCGGCCTGTGCCCGGGTCGATGCTGTACGGGCCGAAGGCCTTCTCGAAGCCCTTCACGTTGACGTTGATCGTCTGGTAGGTGGTCGAGTGCGTGCCGGCGGTGGCGAATGCGGTTTCCCAGTTCCAGTCACCGACGTTGCCACGCGCGCCGGTCAGCACGCGGTAGCTCTTGTCGGTGTTGCGCTGGCCGAAGTAGTTGGCGCCGGCATCCTGCAGCAGGTACTGCAGGCCGACCACGCCACCCATCATGGCCTTCAGCTGAGGGCTGGCGTGGTTGTACTCGTTGTTCGGGCCCAGGAACGGATACAGGAACTGGTTGACGTTGTTGCCGGTATCGCGCGAGAACCAGCTGGTCGGGTTGCCGGTGGTGGTGCCGTAGCTGCGCGGCGTACCGCCGTTGGCACGCAGATCGATATCGGTATAGGTGGCCTCGGCGAAGATCTCGGTGCTGTCGCCCACCAGGAAGGTGCCGTTGAGGTAGGCGGTGTTGCGCTCGGATTTGGCGCCCGCGTCGATCTCGTTGTTCATCCAGGTTTCCCAGACGCAACGCGGACCGGCGGCTTCACCCTGCAGTACGTTCTGGCAGCCCGGCGCGGCTTCCTGCACGCGGCGGCCGGTGACCGGATCGAAGGCGAAGTAGCTGCCCGGGTTGAACTGGCCCGGCTTGCTGCCCACGCCCAAGCGCAGGTTGTTCAGATAGTTGGGGTTGTTGACGTAGTACTGGTCCGGGCGCTTGTCATAGAAGTCGGCCAGCGGGATCGCGTCGCGGCGGTACATGTTCACCGCGCCGTAGATGTTGAAGCGGTTCTCGGTGAGGTCACCGAAGCCGGCGGTGATGCTGGCCTGGCGCTCGCCGTAGGAATCGATGCGCGAGGAGGTGTCATTGGTGAAGCTGATCTCCGCGCCCTGGAAGTTGCGCTTGGTGATCACGTTGATCACGCCGGCCACTGCGTCGGTGCCGTACACGGCCGAGGCGCCGTCGGTCAGCACTTCCATGCGTTCGATGGCGGCGGCGGGAATCGCATCGATGTTGACAAACTGGGTCTGGAAGCCGGCTGGCGCGCCGTAGTACGACAAGCGACGGCCATTCAACAGCACCAGCGTGCCCTGTGCGCCGAGGCCGCGCAGGTTGGCCTGCGATGCGCCGTCCGAGCCGGTGAACAGCGAGCGCGAATCCTGCTGCGCTGGCCGCGCGGCCGGCAGGTTGTCGAGCACCTGCAGCAGCGTGCGCGCACCCATGTTCTGGATGTCCTGCTTGCTGATCACCTGCACCGGCGAGGCGGTTTCAACGTCGGTGCGGCGGATGTTGGAACCGGTGACCTCGATGCGGGCCAGGTCGGTGGCCTTGTCCTTGCTCTCCTGGGCGAAGGCAGGAACGGCGACCGACAGCAGCACGCCGGCAATGGCCAGCGACAGCGGTGCGATCGAGCGACAGGGGGGGCGGTGGTGGCGGGCGGGCAACATCGGGGTTCTCTCCTGGCAGGGGTGCGGCGCGAATGGTGGATCGGCGGGCAAAACGCTCCCGGGCCACGGCCCCCACAGTCGTGGTGAAGCCGTAGTCGGAATGGGCGGGGGAGGAGCGGTGTTACGTGGCGGTCATGGGGCGACGATGCTGGCGGAGTCGCCCTCCTGGCCGATCAGCACGGCGTTGGCCCAGTTGGCACAGACCTGGGCGGGTTGGCTGCCCTGCGCACCCAGCGTGCGCAGGCTCAGGGTGGAAAGGCCACGGATATCCAGCTCAGGCTTGACCACACCGGGCGCCTTCACCAGGCCGCTGTCGTACAGCAGATGGTTGTCACCCCAGACCTGGAACTGCAGGCCACCGGCCGTGCGGCAGGCGTCGTCGATGCCGAGGTCGGCGCGCAGCAGGCGCCAACCACCCTGCAGGCGCAGGTCGATGCGGCTGCTGGCGGCTACGCCGAGGCCCCGGCGGAACTGCAGGCCGTTCATGCGCATGCCGGCGTCACCAGTGAACGCCTTGTCGGCGCGCACCTGGCTGGCCAGCGCGGCCGGCACCGGCAGCTCGGAGAGATAGCGCTGCCGGGCCGGTCGCTCCGGTTCCTGGTGTTCGAGGATGTGGAAGGTGGACAGGGCAATCGGGCCGACGTCGCGCGGTTGCAGCGCATCGAAGGCACGCGCACTGCCCTGCGCGGCAGTCACCATCGGATCGGTACTGCTGGCGCCATCACCTTCGGGGTTCTGCACGCTCAGCACGCGGAAGCGCAGCAGGCGGCCGGCGTGGGCCGGGAAGTCGATGCGCTGCACGCCTTCCTTCAGCTGCAGGTGGCCGCGGGCGATGGGCTCTCCCCATTCGCCATTGCTGTCACCCAGGTACACCTCGTAGTCGCGCACCTGGCCGTGCTTCCAGTTCTTGTCGTTGCGCGGTGCGATGTCGATGCCATCGATCATCCTGCGTTCGCCGAAGCCGATCACCCACTCATGGGCACCGGTGCGCACGGCCTGGTTGCGCACGCTGCGGAACCACGTGGCCGGATCATCATCGAAGGCATTTTCCAACGCATGGCCGGGTTCTTCGGCCGGGCGGTTGACCACCAGCAGGCTGTCGGCCGGCAGTTCGCGGCCCAGCACCGGTGCGGCCGGGTAGGCATCGTCGGCGGCCGCTGCGGCGACGGCGAAGTCCAGCTGCAGCTGTAGCGGCTGGCGGATGTCCTGCGCAGCGGTGCGTACGTGCAGGGTGCCGCGACGCTCCTTGGCGTCGAAGTACCAGCCCTCGTTGGCGCTGTTGAACGCGGTCGCGTCGGTCAGTGCGGGCAGCGTACGGCCAGCGGCCTGCACTGCGCGCGGCGCCTGCCGGCTGAGCACGCGCAGGCCATAGCGGCGCTGCGCCAGCTGCCCGTTGTACTGGCCCTGCACCGGATCGATCTGCACCTGCACCGGGCCACTGCCCTGGGCAGGCGCCTGCACGCGGATCAGCTGCGTGCTCGACTCGCCCTGCTGGTAGCGGCGGGTGTTGCCATCGTCTTCGTACAGCGTGTACTGCGAATCGCCCTGCGGGTACAGATCGAAGGTCACTTCATCGAGGGGTTTTTCGCCGTCGAACAGCATCGACGGGTACATCGGCAGGATCGCACCGGCACGCACGAACACCGGCAGCGTGGCCAGGTCCACCTGGCGGTCAAGCTGGCGGCCATCGGCGGCGGCCTGCACGCGACGACCATCCCAGTAGTCGATCCAGCCACCGGCAGGCAGGTGGATGTCGCGGCGCCAGCCACGGCTCGCGGCCTGGCTGCGGTACACCGGCGCGACCAGCAGGTCGCGGCCGAGCAGGAACTGGTACTTGTAGGTCTCATCCTGCGCGTGTGGATCGCGCGGGTTGTCCCACATCAGGCCTCGCACCGGCGGTGCACCGGTCTGCGCGGCCTCGTGCACCAGCCCGTACATGTACGGGGTCAGGCGCATCTTCAACTTCAGGTAGTCGCGGTTGATGCTGCGGTAGGGCTCGTCGTACCACCACGGGTGCTTGCGCGCGTTCGACGACCAACCGCTCATGCCCATCAGCACGGGCGTGAACGCCTTCCACTGCAGGTCGCGGGTGAAGGTCTCGGCACTGCCGCCGAAGATCGCGTCCACGTCACCACTGGCGTAGGCCATGCCGGACAGGCCCGAACCCACCAGGGTCGGCACGTGCCAGCGGATGTAGTCCCAGCTGCTGCTCTGGTCGCCGGTCCAGGCCACGGCATAGCGCTGGATGCCGGCCCAGCCCATCACCGTCCACAGGAACGGGCGCGAATCGGAATTGTCGAGGATGCCGTTGAATGCCTGGCGGTTGGCATCCATCGCGAACTGGTAACCCTTGCCGGTCCAGGCCACGTCCAGCTTCTGCACGCGGCTGCCGGCCTTGCCCACTTCCCAGGCGATCTTGTCGACGCCGTTCTCGGTCCACAGGCCGGTGCGGAAACCATACCCGGCCAGGCCCTTCACGGTTTCCGGCAACTGCTTGTAGCCGCAGCCGTAGCCATCGTTGGGCAGGATCCAGCCGCCGGGCATGTCGTTGGCGCGGTACTGCTTGGCCACGCTGTCGATCACATCGGGGGTGGTGCCGGTCGGGCCGTCGCTCCAGCCTTCGGGCACGGTGCCGGGCTTCTTGCTGTTGTCGCCGTCGTTGTAGCAATCGGCATCGCCGTAGGACAGCGCCCAGCGCGCCACCATGTTCGGGCGACCGGTCAGCTGGGTGTAGCGCTCGATCAGCTTCGGCAGGTCGGCGCCAACGAAGTAGTAGGCGTCGAAGCGGTCTTCGCGATGCAGCAGGGTGGCCTGGTCGCTCTGGCGCAGGTCGTAGCTGCCATCGCTCCACGTGTTGCGCAGCATGCCCCAGCCACGGCTGCTCAGCAGCATCGGTGCCGGGCTCGGGCGATCGCCCTCTTCCCAGCCGCCGGAGTACGAGACTTCCAGTTCGCGGCCCTTGAACTGGTAGCGGCCGTTCTGCTGGCCACCACCGTAGTAGCCTTCATCGGCCTGCGAGGACAGCACCTGCACGCTCTGCGCGGCATCCAGGTCCAGCGGCTGCAGTTCCTGCCACAAGGCGGTGGGCTGGCCGTTGTCCAGGCGCTCCAAGCGCAGGCGCAGCGGCTGCCGCTGCACATGCAGCACCAGTGCAGCGGTACGCACGCGGATCTCCTGCGCGTCTTCTTCCAGCTGCGCCTGCACGTTGGCCTTGGGCTGCGGCAGCACGATCGGCGCGGCCTTGTCGCCGGCGCCGGTCAGTTTGCCGTTGCGGCCGGCCTGCACGCGGATGATGTCGGTGGCCGGCAGTTCGATGCGGATGCGGGTGCCGTTGTCGGTCTGCAGGTCCCAGCCACTTACACCGTCGGTGCTGGCACTGGCGCTGACCGAGCGCAGGTTTCCGACCGGTGCGGCCTGGGCCGACAGGGACGCCGACAGCAATGCCGGCAACAGGGCCAGCAGCAGTGGCGAACGACGAACGCAGATTTCCACACGGACTCCCAACCCGTTCACCGGGCGTTTCGAAAGCGGTTGGGCCGACTCTAGGGCAGCAATTCGAAAGATGTCAACAAATTGAAAGGAAAAAGGAAGATATATTTATATGAAACGAAAGTTGTTGCGCTGCAATACTTTGTGTAAGCGCTTGCAGCACCCTGTTAAGCATTGTGCGATACGGCATCTGGCGGTTTCTTTCGTTTCCAGCGGCATGCCGCACCGGGAAAGTCGGCACCGCAATATCTTTCTTTTTACTTTCGGTATTTGACATTTCGAAAGAAAACGCAGATGGTGCGCTGGCCCAACTGGAACCTCCGAATGGACGTCACCCTGCTTTCCGATGTGTCCGCCTGGCAGCGCCGCGGCGGAGCCGATACCGCTACCGAAATCGCCCAGCAGCCGGCGCTGTGGGAAGCCCTTGCACAGGATCTGTCGCGTGCCCGCGACCGCCTGCAGGCCTTCCTCGGCGACAGCCTCAATGACCCGAACCAGCGCGTGCTGTTCACCGGCGCCGGCAGTTCCGGCTTCATCGCCGAAATGGTGGCCGATGCCATCAACGCGCAGTGGCCGGCCGACGTGCGCGTGGTGCACACCACCAGCCTGCTCACCCACCCGGCGCTGTACCTGCAGCGCGACCGTCCGACCCTGCTGGTGTCGTTCGGCCGCAGCGGCTCCAGCCCCGAAAGCGTCGCCGCCGTCGATCGCGTGCGCAGCGACGTGGATGACGCGCGCTTCCTCGACATCACCTGCAATGCCGATGGCGAACTGGCCCGTCGCGGCGCCGGCCGTGCCGACACCTGCACGCTGCTGATGCCGTCGGCCAGCTGCGACCGCGCCTTCGCCATGACCAGCAGCCTGACCTGCATGCTGCTGGCCGCGCTGACCGTGTTCGACCGTTCGCCGTGGGATGCGCGCATCGCACGCCTGAAGCAGATTGCCGGTCTCGCCCGCGAAGGCCAGGCGCAGTGGGACGCACCGGTGGCCGCGCTGGCGCAGCGCCCGTTCAACCGGGTGATCTACCTTGGCAGCGGCCCGCTGGAAGCACTCGCTCGCGAAGCTGCGCTGAAGGTGCTGGAGCTGACCGCCGGCCGCGTGCTGGCGCTGGCCAACACCCCGCTCGGCTTCCGCCACGGCCCGAAATCCACGCTGGACGGCACCACCCTGGTGGTCGTGCTGCGCAGTGGGCAGCCGCTGGCGCGCCGCTATGAACAGGATCTGCTGGAAGAACTGCGCCGCGATGGCGTGGCCGGTCAGGTACTGTCGATCGGCCCGCATTCGGATATCGGCGCCGATGATGATTACACGCTCACCGTGCCTGCCCTGGATGACCCGTGGCTTGCGCCGGTGTGGCTGGGCTTTGCGCAGCTGTACGCGCTGCAGCGTTCGGCCGCACTTGGCCTGACCCCGGACAATCCGTTCCCGGACGGCACCGTCAACCGCGTGGTCAAGGGTGTCACCATCCACCATGGCTGAGCTGATCGCCAACGCCTGCTACGGCATCGACATCGGCGGCACCAAGACCGAGCTGGTGGTGTGCGATGCGGCGATGCAGGTCACCTGGCGGCGCCGCGTGGCCACTCCGCAGGGTGACTACGACGGCTTCCTGCAGGCGGTGGTGACACTGGTCGCTGAGGCCGATGCCGCGCTGGGTCGCAGCGATGCGGCCATCGGCATCGCCCTGCCCGGCGTGCGTGATCGTCGCAGCGGCCGCCAGCTCAGCGCGAATGTTCCTGCGCTGACCGGCCAATGCGTGGCGAGCGATCTGCAGGCGCGCCTGCAGCGCCCGCTGCATTTCGGCAACGACCTGCAGTGTTTCGCGCTCTCTGAAGCGCATGGCGGCGCGGCCGATGGCTACCCCAGCATGTTCGGCGCCATCCTCGGCACCGGTGCCGGTGGCGGCTTCTGCCTGCAGGGACGCCTGCTGTCCGGCTTCAACGGCCTGGCCGGCGAATGGGGCCACTGGAGCGTGCCAGGGCACCTGCTGCAGCGCCATGGCCTGCCGCTGATCGATTGCGCCTGTGGCCTGCAAGGCTGCGTGGAACGCTACGTGTCCGGTAGTGGCCTGGCGATGATCGAGCGCCACCTCGGTGGTAGCGCTGCCGATGCCAGCGTGGTGATCGCCCTGGCCGAAGCCGGCGACGCGCGTGCACGACAGGCGCTCGACATCCACCGCGATCTGCTTGGCCACAGCCTCGCCGCACTGGTGCTGGCCCTGGACCCGCACGTGATCGTGCTCGGCGGTGGTCTTTCCCAGTACGCACCGCTGTACCAGCTGCTGCCTGCGGCCATCGCCGCGCATCTGTTCAACGGCGTGCAGGTACCGCCCATCGTGCCACCGCGCTTCGGTGATGCCGGTGGCGCACGCGGTGCCGCCCTGCTGGCCTGCCAACCCTCGTTTTCCTGATTGACCGGAGCTTGACCATGTCCCCGTTGCAGACCCTGCTTGCCTCCCACCGCGCCGGTGCCAACGTCGGCCTGTACAGCGTCTGCTGCAGCAATGAACAGGTGCTGCGTGCGGCCATGCACGTGGCGTTGGCGCACGATACCGTGCTGCTGATCGAAGCCACCTCCAACCAGGTCGACCAGTTCGGCGGCTACACCGGCATGACCCCGCCGCAGTACCGCGACTACGTCGGCACCTTGGCCGATGAAGAAGGCTTCCCGCGGGAGCGCCTGATCCTCGGCGGCGACCACCTCGGCCCGAATGCCTGGCAGAAACGCCCGGCTGCGGAAGCAATGACCCATGCGCGCGTGCTGATCGAAGCCTACGTTGCCGCTGGTTTCCACAAGATCCACCTGGACTGCAGCATGTCCTGCGCCGATGACCCGGTGCCGCTGCCCGATGCCATCGTCGCTGCACGTTCGGCCGAACTGGCTGAAATCGCCGAACGCACCGCCGCCGAACACGGCCTGCCGCCGCCGGTCTATGTGATCGGCACCGAAGTGCCGATTCCCGGTGGCGAAGCCTCGCTGGCCGGTGGCCTGCAGGTGACCACGCCGGCCGCCGCCGCACAGACCCTGGCCATCCACCAGCAGGCCTTCGATACCCCGCAGCTGCGCGATGCATGGCAGCGCGTGCTGGCAATGGTGGTGCAGCCGGGCGTGGACTTCGACCACAGCAGCGTGCACGAGTACGACGCTGCCGCCGCCAGCGAGCTGGCCGACTTCCTCGAACAGCAGCCGCGCATCGTGTTCGAAGCGCATTCCACCGACTACCAGCGCGAAAGTGGCCTGCATGCCCTGGTGCGCGACCATTTCGCCATCCTCAAGGTCGGCCCCGCGGCCACCTTCGCCTACCGCGAAGCGCTGTTCGCGCTGGCTGCCATCGAAGCCGAGCTGCTGCCGGCCGCACAGTGCTCGCGCCTGCCGCAGGTGCTGGACGAAGTGATGGTGGCCCAGCCGAAGTCCTGGCAGTCCTACTACCAGGGCGACGAAGCGACCCTGCGCCTGCTGCGCAGCTATTCCTTCAGCGACCGCTGCCGCTACTACTGGGGCGAGCCGGCGCTGCTGCAGGCCGTGCAGACCCTGTTCGCCAACCTGGAACGGCACGCGCCACCGCTGGTGCTGCTCAGCCAGTATCTGCCCGAGCAGTACCGCGCCGTGCGCGAGGGCACCCTGGCCAATACGCCTACCGCCCTGGTGCAGCATCGCATCGGCCTGTGCCTGGGCGAATACGCCCGCGCCTGCAGCGCCAACCAGGCCGGATCCCGCAAGCACAACGCAACTTCGGCTGCCGCCGTACTTGCGAACGGCTAATCTCTACCTTTCCCTGCGAAACCGAGAATGGCCATGCGCAACACCCGCTCCCGCCGGCAACAGATCCTGCAGCTGCTGATCGAGCACGGCTCGGTGCAGGTAGCCGATCTGGTCGAGCGCTTCGGCGTGTCGGCGGTGACCATCCGTGCCGATCTGACCCACTTCGAAGCGCAGGGGCTGGCCACGCGTACCCACGGTGGTGCCACCCTGGTGCGAACGCCGCCGCAGGAACAGGACATCCATGAAAAGGATGCGCTGAACCTGCCTCTGAAGGATTCCATCGGCACGGCGGCCGCGCGCCTGGTGCAGGCCGGTGACAACATCATCATCGACTCCGGCTCCACCACGATGACGTTGGCCCGCCACCTGCGCGAACATCGCGATGTGACGGTGATGACCAATGGCCTGAACATCGCCTGGGAACTGGCCAACGCCGCCGGCATCACCGTGCTGCTGACCGGTGGCCTGCTGCGCCAGCAATCGCTGTCGCTGCAGGGCAGCCAGGCCGAAGCCAGCCTCAACTCCTACAGTTTCGACACGCTGTTCCTGGGCGTGGATGGCCTGGACCTGCAGTTCGGCCTGACCACGCACGACGAAGCCGAAGCCCGCCTCAACCACCGCATGGTCGAACGCGCGCGGCGCATCGTGGTGCTCACCGACGCCTCCAAGTTCGGCCGCGTCAGCCTGCACCGCATCGCCCGCCTCGATCAGATCCACGCCATCATCACCGACGCCGGCATCGACGAGGCAACCCGCGAGGGGCTGCAGCGGCTGGGCATCGAAGTGATCATCGCCGAGCCCCCCGCATGACCGACACCCGCTCCCTGCACGGCCGCATCCTTACCCCACTGGGCTGGCGTCGCGGCCAGGTCCAGTTCGATTCGCACGTGCGCCAACTGCAGGTGGACGACCACAGCGGCGGCGATGACCCGCAGCTGCCGGTGATCCTGCCCGGTTTCATCGACCTGCACGTGCATGGCGCGGCCGGCGTGGACCTGATGCAGGGCGGCGACGTGGCCCGCACCATCGCCCGCACCCATGCGCGCTTCGGCACCACCACCCTGCTGGCGACCACCATGACCGCCGGCCTGGATGAGATCGAGTACGCGCTGCAGGGTGTTGCTGCAACAATGGCCGCGCCCGATGCCGATGCCGCGTGCATCGCCGGCGTGCACCTGGAAGGCCCCTTCATCAGCCCGCAGCGGCTGGGTGCACAACCCAACCGCACGATCGAGGCGACCGTGGCGCTGGTGCAGCAGCTGCACGCGCTGGCGCCGATCCGGGTGATGACGCTGGCGCCTGAGATCGGCGAGCACACCGCACTGATTCCCGCGCTGTCCGCACTCGGCATGCGCGTGCAGCTCGGCCATAGCGCCGGCACCTACGAGGAAGGCGTGGCCGCTTTGCAGGCCGGTGCTTCCGGCTTCACCCATCTGTTCAACGGCATGACCGGCGTCGACCACTACCGGCCTGGCATCGCCGCGGCTGCCCTGGCGCACGCGCAGTACGCCGAGATCATTCCCGACCTGCAGCACATCCACCCCGCCGTGATCCGTCTGGCCGCACGCGCGATTCCACGCCTGTACGCGGTGACCGACGCGACCGCCGCCACTGGCATGCCCGATGGCGAGTACGCGCTGGGCGAGCAGCGCGTGCACAAGTGCGGCGGCTGCGTGCGCCTGGCCACCGGCTCGCTGGCCGGCAGTGCGCTGACCATGGACCAGGCGCTGCGCAATCTGGTGCAGGTGGGATTGGATCTGGCTGACGCGTCGCAGCGCGTGTCCACCTTCCCCGCCGATTACCTGGGCTTGAGCGATCGCGGCCGCATTGCGCCCGACGCCCGCGCCGACCTGGTGGTACTGGATGCGGAACTGCGTCTGCAGCAGGTGGTGGTCGGTGGCCGCGTGATCGACCTGCACTAAGCGACGCACGTCTGTAGAGCCGAGCCATGCTCGGCTGCTTTTCGCACCGACATCGACGACGTCCGCGCCGCGCTTCGCGCGGCCAGCCGAGCATCGCTCGGCTCTACATGAAGCGCGCAAGCGCATTGCATCAGCCACGCACCATCCCCGTTATTCCAGGAATACGCCGATGACCGCAGCCACTGCACCTGCCGTACCCGCTTCCACCGCCCCGCGCTGGCCCGTACGCTATCTGCTCTTCATCGGCGGCCTCGGTGGCCTGCTGTACGGCATCGACATCGGCATCATCGCCGGCGCCCTGCCCTATCTTGAAGCCACCGCCAGCCACGCCTGGCAGCTCAGCAGCCAGCAGCTGGGTTTCGTCGTCGCTGCGGTGCTGCTGGGCAGCGTACTGTCCTCGTTGTTCGCCGGCATGATCGCCGACCTCATCGGCCGTCGCGGTGCGATGCTGCTGGCCGGCATCCTGTTCACCGCCAGCATTCCGATCATGGCGCTGGCGTCGGGCTACACCCCGCTGCTGCTGGGACGCCTGCTGCAGGGTGTCAGCGGTGGCCTGATCGGCGTGGTCATTCCCCTGTACCTGGCTGAAGTGCTCAGTCCCGAGCGGCGCGGTCGCGGCGCGGCGATGTTCCAGCTGCTGCTGACCGTCGGCCTGGTGCTGGCCGCGTTGATCGGGCTGTACCACGCGCATGCCGTGGACGCCGCCGCGGAAGCGGTGCGCTCGCTGCCGGTCGCACAGCAGGCGCAGGAACTGTTCACGGTGAAGGACCACGCCTGGCGCACCATCTTCTGGACCTGCCTGGCACCAGGCCTGCTGTTCTGCGCCGGCATCTTCTGGCTGTCCGAATCGCCGCGCTGGCTGGTGCGCCGTGGCCGTATCGATGATGCCCGCCGCAGCCTGCAACGCGTGCTGCCCGCTGCCGATGTCGAGCCCACGCTGGCGCAGATCCAGGCGCCGGAGTCGAGCAGCAGCAGCGGCAAGCGCGACCCGCTGCTCAGCCGTCGCTACGTGGTGCCGTTCGTGTTGGCCTGCGTGGTGCTGGCCTGCACCCAGGCCACCGGCATCAACTCGGTGCTGGCCTATGCGGTGAACATCCTCAACCAGGCAGGCCTGTCCGGCTCGGTCGCCAACGGCGCCGACGTGGCGATCAAGCTGCTCAACGCGGTGATGACCGTGGTCGCGCTGCTGCTGGTCGACCGCAAGGGCCGCAAGTTCCTGCTGATGCTGGGCAGCGGTGGCATCTGCGTTGCCTTGCTGGCCGCAGCAACGCTGTTCTTCCAGGCCGAACGAGGCCGCGCCGACGTACAGCCGCAGCTGCAGGCCGCGGTAAGTGGCGACGGCCTGCAACTGGTACTCGACGACGCGCAGTGGCAGCGTCTTGCCGGTAGCGTCGACCGCGAGGGCCGGCCGCTGCAGCTGACCGTGTCCTACGCCTACGGCGACTTCACCAACGTGCGCGCGCTGCGCAGCGACAACCTGACCGACCGCGAGCTGCGCATCGAGCGCGCCGGCACCGTGCAGCCGGACAGCGTCATCGGCGCGTTCTTCCGCACGGTGCACCTGAATCCGTTCGCCGACCCGGCCAGTGCCGCGCAGGCGCCGCTGCGCATCGAGCAGGCGCGCATCGGCCCGATCCCGCCGCCCGCGCATGGCTGGGCCGTCGCCACCTGCATCCTGGTGTTCGTGGCGTTCTTCGCCGTCGGCCCCGGCGTGTGCGTATGGCTGGCGCTGTCCGAGCTGATGCCCAACCGCATCCGCTCCAACGGCATGAGCATCGCGCTGCTGATCAACCAGTTCGTGTCCACCACCATCGCCGCGATCTTCCTGCCCACGGTGGGGCACTACGGCTACGCCAGCATGTTCCTGTTCTGGGCGGGCTGCACGTTCGTGTTCTTCCTGGTGGCCGCGTTGTGGCTGCCGGAAACCAAGGGCCGCTCGCTGGAAGAGATCGAAGCCGGGTTTTCCCGGTAGCGGTCGACCTTGGTCGACCTCCGCGCGCAGCGCGGAGGTCACATGGCTGGATCAAAGCGCAGTCGACTTTCAGCCGACGCTACCCATCGCGCTGCCGCAGCGAAGTAGACCTCAGCGGAGCTTGCGCAGCTTGAACGCCACCAGCACCTGCAGCACGCCGTACAGCAGGCTGCCGATGCCGATCCACAACGTGGTTACCGCCACGCCGGCATACGGGTTGGCTGCGAACAGCAGGCCCAGCACGATGGCCAGCACACCGCTGAGGATCAGCAGCCACTCACCCTGGATCTGCCTGCGTACGCGAATGGCGAAGACGATGCGGTAGATACCCGCCACCAGCAGCCATGCCGCCAGGAACAGCACCAGCACGCTGGCGGTGGCCAGCGGATTGATCACGGCCAGGATGCCGAAGCCCAGCGAGGCGACGACGTAGAGCAGCAGCCAGCCGCGCGAGGCGCCGCTGCTACCGGTGACCAGCGCCAGCAGACTGATGACACCCTCGACGATGGCCATCACGCCCAGCGTCCACGCCAGCGCGATGGCGGCCGACATCGGCCAGCCGATCGCGATGATGCCGAAGCCCAGCGCGACCAGACCGTACAGCAGCAGGATCCACCAGCTGCGTCCAACGGCCGACAACAGAGGAGACAAGGGGGAATTCATGACCACTCCTTCGATCCGGGTTCATGGCCATCCTAGCCCTTGCGGATGAAAGGGGCGATCACGGAACGCGAGCGCAGACCCATGCACGCACCTCTCCTGCGCCCACCAGCCGCAACGTCTCTGCAATCTCCAGCACGGTACTGCCGGTGGTCATCACGTCGTCCACGATGGTCAGCCGCGCTGGGACGGCGCCGCGCACATCGAAGGCGTCGAACAGGTTGTCGCGGCGCTGCTCGGCGCTGCGTTCGGACTGCGGGGCGGTGTGGCGACGACGATACAGCCCACGCCACGTCGGCAACTGCAGCAGGCGGCACAGTTCGGCGGCCTGGTCGTAACCACGTTGACGCAGGCGTTTCCGGTGCAACGGCACGGGTACCAGCGGCGCGCACGACCATGGCGGCGGGTTGCGCAGCATCAACTGCGCAAGCAGGCGTCCGGCAGCCAGATCCTGATGGAACTTGTAGCGGACCAGCAGTTGATCGACCGGCGGCAGGTACAACAGACTGGCATGGGTCGCGGTCTGCGCTGGCGGCTCATCGCGGCAGGTTCCGCAGATGGGCAGGGCTTCATCCGGTAGCGGCAGCGCGCAGCGACGGCAGGCGCGACCCGCCCACGGCAGCTCGGCGAGGCAGGCGGGGCAAAGATCGAGTCTGTCGTGGCCGGGCTCGCTGCAGACCAGGCAGCGCAAGGGCAGCAGCAGGCGAAAGGCAGCCTGTAGTGGTTCACCGAGGACAGAAGGCAGTGGGAAGCGCATGCCGCAGCATCGCCCTGCAAGCGCAGGCAGCCCATCGGTGAAGGGACTGCATGCATGTCAGTACAGGGAGCGTTGCCCTTGGGGGTCCGCGTCTTGCGCGGCCGTAAGCCTGCGTCGCACCTGCTACCGCGCGCTTTCCCTCCACCACGCGGATACCCAGACCGTGCTTGGCCGAGATATGGGTCACATGGTAGCGGGCGCGATCGAAGGGATCGCGGGTGATCATCACGCCCGAGCTGTCCGAGGGCGCGGCAAACCATCCCTGCGGATCCGCCGCCAGCTATCATCACCATGGGCACGGTTGCCCTGGACGGATCTCTGCTGCATGGACGGACTGACGCTTGTCAAAGCAACCGCGCAGGATGCGGATGTGGTCTTCAGACTGATGCAGCTGTACTACTTCGAAGCCTCTGCCTGGAGCGGTGAGGAGATCCGTGCCGATGGTCTTTACGACTGCGCACTTGCCGATGTCCGGGCTCGCCTGCAGGAAGAACCCCAGTGGACCCGTCTGCTCTGGCTCGATGGCCTGCTGTGTGGATTCGTCCAGGTGGATGACGTCGAGTTCCAGGGGCGGCGCGTGCCAGAGTTGGCGGATCTGTTCATCCTTCCAAAACATCGCGGTAAAGGCATCGCTTCAGCAGTGGTTGCAGACCTCGTGCGGCCAACAACGGGGGAATGGTTGCTGGCCACATTCCGCAAGGACCATGCAGCGCACGCATTCTGGGAGCGCAATCTTGCAAAGATGGGAATGGCCTGCAGCGTCCCAGCCGGGTCAGAAGGAACAGACTTCCGCTTGTTCCTGATCAGGGCAATATCCTGATGTTGATGCACCTGTCCAATGCATGGCGGTGCAGATTATTCATCAAAACCGCTTGTTTTTCCCTCTTCGGGACCGTGCACTGTCGACCAGCGCCGTGCACGAAACTCCGAACGGATCGACGTCAGGCGCGCGTAAGCGCGATCCATCGGTAGCCGAAATAGACGGCGCCTGCGGCGACGGGCGCCAGACTTATCCAGAGCGGCAGCCCGAGCACGAAGAACATCAGTGTGGCGGCAGCAAGCGCGAGGATCGACAGCCCGATCACCCGGATATCGAACAGCGCGATATCCGCTGCGTCTTCTTTCCAGGTGTTTTGCGCCCGGCCCCTGCTGGCGCGCTGCCGACGCAGCAGCCATACATCGGAGACGAAGCTGGCTACCCCTTCCAACAGTTCACCGATGAAGCCAGACATGGACGATTCCTGACGGCCGGATTGAAGGGGTAGATCTTCATGGCGCGCGCGTTGGCGCGTCAAGCGATCGTTCCCGGGGCCCGGGGGAGCCGATCCAGCGTGATGGATCGTGGCATGCGCTGCTTGACAGGCAACCGGGATGTCCTGACTCTCCGCAGCATGACTATCGACGTTGAACACCTGAGCCTGCGCGAACTGAACGCCCTTGTGACTGCTGCCGAGCAGCGGAGGGCGCTGGTCGCCAGCCGCCGCCCGGTGGCCGTCGTCCGCCGCAAGCTGATCGCCTTCGCTGCGCAATGCGGTTACACGATCGAGGAACTGATCGGCACCGCGCCCGCCGAGGCCACGGCGCCGGCGAGAAAACCTGCCGCACGGCGCAGGCCCGGCAAGGTAGCCGCCAAGTACCGCGATCCGGACAACAAGCGCAACACGTGGTCGGGCCGCGGCCGGATGCCGCGCTGGCTTGCCGAGAAGACCAAGCATGGTCGCAGCCCCGCTGATTTCCTGATTCCCGGGCTGGGTCGGTCCGCCGCTCGCAAGACCAGCACGATCGGCCAGCGAACGGTCTTCAAACAAGGCTGACTGCAGACGCTGGGCGCCCGGAGCGGACGCTGGCCGGCCACTCACGACGGCGTCTCATCGCTGAACCGTGCAGCCAACGCGCGCGTTTCCAGGTACGGCGGTGCATCCGCTGGTCTGCCTGCTGCGTACCTTCCATGCCCCCATGCCGGGGGCGGAAGTACCCAGGAGACGCACCATGCACGCTCTTCTTCAACGTATCGCCCTCACCGCCAGCCTTGCTGTGCTCTGCGGCACCGCCTCGGTCAGCTTCGCCGCCGACACGGTGATGGTCGGTGGCGCTGCGATGTACCCCAACAAGACCATCGTCGAGAACGCCCTCAACTCCAGGGACCACACCACGCTGGTGGCCGCCGTGAAGGCCGCCGGGCTGGTGGATACGCTCAATGGCAAAGGCCCGTTCACGGTCTTTGCGCCCACCAACGAGGCATTCGCCAAGCTGCCCGCAGGCACGGTCGACACTCTGGTCAAGCCGGAGCACAAGGCAGACCTGACCAAGATCCTGACCTACCACGTGGTCGCCGGCACCCATACTTCGCAGCAGTTGATGGCCGACGCCAGGAAGCACGGCGGCACAGTGTCGCTGAAAACCGTGGAAGGCGAGCCGCTGACCGTGAAGCTGCACGACGGCGCGCTTTGGGTGGTTGATGCCAAGGGCGGCAAGGCCGCCATCAGCATTGCCGATGTCAGGCAGTCCAATGGCGTGATCCATGTCGTGGACACGGTACTGATGCCGAAGTGATCTGATGCGCCGGGCGGGCATTCAACGCAATGCCCCGCTCGGTGCATGGCTCGTGCACGCTGGCCGCTCTACTGCATCGTAGCGACGGCAGTTACCTGCAACGCCATCCAGCCGCTCACTCCTCGCCCAGTGCCACCGGCAACGGCACCTTGCGGATCAACTTGAGCGCGCGTCCTTCCAGCACGTAGAAGAACGCGAAGTTGCCGGTCCTTGCGTAGTTGTCGTCGAACTCCCCGCCCTCGGCCACTACCAGCGCGCTGTGCGGATCGACCTTGACCACCATCGGGCCGAGCTCTCCACCCAGCGATGGCGTAGCCAGCTTGCCGCTGCGCTTGCTGACGAAGGTCATCGAAACACAGCTGGTTCCGCAACCCCAGCCCACCAGCGTGTACTCGCCGGCAAAGCCGACCTCTCCGTCCTTCAGGGCTGCAGACAGGCGCGTCCTGAACATGCGGGCGCGTGGATCGCTGAGATCCAGCGATGCGGTTGGCCCGCTGTAGATCTTTGTCACGGGGTAGTCGGCGAACCTGGGATTGCCGCCTTCATCATTGAAGATCGCCTCGCGGATTCGCACGTTCTCCGCGACTTGTGCCGCAGTCGGGCCAATGGAACTTGTGGCATCCGTGGGATACGGGGTGCTTGCCTGCATGGCCTGCGCCTGCCTCGCCGAACAAAGGATCAGTCCTGCGCCGGCCATGGCCAGTAGGACGGTCGTGCAACTTCTGAACATGCTCATCTCCTCGAGATGCCTTATCGCTCTGCACATGCTTCGGCGGCAAGCGAGCAGATCTGCACGACAGCTGCGACCTGCGGTCCCTTTCCCACATGCCTGCAATCCTGCAACCAGATCAATGCGTGCTGCCCCACCTTGAGGTCGGTCTCCTCGATACCGCCGCCATAGACCGTCCACAGACCAGTGCCCTCGTTGACGATAGTGCGGTGAACCAAGCCTGCTTTGGTCTGGACCGTCAGCCGGTGATCGTGGATCTTCACGATCTTCCCCGTCACCGAGGGCGGCGAGGGAGGAATGTCATCGCCATCGGCAGCCGGGAGCACGCACTGCGTCGTCGCCAGGGCGATGCCGGGAATGGGGGTCAGCATCAAGGCAGTGGCAATGGCCGTCGCCTGCAGCGCGTTCGCCGCCACGGCCTTCAGTACGGCGATCAATGGGTTGTTCATGGCAATCCTTTGCGTGAGCGCCCAGTCTAAACTTCGGACGCAATGTAAACTTATCAATATTCGCAACAGTTGACAGCTCGCCACGAGCCACCCAGACTGCGCCCTCGCTCCAGCCCTTCCAAGGTCCCGCCATGGCAACCGCCATCCGCCACGACTGGCACCACGACGAACTGCAGGCGCTGTTCGACCTGCCCTTTCCGGAACTGCTGTTCCGCGCCGCCGCCGTCCACCGCGAGCACTTCGACCCGGCCCAGGTACAGGTCTCCACGCTGCTGTCGGTGAAGACCGGTGGCTGCCCGGAAGACTGCGCGTACTGCCCACAGGCGCAGCGCTACAGCACCGGGGTCAACGCACAGAAGCTGATGGACACCGACGCGGTGCTGGCCAAGGCACTCCAGGCGAAGGCGGCCGGTGCTTCGCGTTTCTGCATGGGTGCGGCCTGGCGTTCGCCGAAGGACCGTGACATTCCGAAGGTGGCTGCGATGATCGCCGGAGTGAAGGCGCTGGGCCTGGAAACCTGCGCCACGCTGGGCATGCTCAGTGGCGAGCAGGCGCGCGCGTTGAAGGACGCCGGCCTGGACTACTACAACCACAACCTCGATACCGCGCCGGACTACTACGACTCGATCATCCATACCCGGCAGTACCAGGATCGCCTGGATACGCTGGGCCATGTGCGCGATGCGGGGCTCAAGACCTGCTGCGGCGGCATCGTCGGCATGGGCGAAACGCGCGCGCAGCGCGTCGGCCTGCTGCTGGCGCTGGCCACGTTGCCGGCACATCCCGATTCGGTGCCGATCAACAAGCTGGTGCAGGTCGCCGGCACGCCGCTGCATGGCAGTGCCGAGCTGGACCCGTTCGAGTTCGTGCGCATGATCGCCGTGGCGCGCATCGCCATGCAGCGTTCGATGGTCCGGCTGTCGGCCGGCCGCGAAGCGATGAGTGACGAACTGCAGGCGCTGTGCTTCCTGGCCGGCGCCAACTCCATCTTCTATGGCGACAAGCTGCTGACCACCGGCAACCCGGAAAGTGAGCGCGACATGGCCCTGTTCGCACGGTTGGGCCTGCAGCCGATGGCGGTGCAGGTGGACGCCGGCGGTCACGACCATGGCGGCACCGTGCACGCCGATATCAGCGCCGATGCTCCCGGCTGCGGCTGCGCCCACGCGGCCTGAGCCGGCGGCCAAGCAGGCGTCGCGGCAACGCGCTACCCTAGCCGCCCCGTCGCCGCATCCAGCCGCCATGGCACGCCCCGACCTGACCGCCCGCCTCCAAGCCCAGCGCGCGTTGCGCGATGCACAAGGCCGTCGCCGCCCGCGGCGCACGGTCACCCGTCGCGATGGTGTGCGCCTGGAAGTCGATGGGCGCTGGCTGACCGGCTTCTGCAGCAACGATTACCTGGGCCTGGCCCAGCAGTTCAGCGTGGTCAACGCACTGCAGGACGCCGCCGCGCGCGAAGGTGCTGGCGCAGGTGCTTCGCACCTGGTCTGCGGCCACCACGCGCTGCATGACGCATTGGAACGCGAAGTGGCCGAGTGGCTCGGTTACCCGCGTGCGCTGCTGTTCGGCAGTGGCTTCGCCGCCAACCTGGCCGTGCAGCAGGCGTTGCTGAGCGAAGAGAACGATGTCTGCGTGCAGGACAAGCTCAACCACGCCAGTCTGCTCGATGCCACGCGGCTGGCCGGCGCGCGCCTGCGCCGCTACCCGCACCTGGATGCGGAAGGTGCGATGCGCCAGCTCAAGCATGCGCCCGATGGCGCGGCGATGCTGGCCACCGATGGTGTCTTCAGCATGGATGGCGATATCGCGCCGCTGCGTGCGCTGTCGCTGGTCGCGCGCCTGCAGCAGGCGTTGTTCTACGTGGACGATGCGCATGGCGTGGGCGTGCTTGGCGATGGCCGTGGCGCGGTCGCCACCGCCGGCCTGGGCGTGGACGATGTGCCGCTGCAGCTGGTCACCCTGGGCAAGGCGCTCGGTGGTTCCGGCGCGCTGGTGCTCGGCCGCGAAGACCTGATCGAGCATCTGGCCGAAACCGCACGCCCCTACATCTACACCACCGCCATGGCGCCGGCATTGGCGGCATCCGCGCTGGAAGCGGTGCGGCTGGCCCGACGCGATCATTGGCGGCGCGCGAAGCTGGCCGATCTGATTGCACTGTTCCGCGGCGAAGCGCGCCGTCACGGGCTGGATCTGATGGCATCGGAAACGCCGATCCAGCCGTTGCTCTGTGGCGACGACCACACCGCCGTGGCGATGTCGCAGGCGCTGGAACAGGCCGGCTGGCTGGTCGGCGCGATCCGCCCACCGACCGTGCCGGAGGGCAAGGCGCGCCTGCGCGTCACCTTGTCCGCGCTGCACACCACCGAACAGGTGCGCGGCCTGGTCGAAGCCATCGCCGTTGCACGCGACCGCGTGGCCTTTGCCGCGCGCGAAGTGCTGCCGCCGTCGTTGCCGGCGCTGGCCTGAGTGATCGTGTAGTTCCCCATGCATATCGAAGTGACCGGCCATGGGCCGGACCTGGTACTGATTCACGGCTGGGCCCTGCAGGGCGGCGTATTTGCGCCGCTGGTGCAGCGTCTGGCCGATCGGTTCACGCTGCATCTGGTCGACCTGCCCGGCCACGGCCACAGCCGAGACGACAGCACGCCGCTGCGTCTGCCGTTCGTGGTCAACGCCATTGCCGCGGTCACACCGCCGGCGGTGTGGTGCGGCTGGTCACTGGGCGGCCTGTTCGCACTGCACGCGGCGGCCACGCTGCCGAAGGTGCGTGGTCTGGCGATGATCGCCGCCACGCCGCGCTTCGTGCGCGCTGATGACTGGCCACACGCTGTGGAGCCATCGGTGTTCGAGCAGTTCGGTCGTGACCTGGCGCAGGACTTCAGTGGCACCCTGGAACGTTTCCTGGCACTGGACGTGATGGGTTCGGCGCATGCCCGCGAGGAACTGCGCACCCTGCGCCAGCGTCTGGTCGAACGCGGTGCGCCTACCGAACGCGCATTGCGCGAGGGCCTGCAGCTGCTGGAGAACACCGACCTGCGCGGCGCCCTGCCCGCACTGGGCAAGCCCAGCCTGTGGATTGCCGGCCAGCGTGACCGCCTGGTCTCTCCCGCTGCCATGCAGGCCGCTGCCGCGCTGGCACCGGGCGGGCAGTCGCTGACCGTCGCCCATGGCGGCCACGCCCCCTTCCTCGGCCATGCCGATGAAGTGGCAGCCGCTCTGCAACACTTCGTTGCCGGCCTGTCACCGGCCGATGGCGGACAATGAGCCTCCCAACGCTTCTGCAGGACTGACGCATGGATCTGGGCATTTCCGGCCGCTGGGCACTGGTCTGCGGCGCCAGCAAGGGGCTTGGCCTGGGCTGCGCACGGGCGCTGGTGCGCGAAGGCGCGAACGTGGTCATCGTCGCCCGCGGTGACGCTGCGCTGCAGGCCGCGGCTGCGGAACTGCGCGCGCTGCCCGGTGCCGCTGAAGTGCGCGCCATCGCCGCCGACGTCACCACCGAGGCGGGCCGCGCCCACGCGCTGGCCGCCTGCCCGCAGGTCGACATCCTGGTGACCAACGCCGGCGGCCCGCCGCCGGGCGACTTCCGCACGTTCGAGCGCGACGACTGGATCGCCGCGCTGGACGCCAACATGCTGGCGCCGATCGCGCTGATCCGCGCCACCGTGGACGCGATGATCGAACGCGGCTTCGGCCGCATCATCAACATCACCTCGTCATCGGTGAAGGCACCCATCGATACGCTGGCCCTGTCCAACGGCGCGCGCAGCGGCCTGACCGGTTTCGTCGCCGGGCTGGCGCGGCGCACCGTCGCCCACAACGTCACGATCAACAATATGCTGCCCGGCCAGTTCGATACCGACCGCCTGCGCGCCAACTTCGCCCACGCCGCGGGGCAGGAGGGTGATGCGCAGGCTGTGGCCGAACGCCGCCGCCAGCAGATCCCCGCCGGCCGCTTCGGTACGCCGGACGAATTCGGCGCCGCCTGCGCCTTCCTGTGCAGTGCACAGTCGGGTTACCTCACCGGGCAGAACCTGCTGATCGACGGCGGCGCCTACCCCGGTACGTTCTAAGAGACTTTCGCAATGCCGTCCCACTTCGATGCCCGCCATGTCCGCCGCGCCTTTGCACGCGCCGCTACCAGCTACGACGCTGCCGCCGCCCTGCAGCGCGAGGTGCAGTCGCGGCTGCTGGAATCGCTGGATTACCTGGAGGCGCGCAAGCCGGACGTGGTGCTGGATATCGGCGCCGGCACCGGTCATGCCAGCGCGCTGATGAAGAAACGCTGGCCGAAGGCGCAGGTGATCGCGCTGGATGTGGCACTGCCGATGCTGGACCAGGCCAAGCGCCAGGCCGGCTGGTGGAAGCCGTTCCAACGCCTGGCCGCCGATGCCACGGCGCTGCCGTTGGCAGACAACAGTGTGGATGTGATCTTCAGCAACCTGTGCCTGCAGTGGGTGGATGACCTGCCGGCGGTGTTCGCCGGTTTCCGCCGCGTGCTCAAGCCCGGTGGGCTGCTGCTGTGTTCAACCTTCGGGCCGGACACGCTGGTCGAGCTCAATGAAGCTTTCGCCGCCGCCGATGACCGCCCGCACGTGAGCCGCTTCGCGCAGATCGCCCAGTTCGGCGATGCGCTGATGATGGCCGGCTTCCGCGACCCGGTACTCGACCGCGACCTGTTCACCCTCACCTACGACGATCTGCCTTCGTTGATGCGCGAGCTGCGCGCGATGGGCGCGACCAACGCACGCGTCGATCGCCGCCATACGTTGACCGGTCGCGGGCGGTTTGCGGCGGCCGCGGCGGCGTACGAACCGATGCGCCGTGACGATGGCAAGCTGCCCAGCAGCTGGGAAGTGATCTACGCCCATGCCTGGGCACCCGACCCGGGCGCACCGATCCGCGAAGGCGGGCATGACATTGCTTCCGTGCCGGTGTCAGCGATTCCTATCCGGCGCAAGCAGACCTGATTCGAAGGCGCCGCCGGGCATGGCCCGGCGCTACCGGGCGCGCGTCATGGGTAGCGCCGGGCCATGCCCGGCGAGCGCAGCGGCAGCCGCTCAGGTATTGGCCGGTGAACTCAGCGGCGGCCGCACAAGATCACGGTGGAAGAAGTAGATCTCCTGCACCAGGAAGCGCCAGCTGGTATGGAAGCTGCGGAAGCGCGTGCTCGGCGTGGAAGACGCCAACGCCTGGATACCCAGCGCCTTGCTCAGGCGCAGCGCGCGCGCCATGTGCAGCGGGTCGCTGACGATGATCACCGAATGCAGCTTGCGCTGGTCCATCAGCCGCTTGGCCTCGACCAGGTTCTGCACGGTATTGCGCGAGGCGGTCTCGATGAGGATCGCGTCATCGGGAATGCCGTGCTTGAGCGCATAGCGCCGGGCCACCTGCGATTCCGAGAAGCGCGCGCCGCTGCCGCCATAGCCACCGGTGAAGATCAGCAGTGGCGCGTAGCCGGCGTCGTACAGATCCAGGCCATGGCGGATGCGTTCTTCAAACACCGGCGAGGGCTTTGAATCATAGGCGGCCGCGCCGAGAACGATGATCGCGTCCGCCTTGGCCGCCTGGTCGCGTTCACCGACCCAGACGATCCAGGCGGTCACGCCCAGCAGCCAGATCACCAGCAACACGAACAACCGCCACAACCAACCGAGCAGGCCGGTACGTTCGCGATGGCGGCCGCGGCTCACGGCGCTCCCCAACGCAGGGCAGGCAGATCGACATTGCCACCGGACAGCACCAGCCCCACGCGCAGGCCGGCGAAGCGCGCAGGCTGCGCAAGCACCGCCGCCAGCACGATCGCCGAGGACGGTTCGACCACCTGCTTGAGCACGTCCCACAGCAGGCGCATCGCCGCCACGGTGGCGGCATCGTCAACCACGATGACCTCGGCACCTGCGGCCTGCAGCAACGCGAAGTTGGGTGCACCGATCAGCGTGCGCAGTCCATCGCAGATCGTGTCCGGGGCAAATGCCTCCTGCCGCTTGCCGGTTGCCAGCGAACGGGCGGTGTCGTCGGCACCAGCCGGCTCGGCCAGCACCAGCCGGGTGCCCGGGCTTGCGTGCTGCAGGGCCAACGCGGTCCCACTGGCCAGGCCACCGCCGCCCACCGGCACCACCAGCACGTCGAACGGACCCTCACTGTGCAGCAGCTCCAGCGCGGCCGTGCCCTGCCCGGCCATCACTGCGGGGTTGGTGTACGGGTGGACCAGAGTGGCGCCGGTATCGGCCTGCACCTTGGCGCAGGTGGCCTCGCGGTCGGCGATGGTGGCCGGGCAGCGCCAGAGGGTGGCACCATGCCGGGCGATGTTGGCCAGCTTGGCGGCCACCGCCCCTTCGGGCACCACCACGTGGCAGGGGATGCCCCGCGTGCGGGCAGCCAGCGCCAAGGCGGCGCCGTGATTGCCCGAGGAATGGGTCACCACACCGGCACTGGCGTGATCGGCATCCAGCGACCACACCGCATTGCAGGCACCACGGAACTTGAACGCGCCACCCCGCTGCAGGTGCTCGGCCTTGAACGCCAGTCGCGCACCAGCCAATGCGTCCAGCGTGCGCGAGCGCAGCACCGGGGTCACGCTGGCATGGGGCGCTATCCGCGCAGCGGCGGCAAGGACGTCATCAGCGCGGGGCAACAGTGAATCGCTCATGACGCAAGATTAACTTATGCCTCCGCGCTGGCGAGGGCGCCATCGGTCATGCCAGCATGCTGGCGTACACCGCCATTCATCCTGGGCGGTGGAGTTAAGGGCTGATTCAACGCTGGCGGCTGAAGCTGCCTGCATACCCGTCCTCTGGGGGGACCCATCATGAAAACGCGCCTGATGCTTGCCGGTGGCCTGTTGCTGGCCCTGACCGGTTGCACCACTTACGACTATGTCGGTGGCCGCGGCGGTGGTTACTACCACGGTGCGCCGTCGGTGGAGTACCGCTACCCCAATGGTTACCCCTATGACGCCGGCTACCCGTATTACGGTGGCTATGGCGGCTACGGCGGTGGCTATTACGGCTACGGCGGCCCGTACTACCAGCGGCCGATCTACCGCCCGCCGCACAACAACCACCGCCCGCCACCGCGTCCGGGCAATGGCGGCGAGAACCGCCCGCCGCCGCCGCCGCGCCAGAACAATGGCGGCTCGCCCTGGCGCAACATGGATTCAATGCGTCGTCCGCCGCAGCCCGCGCAGCGGGTCGAGCGCCCGTCGCCGCCGCCGCAGGCACGACCGGCTCCGGCTCCGCGTGCGCCGAGGATGAACAGTTCCCCCTGGCGTGCGATGGATCAAGAGAGATAGCGCACAGTTGCGGCTGTTCCGTCTTGCATTTCACACGGTCCAAGCCTCAATCTACGCAGGTGGTGACGGCCCGCGTCACAAAGTGACAAAAACGTTAAGGGCACGTCCCAAACAGCTCTGCGTCGATATCCGACAGGAACATCTGGATCCCCCCTGTTCCGGCCCTGTCGGATGTCGGCACCTTTGAAGACAAACGGCCCCGCACTGCGGGGCCGTTTGTTGTTCGGGACGCCGCAACGGCATCCACGCATGGCGTGGATCTACCTGGACACTGCGCGCGGGGGCCGTTTTCACGCCATGTCTGGTCGCAGCCCGGGCACCAGGACAGTAGATCCACGCCATGCTTGGATGACGCTTTCCCGGAAGCCAAAAAAAACAGGGCCGGACAGTCCCCCGACTGCCGGCCCCTCTGCTTCCCCACCGTGCGCCTGTACCGGCCCCTGTTCCAATTCCGGTCACCAGCGCCTGCGGCGCCAGCCACGGTGGGTGCTATTGGGTTATCTGCAAATATCCTGCCAACTTTAGGTTTGATTTCGACGCCAGCCGACCGGCGCCGGCGTCCCTGCCCCGATTGGCGCTAAAATCGCCACCCCGGCACGGCCCCCCGGCCGCGCCTGCCCCTTGCTGAACAGCCTCCATGATCGATTCCTTCCATCGCTACGACGTCATCGTCATCGGCGGCGGCCACGCCGGCACCGAGGCCGCGCTGGCTGCGGCCCGTACCGGCGTGCGCACCCTGTTGCTGACCCACAACATCGAAACGGTGGGGGCGATGAGCTGCAACCCGGCCATCGGCGGCATCGGCAAGGGCCATCTGGTCAAGGAAATCGACGCCCTCGGCGGTGCGATGGCGCATGCCGCCGACCGCGCCGGCATCCAGTGGCGCACGCTCAATGCCTCCAAGGGCCCGGCCGTGCGCGCCACCCGCTGCCAGGCCGACCGCAACCTGTACCGCATGGCGATCCGCGCCATCGTCGAAGGCCAGGCCAACCTGACCGTGTTCCAGGCGGCGGTGGATGACCTGGTCATCGAGGGCGACCACGTGCGCGGGGTCATCACCCAGACTGGCCTGCGTTTCGACGCCGAGGCCGTGGTGCTGACCGCCGGCACCTTCCTGGCCGGCAAGATCCATGTCGGCCCGACCCAGTACGCTGCCGGCCGCATGGGCGATCCGCCAGCCACCACGCTGGCCGCGCGCCTGCGCGAGCGGCCGTTCCAGGTGGACCGCCTGAAGACCGGCACGCCGCCGCGCATCGACGGCCGTTCGCTGGACTACAGCGTGATGGACGAGCAGCCCGGCGACACGCCGCGCCCGGTGATGTCCTTCCTCGGTTCGGTGGATGGGCATCCGCAGCAGGTCAGCTGCTGGATCACCCACACCAGCGAGCAGACCCACCAGATCATCCGCGACGCGCTGCACCGCTCGCCGCTGTACAGCGGCCAGATCGAAGGCATCGGCCCGCGCTACTGCCCGTCCATCGAAGACAAGGTGGTGCGCTTCGCCGAGAAGGCCAGCCACCAGATCTTCGTCGAGCCGGAAGGCCTGGGCATCGTCGAGATCTATCCCAACGGTATTTCCACTTCGCTGCCGTTCGACGTGCAGCTGGAGATGGTGCGCAGCATCCGCGGTTTCGCCAACGCGCACATCACCCGCCCTGGTTACGCCATCGAATACGACTTCTTCGATCCGCGCGGGCTGAAGGCCTCGCTGGAAACCAAGCTGGTCAACGGCCTGTTCTTCGCCGGCCAGATCAACGGCACCACCGGTTACGAAGAAGCGGCCGCGCAGGGCTTGCTGGCCGGCCTCAATGCCGCTCGCCAGGTGCGTGGCCTGGATGGCTGGTGCCCGCGTCGCGACGAAGCCTACCTCGGCGTGCTGGTGGACGACCTGATCACCCACGGCACCAACGAGCCGTACCGCATGTTCACCAGCCGCGCCGAATACCGCCTGCAGCTGCGCGAAGACAATGCCGACCAGCGCCTGACCCCGACCGGCCGCGACATGGGCCTGGTCGATGACCATCGCTGGAGTGCCTTCGAAACCAAGCAGGCCGCCGTAACCGCAGAACGCACCCGCCTGGGCGCGCTGTGGGCGACCCCGGCCAATGCGCTGGGCCGCGAAGTACAGGAAACGCTCGGCGTGGCAGTCAGCCGCGAAACCAACGTGCTGGACCTGATCAAGCGCCCGGAACTGGATTACGCGCAGCTGATGCAGGTGCCCTCGCTCGGCCCCGCCGTGGCCGATGGCAAGGTGGCCGAACAGGTAGAGATCGGGGTGAAGTACGCCGGTTACCTGGATCGCCAGCGCGAGGAGATCGAGCGCCAGCAGCGGCATGAAGCAACCCCGATTGCCGGCGATTTCGACTACGCCATCGTGCGCGGGTTGTCAGCCGAAGCGCTGCAGAAGCTGGAGCGCGTTCGTCCGCAGACCATCGGCCAGGCACAGCGCATTCCGGGCATGACCCCGGCGGCGATCTCGCTGCTGCTGGTGCACCTGGAGCGCGCGCGGCGCGGACGCGTGGCGTAACGCGGGATCGGCAAATGCCATCCACGCATGGCGTGGATCTACTCGCGGTCCGCTCTGGTAGGTGTCGACCTTGGTCGACACGGATGCATGAAGCATCCCGGTCGCGGCAGGCGCCCGCGGGGTCGGCATCGGCGGAGCGCGTATCATCATCGCGATTGCCCTGATCTGCTGGAGACACCGATGACCCCGCTGCGCCCTTTCCGCGACAAGATGCCGGTGCTCGGCCAGCGCGTGTATGTCGATCCGGCCTGCACCATCATCGGTGATGTCGAACTGGCCGACGACGTGTCGGTCTGGCCGGGCACGGTCATCCGCGGCGACGTCAATTTCGTCCGCATCGGTGCACGCACCAACGTGCAGGACGGCACCATCATCCACGTCAGCCACCACAGCCCGTACAACAAGGCCGGCTACCCGACCCTGATCGGCGAAGGCGTGACTGTCGGCCATGGCTGCATCATCCACGCCTGCAGCATCGGCGATTACAGCCTGATCGGCATGGGCGCGTGCATCCTCGACGGTGCCCGGGTCGAGCGCCATGGCTTCGTCGGTGCCGGTGCAGTGGTCGGCCCGGGCAAGGTGGTGGGCGAAGGCGAACTGTGGGTGGGCAACCCCGCCCGTCCGGCGCGCACGCTCAGCGACAAGGAGATCGAGTCGCTGCACTATTCGGCCGACCACTACGTGCGGCTGAAGGACGAGTACCTGGGCTGAGGCCGCATCGCCGGTGGCCGGGCTCTGCTAAAGTCTGGGCCCGACCAGGAACCGTCGAGACCCCCATGCCCGTGGCTGCACGCCGGAGAGGACTCCAGCGCCCACTTCGGCGGCCATCGCGCTGATGGCCGCGCCGATGCTCGATACCTACCGCGAGGTGGTAACGCCGGAAGGCGTGCCGCTGCAGTTGCCTGCGGCCGGACCGATGCCGCGCGCCCTGGCCTGGCTGATCGACCTGGCAGTCCGCTTCGGCGCGCTGACCGCGCTGTCCATTCCGCTGGCCCTGCTCGATGAGTTCGGCCGCGGCCTGTACATGGCGCTGATGTTCCTGCTGATGTGGGCCTACCCCATCGTCTGCGAAGCGCTGTGGGGCCGCACCCTCGGCAAACGTGTTCTTGGCCTGCGGGTGCTGGCACAGGATGGCGCACCGGTGGGCTGGATGGCTTCGATCACCCGCAACCTGCTGCGCACCGTGGACATGCTGCCCTTCGGCTACGCGCTGGGCCTGATCAGCAGCCTGTTCGATCCGCATGGCCGCCGCCTGGGCGATCTGGTTGCCGGCACGATGGTGGTGCATTCGCCACCGCACTACCTGCCGCCGCCGGCCACCATCGACAGCGTGCTGGCCCCGCCGCAACCGCTGCGGCCGGAGGAACAGGCGGCAGTGATGGCCTTCGCCGAGCGCGCGCCACGCCTGTCTCCCGCGCGCCAGCAGGAGCTGGCCGGCATCGCTGAGCCATTGACCAGTGCGTCCGGCCAGGTCGGCGTGCTGCGCCTGTATGCGATGGCCAACTGGTTGCTGGGTCGACGATGAAGCAGGAACAGTTCGTCGCCCGCCATCAACAGGAATGGCATGACCTGGAGCAGTGGCTGCAGCATCGCGCCGGTGCCTCGCGTCGGCGTCGGCGCAAGCCGGGTGCAGAGGAGGCCGGCGATGTCAGCTTCCCACAGCGCTACCGACGGCTGTGCCAGCAGCTGGCGCTGGCCCGCGAACGCGGCTACAGCCCGCAGCTGGTGCAGCGTCTGCAGCAGCTGATGCAGGACGGCCATGGCGTGCTGTACCGCACGCCACCCACCCGCTGGCGGCGCGCACTGGAATTCCTGGTCGCTGATTTCCCGCTGCTGGTACGCAGCCAGGCGCGCAGCATGTGGGCGGCGCTGGCGATGTTCGCGGTGCCCGCGCTGGCCTGCTTCGTGCTGGTGCAGGTGTACCCGGACAGCATCCACCTGCTGATGGACAACAGCCAGATCGCCGAGATGGAACGCATGTACGATCCATCCGCCGAGCGCCTGGGCCGCGACAGCGGCACCGACTGGATGATGTTCGGCTACTACATCATGAACAACATCGGCATCGCCCTGCGCACCTTCGCCAGCGGCCTGCTGGCCGGATTGGGCACGCTGCTGGTGCTGTTGTTCAACGGCATCACCATCGGCGCGGTGGCCGGCCATCTGCAGCACATCGGCCACGGTGGCCCGTTCTGGCGCTTCGTGGTCGGCCATGGTGCGTTCGAGCTGACCGCGATCGTGATCGCTGGCGGTGCCGGCCTGCAGCTGGGCATGAAACTGCTGGCGCCCGGGCGCCGCCGCCGTCTGGATGCGCTGGTTGAAGGGGGGCGCATCGGCGCGCGGCTGTGCCTGGGCGCGGCCTTCATGCTGCTGCTGGCAGCGTTCGTGGAAGCGTTCTGGTCGTCCATCGCCGAAATCCCGGCTGCAGTGAAGTTCAGCGTGGCCGGTGTGCTGTGGGCCGGCGTGCTGCTGTGGCTGTGGCGCGGTGGACGCGGAGGCAGCCATGCGGATTGACCACCTGGACGTGGTGCTGCGCGCGCGCAGCAGCTGGGAAGCAATGGAGCTGGGCACCGCGCTGACCCGCCGCCATGCACGCGGTGTGTGGGGCAGCTGGCTGCTGGCCAGTGCGCCGTTGTTCGTGCTGTTCAATGCGCTGGCCTGGTGGCTGGATGCCTTCGGCTGGGCCTGGCTGGCGATGTGGTGGTGCAAGCCCTTGTTCGAGCGCGCACCGCTGTACGTACTTTCGCGCGGCATCTTCGGCGAGCGGGTCGGTCCGCGCGCTGCACTGCGCGCGCAGCGGCAGTGGGGTGGCAGTGGCTTCTGGGGCTACCTGGGCTGGCGCCGCTTCAGCGGTCTGCGCAGCCTGTGCCTGCCGGTCAACCTGCTGGAGGGCAATGCGCCCGCACAGCGCGGTGCTCGCCGGCGAGCGGTCGCTGCCGGCGCCGCAGGCCCTGCACTGGTGCTGGCGATGATCTGCCTGGCCTTCGAGCTGGTGCTGGTGGTGGGCGCGATCGCAACCATCTTCATCTTCATTCCCCTGGAACTGCTGCCCGAATCCTGGCGCGCGGCGTGGGCGATGGTCAGCGTGGAAGCGCCTGCGTGGGCCAAGCTTGGCCTCAACCTGCTGTGCTGGCTGGCAGCGGCGCTGATCGGCCCGTTCTACGTGGGCGCCGGCTTCGGCCTGTACTTGAACCGGCGCACGCAGATGGAAGCGTGGGACGTGGAAATCGCCCTGCGCCGCCTGCGCGAACGCTTGCTGCCCATCGCCTCTTCGTTGGTGCTGCTGCTGTCCCTGGCGCTGCCGTTGGCGCCCGCGCACGCGCAGGACGCCGACACGCCGGACGCCGGGCAGACCGCCACGGCCAGCGCCGAGGAAGACGAAGACGCTGAAGAAGCCGAGGAAGCAGCCACTGCGGAAAACGATCCGGCCAATACACCGGCGGTGATCTTCGGCGACAAGGCGATGGATACCGCTGGCTTCCGCCAGGCCGTGAACCGCGCTTACGAAGATCCGTTGCAGCGGCCGACGCGGCAGGTCAGCCGATGGAAGCCGATCGAAGAAGCGGCCGAGAAGAAGAAAGACAAGAAGGATCTGCAGAAGGACAGCGGCAGCGACGCAGACCGCAAGGCGCGCAAGAGCGGCCAGCTGTGGCTGGCCCGGATCGCCGAATGGGGCCTGTGGGGGCTGCTGGGTGTCCTGCTGCTGGTGCTGCTGTTGACCGCGCGGCTGTGGCTGCCGTGGTTGCGCGGTTCCGGCCGCCGCAAAGAAAAGCAGGCACCGCAGGTCACTGAAGAACAGGTGGAAATGCCGGTGGTGCTGCCGCCGGATGTGGCGACCCAGGCCGGCCTGCTGTGGGACCAGGGACGACCGCGGCAGGCGCTGGCCCTGTTGTATCGCGCCAGCGTACGCACGCTGGTGGAGCGCACCGGCATCGCTTTGCCGCCTGGTGCGACCGAAGCACAGTGCCTGCGTGCCTCGCGGCGTCTGACCGACAGCACCGACCGTGAACTGTTCGCGCGCATCGTGCGCATGTGGCAGTACGCCGCCTACGGTGGGCGCCTGCCTGCCCGCAGCGATTTCGACGCGTTGGCCAGCACGTTGCGCCAGCAGTACGGGTGGCAGGCATGAATCCGCGCCTGTTCTGGTCATTGCTGCTGGGCGCGCTGGTCCTGTTCGGGGTACCGCTGACGATCCTTTTCCTGCGCACGCACGAAAAGGTGACCGAGACCGTCGTGCTGCCGCCGCAGGGCGAAGCGAGCTACAACCCGCTGTATGTGCTGGGCCAGGCCCTGCGCGCCGACGGCATCGAGGTGCAGTCCAGGCAGCGGTTGGACCTGGCACAGATGCCACTGGCCGCCACCGATACGCTGGTGCTGCTGCAGGACACCGCCGACATGCCGCCGCGCACTGCGCAGGCCCTGCTGGATTGGGTGGATACCGGTGGCCATCTGCTGCTGCGCACGCAACCTCCGGCCGAGGACGATGCCGGCAGCACGCAGGGGCCATTGCTGGACAGGATCGGCGTGGACAGCCTGTTCCATGGCAGCGACTGCCAGCCCTTCCACGTGGTCGATGATCCGAGCCACGTCGAGTTCTGCGGCGGCCGGCGCTTCAGCCTGGGCTTCCAGGCCAACGCCACGGCCGAGCGCCGGTGGGGCGGCAACGAAGGGCTGGTGTTCGCGCGCCTGCCGCACGGCAAGGGCCGCATCGACGTGCTGGCGGACATGGACGTCATGCGTGGTGAAGGACCGAACGCATCAACGCGCCGCCGCACAGTCGATGCCGTCGCCCGCGATGGCCTGCATGACCTCTCGCACCGCGACCTGACGCGCTACCTGCTCGATCCCAACTATGGGCGGGGCACGGTCTGGCTGGTGTACGGCAGTCGCCCGCCCTCGCTGGGCGCGCGCATCTTCTACCAGGGCTGGCCACTGTGGGTGCCGCTGCTGCTGGCGATCCTCGGCTGGCTGTGGTCGCGTGCGCAACGCTTCGGCAGTGCCCTGCCAGCACCGGTGATCGAGCGCCGTTCGCTGCTGGAACACGTCCGCGCCAGTGGCGAACTGCTGCTGCGCTTCGGCCATGGCGCGCGTCTTTACCAGGCCGTGCAGGCGCTGTTCCTGCATCGCCTGCGCCTGCGTGCACCCGTGGCTGCCGCGCTCGACGGTGCCGCGCGTGACCAGGCCATCGCCGCAGTGCTGCAATGGCCGGTCAGTCGTGTCACCAGCGCACTCACGCCGCCTTCGCCGCATGATTCCTCCGCCCTGCGCGAGCGCATCCGCTTGCTGCTCCAGATGAGATCCCTGCTATGACCGATGCCCCTGAACTTCCGGCGGCCGCCACCGCCCGCCTGATCGAACGCGTCGACGCCATCCGCCAGGCCGTCGGCCACGCCTTCATCGGCCAGGCCGATGTGCTTGACCAGATCCTGGTCGCCCTGCTGGCCGGTGGCCACGTGCTGATCGAAGGCGTGCCCGGCCTCGGCAAGACCCTGCTGGTGCGCGCGCTGGCGCAGGCGCTGGAACTGGACTATGGCCGCGTGCAGTTCACCCCCGACCTGATGCCCAGCGACGTCAGCGGGCATGCGGTGTACGACCCGAAGAGCGAGAGCTTCAAGATCCGCCGTGGCCCGGTGTTCACCAACCTGCTGCTGGCCGATGAAATCAACCGTGCCCCGGCCAAGACCCAGTCCGCGCTGCTGGAAGTGATGCAGGAGGGCCAGGTCACCATCGAAGGCAAGGCCTTCACCCTGGCGCCGCCGTTCATGGCGCTGGCCACGCAGAACCCGCTGGAACAGGAAGGCACCTATCCGCTGCCGGAAGCGCAGCTGGACCGTTTCCTGCTGAAGGTGCTGATCGACTATCCGCAGCTGGAAGACGAGAAGCGCATGGTCGCGGCGATCACCAGCGGCCGTGCCGCCAGCGATTTCGACCTGAGCCAGGTGCCGCGCGTACTCGGTGCCGGTGAACTGTTGGCGTTGCAGCAGGCCACCGCGGCGATCACCGTCGATGACGAAGTGATCGACTACGCGGTGCGCATCGTGGCCGCCACCCGGCAGTGGCCCGGCATCGCCGTTGGTGCCGGACCGCGCGGCAGCATCGCCCTGGTACGTGCCTCGCGCGCGCAGGCGGTGCTGGCCGCGCGTGATTTCGTCACCCCCGATGATGTCCGCGACATCGCCCGCCCTGCCCTGCGCCACCGCATTGCACTGGCACCAGAGCTGCAGATCGAAGGCCAGGATGCCGACGACGTACTGGGTGCGCTGCTGGCCAAGGTCGAAGCGCCGCGCCGATGAGGCCTGCGCCGCTGCTGCTGGCGTTGCTGTTGGCCTGGGCTGTGCTGGGTGGCGTGGTGCTGGGCGGCCCGCTGCCGCGCTGGAGCTGGGCGCTGGCCGGCGCATTGATTGCGGTGCTGGCACTGGTTGATCTGTGGCGACAACGGCGACGGCCGTCGCCCAGCGTCGAACGCGACGCGCCCGAAGCGCTGGCACTGGGCGTGCGTCGCGAGATCGGCCTGCGCCTGCATAGCGAACAGGCCATGCACGTGCATGTGTTCGATCTGGTGCCGGGCGGTTGGCCACTGGAATCAATGCCGCAGCGCGTGCAGTTGCGGGCCGGCCATGTCAGCTCGCTGCATTACCACGTGCAGCCGCAGCAGCGCGGCCGCTTTGCCTTCGAGGGTGTGCAGCTGCGCATCCGCTCGCCGTGGCGATTGTGGTGGCAGCAACGCACGCTGCCACCGGCGCTGGAGGTACGGGTCTATCCCAACTTCGTGCCGCTCACCCGCTTCGCACTGTTCAGTGCCGACCAGGCCTCACGCCTGGTGGGCGCCCATGTGAAACGGCGGCGTGGCGAGGGCACCGACTTCCACCAGATGCGCGAGTACCGCATCGGCGACAGCCTGCGCCAGCTCGACTGGAAGGCCACCGCACGCGCGCGCAAGCTGATCTCGCGCGAGTACCAGGACGAGAAGAACCAGCAGCTGCTGCTGATGCTCGACAGCGGCCGCCGCATGCTGGCCAGCGAAGGCGGGCTCTCGCATTTCGACCATGCCTTGAACGCCTCGCTGGTGGTGGCTTACCTGGCGCTGCGCCAGGGCGATGCCGCCGGCCTGTTCGCGGTGGGCGGCGAGCGCCGCTGGGTGGCGCCGCAGCGCGGCATGGGCACGGTGCAGCACCTGTTGCGCGCCAGCTACGACCTGCAGCCACAGGCCGTGGCCACCGATTACCTGGCCGCCGCCACCGAAGTATCACTGCGCCAGCGTCGACGCGCGCTGGTGATGCTGGTCAGCAACGTGCGCGATGAAGACATCGAAGACCTGCTTGCTGCCGTGCGCCTGCTGCAGCGCCGCCACCTGGTGTGCGTGGCCAGCCTGCGCGAGCGCGAGCTGGATGCCGCGCTGGAGGGCGAGGTGCATACGGTCGAGGATGCCGCGCAGGCCGGTGCCGCCGCGCTGTACCTGCAACAGCGCGCGCAGGCGCATGACGCGCTGCGTGCCGAACGGGTGATGGTGCTGGATGTGACCGCAGATGCGCTGCCCGCCGCGCTGGTGGAACGCTACCTGGCGGTGAAGCGCGAAGGGTTGCTCTGAGCGGTAGCGCCGTGGACACCGGGCATGGCCCGGCGCTACCGGCCCGTTGCTCTGGTAGTTGCCAACCTCGGTTGGCACACAATCAACGGCGCCGACCAAGGTCGGCATCTACCAACGGCGTTGCTGCACACCGGGGACGCCATCAGACGTAGATCCGCGTCGGCGCCTCATCAACGATCGCGTGCGGCACGAAGCGCGCGCTGTCGCGGGTGATCGCGCTGTCGTCTTCGCGGATGCCTATGCCGCAGGCGTGGTCGCCGATCACCCAGCTGCCGATCAGCGGGTAACCGCCTTCGAAGCGGGTGAGCGGGTGCGCACGCTGGAGGATGGCCGGACCGTCGTACGGGCCGTCGCTGCGCTGCGTGCTGCCGTCGGCCAGGTGCATCTCGATGTTGGCACCTTCGCGCGAGAACAACGGCTTGCGCACCCAACCCGAGGCCAGCGCGCTGCCGTCATCGAAATGTGCTTCCAGCAGGTTCGGATGCCCAACGTTGCGCTGCCACAGCAACGGCAGGATGCCCTTGTTGCTCAGCACCGCCTTCCACGCCGGTTCCAGCAGCTGCACGCCCGAGCCCGGCAGCGCGCGGCCGAATTCCTCGGCCATCAGGTCTTCCAGCGGGTACAGCTTGAACAGCGTGCCGATCACCGTATCGTCCAGCGCGGTGAAGCGCCCATCTTGGGACAGGCCGATATCCTCGATGGCGATCGCTTGCCCGTGCAGGCCCGTCTGCGAGGCGCAGTCGCGCAGGTAATCGACCGTACCGCGGTCTTCGTCCGAGCTGCCCACCGCACTGAAGTACAGCGGCGGCGGCAGCTGCGTGGCCAGTTCGCCGAAGCGTTCGACCAGGGCTTCATGGATCGCATTGAACTGGTCGGCATGCTGCGGCAGGCGGCCGGCATTGCGCTGGTCCTCCAGCCACTGCCACTGGAAGAAGCTGGCTTCGAACAGCGAGGTCGGCGTGTCGTAGTTCAGCTCGTACAGCTTGGCCGGGCCGGTGCCGTCGTAGGCCAGATCCAGGCGCCCGTACAGATGCGGCTGGCGCTGGCGCCAGCTGTCGGCGATCCAGTCGCGGTAATGCGCGGGGATCGCCAGCTGGTCCATCAGGCGCTCGCTGCCGATGACATCGCCAACCAGGTCCATCGCCATCGCATGCAGCTCGGCGCTGGGGTCTTCGATGTCCTGTTCGATCTGGCGCAGGGTGAACGCGTAATACGCGCTTTCATCCCAGTACGGCTGGCCTTCGATGGTGTGGAAGCGGAAACCGGCTTCCTCCGCGCGCGCCCGCCACTGGGCGCGCTCGGCAATACGGATACGTTGCATGGATTGATCAGCCGCCGACGCTGCTGCCGCTACGGCGCGCACTGGTGCTGCCGAAGCCGCTGCGGCTGGCGGTCACCGCACGGTTCGGTTCGCTGCTGACCGGGGCCAGCCCGGCCTTGCCCGCGCCGATGCCGCTGGCGGTGTTCAGGCCGCCGCTGCCACCCGGGGCAGGACGCGCCCAGCCGGCGCTCTTGTCCTGGTAGGCCGGCGCCGACGCCGGCGCCTGCGGGGCCAGGCCACCGCGGTTGCTCAGCATCTGCGACATGAAGAAGCCCATCATCATCGGGCCGATGAACGAGGTACCGGCCGAGGTGTGCTGCTGCACGCACTGCTCAGGCTTGTAGTCCTGTTGGCAGGCTTCCTTGGTCGCGTACTTCGGCGCTGCATCGGCGGACTTCTTCTGCGCCTCGGCAAATGCATTGCGGCAGGCAGAAGGATCGGCGGTAGCCGTGGTGCAGGCCTCCACCGAGGTATACAGGCCTTCCTGCACCTGCACCTGCTCTTCCTTCTGGCAGGCAGTGAACAGCAGCGGCGCAGCGCTCATCAGCAGCAGCGCGGTGGTGCGGGAACGTTTCATGGCCTCATGCCTTCAAGTCGGAACAATGCCCCATCATGCCAAATCCCGGCCAACAACCGGAATCGGCAAAGTGGGAAAGATGAACGATCTTTCATTTTCGTCGTTCTCTCCCTCGCGCCATCCACGCATGGCGTGGATACACGTGTCGACCAAGGTCGACACCTACCAACAGCAAGAATCGGGTCAGAGCCCACTGTGCAGCAACGGGATCCGACCCTGTCAGATCGCGGACAACTGTCGAAGGCGGGGTGGGTCCGGTGGCGGGGGTGTCCGCGGCATGGATGCCGCGGCCAAGCCCCCAAGGACGGGTTTACGGCGTCCCCCGCCACCGGACCCACCCCGCCATCCCACGGAATGCACGCCGTTGCCGTTGATTCGGCAGGTGCAGGGCGCAGCCCTGCCGGACCACCTCCGGTGGTTGCAGCAGCAACCGAAAAACTCCGCCATCATCAACCGACCCCAACGTCGTACGGCCCGCCCGTTCCGCCAGCCATGCCTGAATACCGCTCCCGCACCTCCACCGCCGGCCGCAACATGGCCGGCGCCCGCGCCCTGTGGCGTGCCACCGGCATGAAGGATGGCGACTTCCACAAGCCGATCATCGCCATCGCCAACTCCTTCACCCAGTTCGTGCCCGGTCACGTGCACCTGAAGGACCTTGGCCAGCTGGTCGCGCACGAAATCGAACAGGTCGGCGGCGTCGCCAAGGAATTCAACACGATCGCCGTGGACGACGGCATCGCCATGGGCCACGACGGCATGCTGTACTCGCTGCCCAGCCGCGAGATCATTGCCGACTCGGTGGAGTACATGGTCAATGCGCACTGCGCCGATGCGCTGGTGTGCATCAGCAACTGCGACAAGATCACCCCCGGCATGCTGATGGCCGCACTGCGCCTGGACATTCCGGTGGTGTTCGTGTCCGGCGGACCGATGGAAGCCGGCAAGACCAAGCTGTCCGAGCACAAGCTGGACCTGGTTGATGCCATGGTCGTCGCCGCCGATGACAGCGCCTCGGATGAGAAGGTTGCCGAGTACGAGCGCAGCGCCTGCCCCACCTGTGGCTCGTGCTCGGGCATGTTCACCGCCAATTCGATGAACTGCCTGACCGAAGCGCTGGGTCTGTCGCTGCCCGGCAACGGCACCACTCTGGCCACGCATGCCGACCGCGAAGCGCTGTTCCGCCGTGCCGGCCGCCTGATCGTCGAGCTCTGCCACCGCTGGTATGGCGGCGAGGATCCGCGCGCACTGCCGCGTGGCATCGCCACCCAGGCCGCGTTCGCCAACGCGATGACCCTGGACATCGCCATGGGCGGCTCCACCAACACCATCCTGCACCTGCTGGCTGCCGCGCAGGAAGCGGAGGTCGACTTCGACCTGTCCCACATCGACGCACTGTCGCGGCGCGTGCCACAACTGTGCAAGGTGGCGCCGAACTCGCCCAGGTACCACGTCGAAGATGTGCATCGCGCCGGTGGTGTGTTCGGCATCCTCGGTGAGCTGGACCGCGCCGGGTTGCTGGATACGTCCGTGCCTACCGTGCACAGCAGCACGCTCGGTGAAGCACTGGATCGCTGGGACGTGATGCGCAGCGACAACGACACCCTGCACACGTTCTTCAAGGCCGGCCCGGCCGGCATTCCCACCCAGGAAGCCTTCAGCCAGGCCACGCGCTGGCCGTCGCTGGATGTTGACCGCGCCGAGGGCTGCATCCGTGCGCTGGAGCATGCCTATTCGCAGGAAGGTGGGCTGGCCGTGCTGCGCGGCAACCTTGCCGTTGACGGCTGCGTGGTGAAGACTGCGGGCGTGGACGAATCGATCCACGTGTTCGAAGGCAATGCGCGCGTGTTCGAAAGCCAGGACGCGGCGGTGGCCGGCATCCTCGCCGATGAAGTGAAGCCCGGCGACGTGGTGGTGATCCGCTACGAAGGCCCGAAGGGTGGCCCGGGCATGCAGGAAATGCTGTATCCGACCAGTTACCTGAAGTCGAAGGGGCTGGGCAAGCAATGTGCGCTGCTGACCGATGGTCGTTTCTCCGGTGGCACCTCGGGCCTGTCGATCGGCCATGTCTCGCCGGAAGCGGCCAGCGGCGGTGTGATCGGGCTGGTGGAGGATGGCGACCGCATCCGCATCGACATCCCGGCGCGGCGCATCGACCTGCTGCTGGACGACGCCACGCTGGCCCAGCGCCGCGCCGACGCCGATGCACGTGGCTGGAAGCCGCGTGCACCGCGCCCGCGCAAGGTCACCAGCGCGCTGAAGGCCTACGCCCTACTTGCCACCAGCGCCGACAAGGGCGCCGTGCGCAACACCGCCCTGCTCGGTGATTGACAGAAAAGGGGACGGAGGGAATTAAGTCGTAAGTGCCACAAACGACTTAATCCCCTCCGTCCCCTTTTAGGAGGGTCAGCCGATGGTGCGCTTGAACGGCGGCAGCGCGTCGATGATGCGCTTGCCGTAACGACGGGTCAGCAGACGCGAGTCGAGGATGATCACGCGCCCGGTGTCGGTGGAGGTGCGGATCAGGCGGCCGGCGAACTGGGTCAGCGTGCGCAACGCATGCGGAATCGCAATCAGGTTGAACGCATTGAGGCCACGTGCTTCCACCCACTCGCTCAGCGTGGCGGTCTGCGGATCGGTCGGCACCGCGAACGGTACCTGGGTGATCACCACCGTGGTGCAGGCCTCACCGGGAAGATCCAGGCCTTCGCCGAACGAGTTCAGCCCGAACAGCACCGAGCCCTCGCCGGCAGCCACCCGGCGCAGATGTTCGTCGATCATGCGCGTCTTCGACATCTCGCCCTGCACCAGCACCTGCTTGCGCTTGGCGGCCGGCATCAGGCCAGCCACCTTCTCCATCTTCCAGCGCGAGGTGAACAGCACCATCGAGCCCTTCGTCCAGTCCAGTTCCTTGCCGATGTAGCGCGCCACTTCACGCGGATGGCCTTCGCGGTCATCGGGCGTGACCGGGAACGGCGGCACGATCAGCTCGGCCTGGTTGGGCAGGTCGAACGGGGAGGACAGTGAGACCATCTCGGCGGTTTCGGGGATGCCGTTGTCGATCGCCAGCGCCTGGAAATCGCCGCCGCCGGTCAGCGTCGCCGAGGTCAGCACCACCGAATCCACTTCATCCCACAACAGCTTGCGCAGCACGTGCGCGGCCGACACCGGCGAGCCATGCAGCACCAGGTCGCCATCGCGGGTGGCGGTCACCCAGCGCGCCATCGGCGGCGCGCCTTCCTTGTCCTCGCGGCGCCAGACCTGCCACAGGTTGTACTGCTGCTCGATCATCTCCAGCGCCATGCCCAGGTTGCGCTGCAGGCGCTCGCGCGCCGGATCGTCCGGCTTGCCCTTGGCAACCTGCGCGGTGGCCGCATGCGCCCAGTTGTAGAGGCTGCGGGTATCGTCGGCCAGCGCCTCGATCGGCTCGCGCCAGGCCTCGGGCAGGCGCCCGTTGGCCGCGCGCCACATTGGTTCCTCATCGGCCGGCGCCGGCATCCACACCGCTTCCACGTGGTCGCGGAACATGCGCAGGCCCTTGGCCACGTTGCTGGCCGCGTCGATGGCTTCGTTCGGCAGCAGGTTGCCGAGGCGGTCCTTGTCGACCGCGCGGTAGGCGCCGGCAATCAGGATCTGCAGGCGGCCGGTGCGCTTGGCCATTTCATCCAACGCCAGGCTGGCCGCACCCTGATCGATGGCCACATTGCCAACGTGGTGGCCTTCGTCGAGCACCAGCAGCATGTCCGACGGCGCGGCGATCATCGGCTGGCCGTTGTCGCTGTCACCAATGGACAGCGCCGACAGCAGCAGCGCGTGGTTGGTGACCACGATCTGCGCGTCACGCACGGTGTTGCGCGAACGCAGCACCGCGCACTGCGCCGAGTACGCACAGCGCCGCCCCGCACAGCCCGAGGCCGGCGTGGTGATGCGCCCGCGCAGACCGGGGCTGATGGTTTCCGGTGCGTTGTCGATGTCGCCGTCCCAGCTGCCGTTGCTGAAGGCCACGGTGAGGCGCTTGGCGATGTCCATCTCGATCGGCGCCAGCGGGCGGTCGAACAGCGGCTGCTCGTCGTCGAACATGCCGTTCTGCGCGCCCTCGCCATGCGCCTCGGCGGCGTTGCGCGTGCACAGGTAGCGGGTACGGCCCTTGGCCAGTGCGATGGTCGCCTCCAGGCCGGTTGCCTTGAGGAAGTTCGGGATATCGCGCTCGACCAGCTGCGACTGCAGCGCCACGGTACCGGTGCTGATCACCAGCTTCTTCTTGCTGGCCAGGGCAATCGGCACGCCGGCGGTCAGGTAGCCCAGGCTCTTGCCCACGCCGGTCGGCGCCTCGACCACGCCCACGCCACCGCTGGTGGACAGCGCACGCGACACCACGCCGATCATCTGGCTCTGCGAGCGGCGGGTGGAGAAGCCGGGGGTATTGGCCTGCAGCGTCGTGTACGCCTTGCGGATCGCGTCCTTCAAGGTGTCATCGAGCTTGCGTGGGGCGGCGACGGTTTCGGTCACGCCAGAACTACCGTAGCGGGGTCAGGCCGGCCATTGTCGCATGGCCGGCCACGGGCTCCGATGCGCGGGCGCTGAACGGGGTCAGCAGCGTCGCGCCATGGCTGGATGAGCGCCCCGCAACGCCACCGACGCGGCCAAGGCCACCATCGGGGTCAGGGCGTCGCAGCGCGCTGCCGCAGCAGCCGTACCAATGCCCAGACCAGCAGGACCGTGCCGACGGCATCGAGCATCGCCAGGCCGAAGTGGACCACGCCCAGCACGGTGCTCAGCTGCGAGATCGCACTGAAGTCACCCTTGCTGACCATCCACATCGGCACCAGGTTGGCCAGCAGGCTGCCCATGCTGGACGCCAGCAACAGCAGCAGGCCGGTCAGCGCGCCGGTGCGTGCCGGATCGCGCGGCGCGCCCATCACCCAGACCAGGCCGACGCACAGGGCGATCAGCACCGGCAGGCGCACGCCGACCATGGTCAGCAGGGAGACCATCAGAGCCTGGCTGTCCATCGATCAGTCCTGCCCAGCGAAGGCACCGGCACCGGCGCGCAGCTGCTGGTAGACCGCGTCGGTCTGCGGGCGTACGGCGTGCCACTGCAGGAAGCTCTCGGCCGCCTGCTCGACCAGCATGCCCAGGCCATCGACCGTGTTGCGGCACTGCGCGGCGCGCGCCCAGGCCAGGAAGGCAATGGCAGCCTCGCCGTAGTTCAGGTCGACCGCCGTGGTCATCGAATTGACCAGCGACAGCGGCAGCTTGAACTCGGCGTCGCGATCGCGGCCGGCCGAAGTGGCGTTGAGGATCAGCTCGAAATCTCCGAGGTCGCGCAGATCGTCCCAGTAACGGCTGAGCGCGCGGCCCGGCTCGCCCATGGCATCGATCAGTTCGTCGGCGCGTTCCGGCGTGCGGTTGACCACCACCAGTTCGGTGATGCCGGCATCCAGCAGCGCCGGCGCAACGCTGCGCGCCGAACCACCGGCGCCCAGCAGCAGCACGCGGCGGCCGCGCAGGTCCAGGCCGTGGCGGTCGGTGAGGTCGCGCACCAGACCGATGCCATCGGTGGTGTCACCGTGCCAGCGGTCGCCCTTGCGCAGCAGGGTGTTGACCGAGCCGGCGCGGCGCGCGCGTGCGGTCAGCGTGGTGCACACCGAGAACGCTGCTTCCTTGTGCGGTGAGGTGACGTTGGCACCGACACCGCCCTCGGAGGCGAACGCCTCCAGCCCGGCCAGGAATGCGTCCGGGGGGAGATCGATGCTGCGGTAGTCGAGGGAGATGCCTTCCTGGCGACCGAACGCAGCATGGATCTGCGGCGACTTCGAGTGGGCGACGGGGTGTCCGAAGACGGCGTAACGATCGGTCATGGAATCCTCAAGCTGGCTAGACTGGTGCTCTTTCGTGCATGGACCTGGATGATGCGTATCGCCCCGACCCTGCTGGTGCTCGCCGCCAGTCTACTCTCTGCCCCGGTGGCGATGGCGTTGAACGAGTACGGCATCGAGGGCATGGGCGTGGTCTCCACCCGCGCCGATGAGGGCCGGGCCACGATCAGCGCCGATGGCCAGCGCATCGTCTTCGCCCGCCGTGGCGAGGCCGGCTGGGGGCTGTGGCAGGCGCGCGTGATCGACGGCCGCTGGCAGCAGGCGCAGGCCTTGCCGCTGGCGGTGACCGGCGAAGTGCGCGACCCGTATTTCAGCCGCGACGGCCGCTGGCTGCTGTTCGCCGCAGGTCACGAGGGCCGGCTGGCGCTGTACCGGGCGGCGATCGCCGCCGATGGCAGCGTTGGCGCCCCGCAGCCGTTGGCCGGCGATGGCGGTCGCCATGAGGAGCGAGGCCCGGCATTGAGCGCGGACGGGCGGCGGCTGCTGTTTGCCCGTCAGCAGGGCCGTGGCGCCGGCTGGGACCTGTTCGTGGCCACGCTGGACGCGCAGGGCGCGCGCGGGCCGGCGACGGCGTTGCAGGCATTGAACAGCGCTGCCGATGAAACCGACGGCGACTGGCTGGGCAGCGCGGGCGCCGTGGCCTTCAGCCGTGGCAGCGGTGACACCGCGCAGGTCTGGACCAGCGGCTGCGCGTGGACGGGCGCTGCGTTGCAGCCGTTGGGGTTGTCGTTCAACCAGGCCAGCGGCTGGACCGGCGCGCCGGTGGTCGACAACGCAAAGCCGGGCGAAATGATGGTGGCCAGCAGTGCCGCGAAGTCGCCACGCGCCGGTGGCGTGGATGTGTACCGGCTGGCAGTGCCGAAGGTGGTGGCGGTGGCGGGCTGCGACGGGTAATGGGCAACGGATCGCGCGGGCGTTCATCCACGCATGGCGTGGATCTACTGGAACCCGCGTTGTAGTAGATCCACGCCATGCGTGGATGATGGTTCGGTGGGTGCCGACCGCCCCCTCCGGTAGGTGCCGACCTTGGTCGGCACAGAAACAAAACCGCCAACCAAGGTTGGCGACTACCAGAACACCAGATCAGCGCGACAGCACCTTCGCGCGCTGCTGCTCGTATTCCACTTCGCTGAGCTGACCGTTGTCCTTGCGCCGGTTCAGTGCGGCCAGTTCGGCCTGCACGCTCTCCGGCATGGCCTGCTCGCGGGCAACCTGCGCGGCAGCGGAGAGCTGCTCGGGCGGCCGTCGTGCGGCACGCCAGGCAGCGACGAACACGCCGACGATGATGGCCCCGAACACCAGCGTACCAGTGCCCCAGATCAACCATTGCATCCAACCCATTTCAGGTCCCATCGCGTGTTCCTCCGTCTGTCGTGGGCGCTATTGTCAGCGCTCGCGCAGCCAGCGCGCCACCTGCGGCGCAAAATAGGTCAGCACGCCATCGGCGCCAGCGCGCTTGAAGCCCAGCAGCGATTCCAGCACGCAGGCGCGCTCGTCCAGCCAGCCGTTGGCGAACGCCGCCTTCATCATCGCGTACTCGCCGCTGACCTGGTAAGCGAAGGTCGGCACACCGAAGGTTTCCTTCACCCGCCGCACCAGGTCCAGGTACGGCATGCCCGGCTTGACCATCACCATGTCCGCGCCCTCCTCCAGGTCCAGCGCGATCTCGCGCATCGCCTCATCACCGTTGGCCGGGTCCATCTGGTAGGTCTTCTTGTCGGCCTTGCCGAGGCTGGCCGCGCTGCCCACCGCGTCACGGAACGGGCCGTAGAACGCCGAAGCGTACTTGGCCGAGTAGGCCATGATGCGCACGTTGAGGTGGTGGTCGGCATCCAGCGCACGACGGATCGCACCGATACGGCCATCCATCATGTCCGAGGGTGAAATGATGTCCGCGCCCGCCTCGGCGTGCGACAGCGACTGCTTGACCAGTGCTTCAACGGTGATGTCGTTGAGCACGTAGCCCTTGTCATCGATGATGCCGTCCTGGCCGTGCGTGGTGTACGGATCCAGGGCAACGTCGGTCATCACCCCCAGCTCCGGGAAACGCGACTTCAGCGCGCGGATCGCACGCTGCGCCAGACCGTCCTCGGCCCACGCCGCGGAAGCGTCCAGCGACTTCTGCGAGGCGTCCAGCACCGGAAACAGGTCGATCACCGGGATGCCGAGTTCCAGCGCTTCCTCGGCCACCTTCAGCAGTTCTTCGATCGACAGGCGCTCCACGCCGGGCATCGACGGCACCGCAACGCGGCCAGCCGGTTCGTGCACGAACACCGGATAGATCAGGTCGTCGGTGGTCAGCGTGTTCTCGCGCATCAGGCGGCGCGAGAATTCGTCATGGCGCATGCGCCGCGGGCGGTAATGGGGATGAGGCATGGCAGGCTCCGAGGAGTGGCTATTGCAACAGGTAGCCCTGCGGCAGCAGGGGTTCGGGCAACGGGCGTTCGCCGAGGGCATCGCGCTGGTCGATCTCGATGGTGCGCACCAGCGCGTCCAACGGCAGGTCGTTCGGCTCCAGGCCGAACGGGTCTTCCATTTCTTCACCCAGCTGGTCCAGGCCGAAGAAGGCATAGGCCAGCACCGCCGACAGCACCGGCGTGGCCCAGCCCAGCGAACTGGCCAGGCCGAACGGCAGCAGTACGCAGAACATCCATGCGCAGCGGTGCAGCAGCAGGGTGTAGGCGAACGGCAGCGGGGTGGTGAGGATGCGCTCGCAGCCGGCCTGGATCGAGGACATCGCGTGCAGGCGCTCTTCCAGCTGGACGTAAAGAATGGAATCGAGCGTGCCTTCGCGACGGGCCTGGGCCAGTTCGGCGGCGATCATCGCCAGCAGCGCATCGGGCACGTTCTCGCGCTGGGCGAGCTGCCCGCGCTGTTCCTCGTCCAGCCATGGCACCGCGGCCAGCGCCACGTCGCGGGCACGCAGGCGCGCGGCCAGTGCATAGGCAAAAGCGGTGGTCAGGTAGCTGATGCGCTGGCGGCGTGGCGCATCGTCGGCCAGCAGCACCTGTACCTGCCGCGCCAGCGAACGCGATTCGAACACCAGTTGGCCCCACAGCTTGCGGCCCTCCCACCAGCGGTCGTAGCAGGCGCTGTTGCGGAAGCTGAGGAAGATCGACAGGACCAGGCCGAGCAGGGTGAACGGGGTGACCGAGACGCGCTCGATGCCGACCGGCGGCGCCAGTTCCACCACCGCGGCGACCGCGATGGAGAGGGTGAGGATGGCCAGCACCTTGGGCGCGATCGCCGGAACGATGGAGCCACGCAGGATGTACAGCAGTTGCCAGCCGTGGGGACGGGAACGAATGATCATGGGAGCAGCCGCGCGGCGCGCGGTTCGACAGGCACGCGGGGGGCTCGCGCAGCCGCCCATTCTACTCCCTGCCCGGCCGGCGGCCGTGTCCCTGCGACGCCCTGTCGCACCGGCTGGGGCCGACTCAGATCACGCCGCCGCCCAGCCCCAGGCGCAGGATGCCGACCACCACCACGATGCCGTTCAGGATCAGCCCGGTCCAGGCCCGGCCGCGCTTGCTGGGGTGGGTGAACAGGATGCCGAGCGCGGCGATGATCGCGCCGACCGCAGCAAACGGGATCAGGAACCAGTTGCCCCAGCCCAGCAGCGGTATCAACGCCAGGATCATCCACAACAGGGCCAGTACGCCCCACAACAGACTGATCACACCCATAGCGCGCTCCCGTGGTTGTTCGTGCTCCCAACCATAGCCGTTCCCGGCAGCGCCGCCTACCGCCGTTGCCGTCAACCTCACCGGCGCCGTGCTAGCGTGCGGCCATGGGTCGAGCCCCGATGTTGGCGCCGATTCAGAGTGCCCGGCTGATGATCCGAACCAGTCCTACAGGGGTATACGCCATGAACATCCGTTGGGTCGCCTTGGCGGCCATGCTGCTGACCGTTGCCGGTTGCGCCAGCACCTCCAAGGTCATGCTGGGCCGCGCCCGTGCGCCGATCGATCCGGCCCAGGTGCAGATCTATTCGACGCCGCCCGCCGGTTCGCAGGAAATCGCCCAGCTGGAGTCGTCTTCGGCGGTGGGCTTCGGCACGCAGGGCCAGACCGATGCCGCCGTGGCGCGCCTGAAGCGCGAAGCCGCTGCGCTCGGTGCCAACGGCGTGATCCTGATGGGCGTGGGCAGCAGTGGCTCACCGGTCGGCATGTCGGTGGGTGCCGGCAGTTACGGCTCACACGTGGGCGGTGGCGTGGGCATCGGCATACCGACCACGCAGAAACGCGCGGCCGGCGTGGCGATCTGGGTGCCGAACCCGGCGCCGCCGGCACGCCTGCCGACGCAGACGATCACCCCGCAACCGCAGCGGTGACCCGCACGGGTCACCGCGGGTAGCGCCGGGCCATGCCCGGCGTCTCTTCCCTTCCGCTGCGCTCGCCGGGCGTGGCCCGGCGCTACCGTTACTTCTTCTGGTATTTCGGCACAAACACCTGGTTCACCGCTTCGGCCAGCTGGTCCGGCGGCAGCAGGCCCTGGTCGAGCAGGAAGTTGTTGAACGCCAGGCGGTCGAACTTCGCGCCCAGTGCCAGCTCGGTCTGCATGCGCAGTTCGAGGATGCGGGTGTAGCCGTAGAAGTAGCTGCCCGCCTGGCCCGGCATGCGCACCATGTAACGGTCCAGTTCCTGGGTGGCCATCGCCTTGGACAGACCCACCTGCTCGATCAGCACGCGTTCGCCGTTGGCACGGTCGGTCAGGCCGAGATTAAGCATCGGGTCGAGCATCGCGCGGGCGGCACGCAGCAGGCGGAACTGCAGCGCGATCATCTGCCCGTCCAGCGGCTCGTACGGCACCATCTCCGCTTCGGCGTACAGCGCCCAGCCTTCCACGTTCACCGAATTGAACGCGAACATCGTGCGCGCCAGCGACACGCCGCGCTCGACCATCGCGGTGAACTGCAGTTCGTGGCCCGGGCGGCCTTCATGCGCGCTCAGCGTCCAGGCCGCCGAACCGAAGTTGAAGTCGTCGTACTGCGCGCCCGCACCGGCCGCCGGGTTGCCCAGCGGCAGCACGAAGGTGCCCTGCTGCCCGGTGTTGTTGACCAGCGGCGCAGGCAGGAAATGCGGTGCCGGGCTGGCAGCGCTTTCGGCGGCCGAGCCCAGGCGCATCTGCATCGCACGCTGCGGTACATCGACAATGCGATGTTCGCGGATCAGCGGATCGATGGCATCGATCACCTTGCGGTAGTGGCCTTCAAGCTGGTCATCGGCGATCTTCTCGCTCTTCAGCGCGCGGATCACCGCCACCGGGTCGCTCGGATCACTGACCTTCAGGCCCTTATCTTTCGCCACCAGCGGTGCCAGCTGGCGCATCGCCGAGCGCGTTTCCATGAACTCCAGCTGCGCACGCTGCATCAGCAGCTTCGGGTCGATATCAATGCCGACCTGCTTGAGCTGATACGCGTACAGCGGGGCCGGCAGGCGCGCATCGGCACGTGCCTTCGGCAGCACCTCCTTGCGGGTCCATGCGGCGTACTCCTTCATCTGAGCGGCGAGCGCCTTCATCGCGTCGTCGGCACCAGCGACCTGGTACTTCTTCAGCAGCGACTCGATACCGGTGATGTAGGTCTCGACATTGTCCAGCGACTGCTGCACTTCGATCTTCGTCGGCTGCAGCAGCGTGCTGTCCTTCAGGCGCTCTTCGTAGCGCTGGCGGGCCAGCGTGGTGAACGCGGTGCCACCCGGCTGCAGGCCCGCGTAGGCCTTGAGGCGATCGACCGCCTTGGCCCGGCGCTCGGCCGGCACCTGATCGGACAGCAGCAGGTTGAGGCCGCTGAACACGCTCTGCGGCGCATCGCGCCACGGCAGCAGGTACTTCTGGTTGAGCTCGCTGCCTTCGATGTTCTGGTTGGCGGCGGCGATCATGATCTCCAGGTCCTGGCGGACGTTGGGATCCTTCTCGCTGGCCAGCTTCGCCTTCAGCTCGTCGCGGGCCTTGGCCATCGCGGCGCGGTAGCGCTGGTCGTTGTCCGGGCCGAGGTCGGCGACCTTGTCGTCGTAGCCGGGCACGCCGAAGAAGCCGGTTTCCTCGGGCTGGAACGGGCCCTGGGCATCCAGCAGGATCTGCGCCAGCGCGTTGCTGCGCGCGACCCAGGCCGGGCTGGCCGGCGTAGAAGCCTTGGCGGCCGGTGCGGCCAGGGCCGGTGGGGCCGACAGCAGCGGGGCGGCGGTCAGGGCCAGGGCGATGGCAAGCGCGATCGGCTTCATGGAGCACTCCAGGACAGGGTTGCCCGCACCCTACGCGCTCATGGCGGTGGCGACAATCGCCCGGAGGTCACGCCCTCTACAGCGCGACCGTCAGCGCACAGTCTCCGCGCGCGCGACAGGCCTGCAGTTCGCATTCGCCGGCCGCTTCGGCATCATCCAGCGCGCTCAGGTCGAAGGTCTGCTTGTCTTCGGCCAGCACGTACATCACCGGGTAATCCCACACGTCGTCGCTGCGGGTGCCCTTCACGAACAGGCGGCCATGCGCATGCGGTCCTTCCAGCGCCACGGTCAGGCCGACATCGCGCTCGCCGTTGATGGCGGTCTGCATGCTGCCCAGCGGCAGCGTGCCGGCCTGCAGCGGTTCGCCGAACACCTGCACCAGTTCGACGCTGCAGCCGGCGCGACGCATCGCCTCGCGCATCGGCGCACTGTCGTGCGCGGCCTCGGTCCAGCGCAGCACACTCCAGGCGATGGCACCGCCGAGGGCGGCCAGGAACAGCAGCACCGCCAGCGGCATCGCCCAGCGCCAATGCCGGCACCACCAGCCGGAGGCCAGGTTGGAGGGAGCAGGAATCGGCGGCGGCAGGGTCATGGGCGGGCTCCTTCCCGGATGATGATCAAGGCTTCAGGCAACGTCCCAGGAAGGCTTCGGCAACGCGGTAGCGATGCAGTGCGTCGGCACCGGACAGGCCGTGCTTGGCACCCGGATAGGTCATCAGTTCAAACGGCTGGCCACGCTTCTGCAGCGCGCTCATCAGGCTGGTCGAATTGGTGAACAGCACGTTGTCGTCGGCCATGCCGTGGATCAGCAGCAGCGGCGAGCGCAGGCCCTCGATGTGGGTCAGCACGCGTGCTTCGCGGTAGCCGGCATCGTTGCGCGCCGGCAGGTCCATGTAGCGCTCGGTGTAGTGGCTGTCGTACAGGCCCCAATCGGTGACCGGTGCGCCGGCCACGCCGCAGGCATAGCTGTCCGACGCCTTGGCCAGCAGCATCAGGGTCATGTAGCCGCCGTTGGACCAGCCCTGCACGCCGATGCGCGCCGGGTCCACCCACGGCTGCTGTTTCAGCCACGCCACGCCGCGCAGCTGGTCGGCGACTTCCACCGTGCCCTGCTTGCCATACAGCGCGCCACCGAAATCACGGCCACGACGCGGGGTGCCGCGGTTGTCCAGCGAGAACACTACGTAGCCCTGCTGGGCCAGGTACTGGTTGAACAGATGGTCGCCACGGCCGGGCCAGCTGTCGGTGACGGTCTGGCTGGCCGGGCCGCCATACACGTACACCGCCACCGGGTAGCGCTTGGCCGGATCGAAGCCGGCCGGCTTGATCACGCTGTAGTTCAGCGGCGTCTTGCCGTCGGCGGCAGTCAGCGTGCCGAATTCGACCGGGCGCTGCGCCTCGCGGTAGCGCGCATACGGATGCTTGGGATCGGCCAGATCGTTCTCGACCAGGGTGGCGATCTTCTCGCCATTGGCGCGGAACAGTTCGATCTGCGGCGGGGTGCTGTTGTTGGACCAGCTGTCCACGTACACGCTGGCGTTGCGCGCGAAGCTGGCGCTGTGCATGCCGGGCGCCTTCGACAGGCGCTGCGGCTGGCCGCCCTGCAGCGGGACAGCGTAGATCTGGCTTTCGCGCGCCGATTCGATACCGGCGCGGAAGTACGCCAGACCGGCCTTTTCATCGACCGCCAGCAGTTCATCGACCGACCAGTTGCCCTGGGTCAGCGCGGTGGCCTTGCCCTTGCTGTCGATACGGTACAGATGCTGGAAACCGGTGCGCTCGGACGACCACAGGATGCTGCCGTCGTCGAGGAAACGCAGGCTGTTGTGCAGCGGCACCCAGGTCGGGCTGGTTTCGTGGGCCAGCACACGCTGCTGGTTCGAGGCCAGGGTGACTTCCACCAGGTCCAGCTTCTTCTGGTCGCGCGACTGGCGCTGGAAACTCAGGTGCTGCGGATCGCGCCAGTCGACGCGGGCCAGGTAGATGTCCTGCTCCTTGCCGAGGTCGATCCACTGCGTCTGCGCATGTTCCGCCGGCGAGATCACGCCGAGCTTCACCTGCACGTTGGCATCGCCCGCGGCCGGGTAGCGCTGTTCGATCACATCGGTGCGGTCGGCATAGACTTCATAGCGCTTCTGCACCGGCACCGGGCTTTCGTCGATGCGGGCGTAGGCGATGGCCGAATCGTCCGGCGCCCACCAGTAACCGGTATGGCGGTCCATCTCCTCGTCGGCGACGAATTCGGCGATACCGTTGCCGATGGTCGTGCTGCCATCAGCGGTCAGCTGCATCTGCCTGCCGCTGGCCAGGTCGATCACCCACAGGTTGCGGCCGCGGATGAAGCTGACGAAGCCGCCCTTGGGCGACAGCTTGGCATCGGTGGCAAAGCCTTCGCCCTGGGTCAGCTGGCGCACTGCCGCCTTGCCTTCCTGCTTGAGGTCGTACAGGTACAGTTCGCCGCCCAGCGGGAACAGCAGGCGCTGCGCGTCCGGCGACCACTGGTAATCGACGATGCCGGTCATCGCAGCGATGCGCTGGCGCTCGCGGCGGGCCTTTTCTTCGTCACTGAGGGTTTCGGTACCCGGCAGCACCACCTTCGAGTCCACCAGCAGGCGGGTCTGGCCGCTGCCGATGTCGTAGCTCCACAGGTCCAGCTGGTTGCGGTCGCTGTCCTTGCCGCGCAGGAAGGTCACGCGCGAGCCGTCCGGCGCCACCTTCGGCTTCATCAGGGTCGGGCCGGACAACGGCAATGGGCCGGTGATGGCTTCCAGGGTGAGTTTTTCAGCGTGGGCGACGGTACTGGTGGCGAGCATGAGGGCGAGCGAGGCGAACAGATGGCGCATGGAGGATCCCGGCAAACGGCAGGTCCGTCACCGCGGCGGGCGCGGGGCGGTCAGCCTCCATCCTAACCAAGCCGGTGCGGGAAGACAGCATGACCTTCTGCCCATGCAAGGGCGCGCGCGGCACATCCGCCGGGCATGGCCCGGCGCTACCCCCACCGAAGGATGGTAGCGCCGGGCCATGCCCGGCGAGCGCAGCGGCCTGCGCTGAATCCTCAGCGCTTGCCGAACAGGTGCTTGCGCTCTTCGTCGCTGAGCGGCTTGCCAGCGTCCGGGTTCACCTGCGTGCGCAGCGCATAGGCGCGCTGGGTGGCCGGACGGGCGGCGATGGCCTGGTGCCAGCGCTTGAGGTTCGGGAACGCGTCGAAGTCGGCCGGCAGCTTGTCGTAGGCGCCAACCCACGGGTAGCTGGCCATGTCGGCGATGGTGTAGTCCTCGCCGGCCAGGAAGGCGTGCTCGGCCAAGCGCTTGTCCATCACCCCGTGCAGGCGGCGCACTTCATTGTCGTAGCGCTCGATCGCGTACGGGATCTTCTCCGGCGCGTACACATTGAAATGGCCCATCTGCCCGCTCATCGGGCCCAGCCCGGCCATCTGCCAGAACAGCCATTCCAGGGTGGTGACGCGGCCACGCGGGTCGGCCGGCAGGAAGCGGCCGGTCTTCTCGGCCAGGTACAGCAGGATCGCGCCAGACTCGAACACGCTCTGCGGGGCGCCGCCGTCGGCCGGGGCGTGGTCGACGATGGCCGGCATCTTGTTGTTGGGGGAAATGGCCAGGAATTCCGGCTTGAACTGGTCGCCCGAGCCGATGTTGACCGGGTGGATGCGGTACTCCAGGCCGGCTTCTTCCAGCAGCAGGGTCACTTTGTGGCCGTTCGGGGTAGGCCAGTAATACAGGTCGATCATGGCGGCGGCTCTGGGGTACGGAAAGGAACCTGAAGTCTAGTGCGTGCGTTGGCTTGGCACCGTCATGGCGGGCCGGTAACCTCGCCTCTCCCCCGAAACGCAGCATCCTCCGCATGAGTGCAAACCGTCCGCTACTGTCCCCGCTGTCCAGCCTGATCTTCGCTACCCGCTGGCTGCAGCTGCCGCTGTACCTGGGTTTGATCGTTGCCCAGTGCGTTTACGTGTTCCTGTTCGGCAAGGAACTGTGGCACCTGATCTCGCACTCGGTGTCGATGGGCGAGCAGCAGATCATGCTGATCGTGCTGGGCCTGATCGATGTGGTGATGATCTCCAACCTGCTGGTGATGGTGATCGTCGGCGGCTATGAAACCTTCGTCTCGCGCCTGCGCCTGGAAGGCCACCCGGACCAGCCGGAATGGCTGAGCCACGTCAACGCCAGCGTGCTGAAGGTGAAGCTGGCGATGGCGATCATCGGCATCTCCTCGATCCACCTGTTGAAGACGTTCATCGCAGCCAGCCCGCTGAACGGCCTGCCGCTGTGCAAGCCGGAACAATGGGCGGCGGCGGCTTCGTCGGCATCGGCCAGCTTCTACAACGCCGGCCCCGATACCTGCACGACCCTGACCCCCGACGGCGTGCTGTGGCAGACCATCATCCACTGCGTGTTCATCCTGTCGGCGATCGGCATCGCCTGGACCGACAAGCTGATGTCCAACAGCCATAGCAAGGCTGCCGCGCACTGACGCCAACGCCGGTGGCGGCACGACTGCCGCTGCCGGCTCCGCTCCCGGCCCTTGTACGCATGGGTGGCCGGGATGCTAGATTGCACCCTCGCTGCAGGCGACGGTGACGCTGGGAAACGTCCCCCGCCACGCCCGGACCTTCGGTCCCGGCCATGCGTATCTACGTTTTTCGTAACGTCGTCTTCTTAGAGGGGAGCAGGATGTCGCACGTCGCAATGATCGCTGCCGCGCGCCGGTGGATGCCGGTCGCTCTGGCATTGGCCCTGGCTGCCTGCTCGGGCAAGGAAGAAACACCGGCTCCGTCCGCGCCGGGTGCCGCCGCCCCCGTCGCTGCGGCGCCAGCCGCACCGGCCGTGGCCGCCAAGGTGCAGTCGATGGGCACCGAACAGCTGCGCGAATCGGCCAGCCAGGCACTGCGCGAGAACCGCATGTACGCCCCGGCCGGCGACAACGCCATCGAGTATTACCTGGCACTGCGTGACAAGACGCCGGACGACGCCTCGGTGAAGAGCGCGCTGACCGACCTGCTGCCCTACACCCTGATCGCCGCCGAGCAGCACCTGGGCCGCGAAGATTTCGCCGAAGCGCAGCGGCTGGTCGCCCTGATCGAAAAGGTCGACGCCTCGGCCCCGGCCCTGCCGCGCCTGAAGGAAGGCCTGAGCAAGGGCATGCAGGTTGCAGCCAAGCGCACCGAAGACGAGACCGAGAAGGTCAAGAAGGACGCTGAGGACCGCACCAAGCAGCTGGCCGAGCAGCAGCGCCTGACCGAACAGCGCGCCAAGGAAGCCGAGGCGGCCAAGCAGATTGCCGCGCAGCAGGATGTTGCCCGTCGTGACAGCGAGCGCCAGGAAGCCGAGCGCCAGGCCGCCGCCCGCCGCGATGCCGAGCAGAAGCAGCAGCAGGCCGCTGCCCAGCAGGCCAACGCCGCCCGCCAGGCAGCGACCGCCGCCGCGCCAAGCCTGCGCCCGGTCAGCACGCCGGCACCGCGTTACCCCGCCGATGCGCTGCGTTCGGGCACTTCCGGCGAAGTACTGGTGGAAATCACCGTCGGCACCGACGGCTCGGTGACCAATGCGCGCGTGCTGCGTGCAACGCCCTCGCGCGTCTTTGATCGCGAAGCACTCAACGCGGTCAAGCGCTGGCGCTTCGAGCCGGTCAATGCCCCGGTCACCACCCGCCGCACGCTGGTGTTCGCACCGGGCGGCTGATGTCCAAGGCGGTAGCGCCGGGTCGCGCCCAGCGGTTCTGAAGCAAGGCCCGGCATGTCCGGGCCTTGCCCGTTTCAGGCTGCGCCGTCGATCAACCGTTGCAGCGCCGGATCACGTGCGGCCAGCACCTGGAACAGGCCCAGTGCGTGCAGCCCGGGCAGCAGACTGCGCAGATCCGCTTCGGCGGCGGCACGGGTGGTGGCATTACCGGCCGGGTCCTGCCAGTCGCGGACGCTGGCGAGGAAGGCGCCGACACTGCCCTTGCGCACGGTGAGTCCGTTCACCTGCACGTCGTTCTGGTCATCGGGAAGGATGTCCTGCGGTTGCATGGCGTGCTCCAGGGGAATGGAGGACCAGTGTCGACGCTCGCTTCCGACCGTTCTGCCGTATAACTGCCAATGAATATGGCAGAACTGACAGTCCAGACACCCCTGATCGATCCTGCACTGGCCGATGCCAGCGCGGGTCCGGCCGTGCTCGGCACGCAGCTGGCGATGCCGGGTTCACGCCGCACTGCCCGCCACCAGCACGCGCGCGGGCAACTGCTGGGCGCGCACACGGGCCTGCTGCGGATCGAGGCGGGCGACATCCACTGGCTGCTTCCTGCCGGACACGTGGCATGGCTTCCGCCGCAGCACCCGCACGCGCTTTGCAGCGTCGGCAGCTTCGATGGGTGGAGCCTGTACTTCAGCAAGGAGGCCTGCACCGGCCTGCCCAGCGCACCACGCATCTTCCAGCCCAGCGACCTGCTGCGGGTGGCGGTGCCGCGGGCACTGCAGTGGTCCGGGCAGCCATTGGATGCGATGCAAGAACGCCTGGCCGCGGTAATCGCCGATGAAATTGTCACCAGCACGTCATTGCCGCTGGCCTTGCCACAACCCAGTGACCGCCGCCTGCGTCGCATCGCCTCGGCCCTGGCTCGCGCGCCGCATGACACCCGCAGCGTCGAGGGCTGGGCCGCAGCGAGCGGCCTGTCCAGTCGCAGCCTCGCCCGCCGCTGGCAGGCCGAGACCAACATGACCCTGACCCACTGGCGGCAGCGCCTGCGCGTACTGCTGGCACTGCCGCGATTGCTGGCCGGTGAGCCGGTCACCACCGTCGCACTGTCATTGGGCTACGACACGCCCAGTTCCTTCATCGCCGTGTTCAAGCGCGAGATGGGAGTGACGCCGGCGCGTTATGGGGGAGGCTGACGCATTCAACACTCCCGCCGTACCTCTTCGCGACCTAAGCTGCTTGTCGATTTCAAGAGGAAGGCAGATGAAGTACGACGACGCCAGCTGGCATTCCGACGGGGATTTTCCCGCCGACCTTGCACCCGAGGCCGGTGCGACGCACATCGGCATGTACGTGGCTTGGTTGTTGCTGCAGGGTATGGCCGGAGAAGAACTGGTCGATGACATGAAGGACGAACTGCATGCCTTGACCCAGCGCACCATGACACCCGCTCAGTTCCTGCTGGTGTGCGACGGCAAGTTCCTGGACGACATGATCAACGACGAGGCGAACGCATTTACGCTGGAGTACTACCAGGCTGATGACTGTCTTTACCCGGATGACTACATCGAGCTGCTCGCAGATGACCTCCCTTCGATCTACCACGCGGCAGACACCTGGGAAAATTTTGATCGACTGGCGCCGGTGATTGCCCAGCGCTTCACCACCTGGCAGGCAGCGCGCTCCTGAAAACAACGAGGCCCGGGATTGCCGGGCCTCGTTCTGCATCCGCCGGGCATGGCCCGGCGCTACCGGTTCCGCTCAGCCGGAAATCGCCAGGCGTTCGTTGTGGTAACGACGCACGGCAGCAAACCACAGCACTGCGGCCAGACCCAGGCTTGCGCCGAGGTAGACCGCCCAGATGGTCGGGCTGATCGCCTCGTGGCGGATCACCTTCAACAGCATCTGGTTCTGCGACAGGAACGGCACTGCGTACTGCCACAGCTCGCTCTTCACCGGGTAGGCCATCAGCGCGTAGCCGGGCAGCATCGGCAGCAGCACCAGCCAGGTCATGTGGCTCTGCGCTTCCTTCATGCTCTTGGCCGCGGCCGAGAGGAAGGTCAGCAGCGAGGTGCCGATCAGCAGCATCGGCACCATCACCAGCAGCATCTGCAACATCGAGCCGATGTTCATGTTGAGCTGCCGGCCGACATTGCCGGGCGCGATCTGCGCACTGGCCTTGAACGCGATCAACGTCAGCAGCAACGAGGCGAAGCCGACCACGCAGGCGGCGGCGATCTTACCGCTGACGATGGCGCTGCGCGAACCCGGGGTCGCCAGCAGCGGCTCCAGCGATTGCCGCTCGCGCTCACCGGCGGTGGCATCCATCACCAGATAGGCGCCACCAATGAACGAGGTCAGCGTCAGCAGCACCGGCAGCAGCATCGACAGCATCATGCCGCGCTTGGCCTCGGCGCTGGCCATGTCCTGGGTAGCCACCTCCAGCGGCCGCGCCACCTGTGCGTCGACGCCACGTGCCATCAGCCGCAGCGCACCGACCTGGCCGTTGTAGGTCGCCAGGGCCGCCTGCAGGCGGGCGCTGGGTACCTCGGCGGCGCGCCGGGTACTGTCACGGATCACTTCCACCAGCGCGGGCTTGCCGTCGGCCCAGTCCTTGCTGAAATCGGGGCTGATGCGCAGCGCGACGTCGATCTCCTGCGAGCGGATCGCCTCGGCCAGATCCTTGGGCGCCGGCGCGGTGTTCAGCCCCTGCGCGGCCAGGAAACGCACCAGGTTCGGCGCATTCTCGGCACCGATGGTCGGGATCTGCAGCGGCTGTTCAATCTGGATGCGCACACGGCTTTCGGCCAGCTTGCCCATGCCCAGGATCAGCAGCGGGTACAGCAGGGGACCAAACAGCAGGGTCAGCATCAGGGTGCGGCGGTCACGCGAGAGGTCGCGCAGTTCCTTGCGCATCACCGTCATCATGGTCGACATCATGCTCATGCGTGCAGGCCCTCTTCGCTGCCGATCAGTTTCACGAACGCATCTTCCAGGTTGGGTTCGCCGGACTGCGCACGCAGTTCATCGGCGCTGCCGGCGGCCATCACCGTGCCCTTGGCGATGATCACGATGTGGTCACACAGCGCACCGACCTCCTGCATGATGTGGCTGGACAGGATCACGCAGCGCCCTTCCTCGCGCAGGCCCAGCAGGAAGCGGCGAAGTGCGCGGGTGGTCATCACGTCCAGGCCGTTGGTGGGTTCGTCGAGGATCACGTTGCGCGGATCGTGCACCAGCGCGCGGGCAATGGCGGTCTTGGTGCGCTGGCCCTGCGAGAAGCCATCGGTCTGGCGGTCGAGGATGTCGCCCATGTCCAGCGCATGCGACAGCACTTCGATGCGTTCGCGGATGCGCGACGCGGACAGGCCATGCAGCTCGCCGAAGTAAGCGATGTTCTCGCGCGCGGTCAGTCGCTTGTAGACGCCACGCGCGTCGGGCAGTACGCCGAGATGACGACGTACTTCCACCGGATTGCGGGCGGCATCGATGCCATCGACGGTGATGCTGCCTTCATCCGGCGTCATCAGCGTGTACAGCATGCGCATGGTGGTGGTCTTGCCAGCCCCGTTCGGCCCGAGCAGGCCGGTGATGCGGCCATCCTCGGCGCGGAAGCCGACATCGGCCACCGCCTGGATACGGCCGGTGCGGGTGTTGAAGGCCTTGTGCAGGTTGTCGGCGACGATCATGGGGCCCATCCGTTGAACGAGGTGAACGCCGGCACGTAGCTCAGCGTGTCCAGGCAGCTGGCATCCAGCGCCTTGGCATCGGTGGTGTCGATGAACTGGCCGAGCAGGCGCGGCATGCAACCGGCGGCCAGGGTGCCGTGGCCTTGCCCGCGGGCGACCAGCGCGCGTCCCTTCGGCAGCCCCTTGAGCACCTGTTCGGCGTAACGCGGCGGCGTCACCGGGTCCAGTTCGCCGGACAGCAGCAGCACCGGCAGATCACTGCGCAGTGGCGCTGCCGCATCAGCCGGCGCCGGCTGATGCGGCCACACCGGGCAGGCGGCGAAGAACGCACGCGCCGCTTCCGGCCCGAACAGCGCGTCTCCGCTTTCCGCCGGCGCCTGGTAGCGCGGTGCATCTTCGCTGCAGATCACCGACCACTGCATGCCACGGTTGATCTGGAAATCCATGCTGCGGGTCGCACCGCGTACCAGCGAGGCCAGTGGCGCATAACGCCCCTGCGCGGCCTCGTCCAGCACCAGTGGCAGCAGCGAGGAATACTGCGGTACGTAGGAGAAGGCGAACGCCAGGCCGACCACGCTGTCCGGGGTCAACACATCCTTCCGCGGCGCATTCGTGCCCGGATCGCGGTACTCGACGGTAACCGGCGTGCGGCGCAGGGTGTCCGCAACGCTGCGCAGCTGTGCGCGGGTATCGACCGGGAAGCGCTTGCTGCAGGCAACATCCTTGCGGCACTGCGCCGACTGCAGGGTGATGGCGTTGTCGAAGGTATTGGCGAATTCGCCCCCGACCACCAGATCGTTCGGCACCACGCCGTCGATGACGATGCTGCGGGTGTGCTGCGGATAGGCCGCAGCGTAGCGCTGGGCAACGCGGGTGCCGTACGAGCCGCCAACCAGGTTGAGCGTATCGGCGCCGAGCGCCTGGCGTACCGCGTCCAGATCGGCGATGGCCTCGGCGGTGGTATAGAAGCGCGGGTCGGCACGGCCCTTCAGCGACGCGGCGCAGCGCTCCGCGTACTCGCGCAGCAGCGCCTCGCTGGGCGCAGCGTCTTCATCCATCGGCAGCTCCTTGCCATCCGCGCCCAGGCAGCTGAGCGGGTTGGAGCCACCGGTGCCACGCTGGTCGATCAGGAAGATGTCGCGCTGCTTGCGCACCTGGCGCAGTGCCGTATCGACGATGACGGCGACCTCGCTGGCCGCCTGGCCAGGGCCACCGGCCAGGAAGAACACCGGGTCCGGCAGGCCGGAACCGCTGTTGCCCGACTCCAGCCAAGCCACGCGCAGATCAATCCTGCGACCCTCCGGCTTGCTCCGGTCTTCCGGCACCTGGAATGTCGCGCACTGCGCCTCGACGTTCGCGCTGGCGCCTTCAGTGGCCAGCGTGCAGGGATGGAAATCGATCTGGCCGTAGCGGCGGCTGGGCGTATCGCCTGCGCCGTCGGACCCTGCCTGCGGCGGTGCGCTGCAGCCGGCAATCAGCATGCTGGCCAGCAATCCGGCCCGCGCGAAATGGTGTCGTTGCATCGTGCGTGATTCCCCTGGGAATGTTCCTGTCCACCACGACGGTGTGCCGCGGCAGATGTGACCAAACAGATGTGACCCAACTTACACGCGCCGGGCGCTGGCGGCGACAGGCGGATGTCCTAGGCCGGCGTCGGCACCGCCACCAGGCGGTTGCGGCCCTCGGCCTTGGCCCGGTACAGGGCGGTGTCGGCCAGCGCGATCAAGCCGGAAAGATCGGTCCGGCCGTCGTCCAGCACCAGCCCGATGCTGGCGGTCACCGCCACCGGACCGGTATCGAGCAGGGCGGGACGCTGCTGCAGGCCGTGGCGGATCGCGTCGGCCAGCGCCGTCGCCTCATTGCCGCTGCTGCCAGGCAGCAGCAACAGGAACTCCTCGCCGCCATAGCGGCTGAGCAGATGCACGCGGCCGATCGCGCAGCGCTGCAGCACCCCGGTGAAATGCTGCAGCACGTGGTCACCCGCCAGATGACCCCAGCGATCGTTGACCTGCTTGAAATGATCCACATCCAGCAACAGCAGCGCCAACGGCGTACCGTGCCGGCGCGCCTGTTCCAGCTGCAGCTGCCCATCCGCCAGCACCGCGCTGCGATTGAGCAGGCCGGTAAGACCATCGATCCGCGCAGCCCGACGCAGTTCCACCAGCATGCGTTCGACCATCAGCAGCACCAGAGCGAAGCAACGGGCCAGCTCCAGCATCACCCCGGCCAGGTAGGTCACGAACATCGGCGTGCCGGTACGCATGATGTCCTCGCCGGCGTCGGCAGCCACGGGCAGGAACAGGCGCACCACGTACAGCAGGCTCTCGGCGAGGAACACCGCAGCGGCCAGCCTGCAGCTGGTGCGCTGCTGTGGCGGGGCTTGGCGCAGCAGCAGCCAGGCGATCCAGCCGTCGATGATCGCAGCGAACACACTGAATACATGCAGGCGCACGACCAGGTTCGGCCACGGCACCAGGAACAGGAAGATGCCGGCCATGAACGCAGCTACCAGCAACAGCGGTCGCCATACCGGCAGGGGTTGGTCCAGATGCAGGGCCATGCCACGCAGCAGCAGCACCGCGCAGGCAGCCATCGCTGCGTTGCCGGCCAGAATCGCCGGCACCTGCGGCAGGTAGGGACGCAGCGCCAGCAGGGTCACCCCCAGGGTCAGGGCCCACAGGCTGAGCGTCCACAGCCGCAGCACCGGTTGCCCGCGCAACACCACCAGCAGCAACGAGAACCCCAGCGCGATGCCCACGCAGAGCAGGAAGCCAAGCACGGCGACGGTGGGGAAATCCAGGGACATGCGGCGCTGCAGGAAGGGCGGCGCGCGCATCTTAGCGCCTTGCGGCGGCCGCACGGACCGTTGCACCTGGGCAGGGCCAGGCGAGCCATCGAATCCGGTGGCGGAAAACGGCGAGCACGCGGCCCATGGCGCCGACAGAATGCGCGGAAATCCGGGAGACACTCCATGCATTCGTGGCAACTCAGTGGCATCGACCACCAGCCGTTCGAAGCGCTTTTCGAAACCAGCGACGACACCTTGGCCGCACGGGGAATCGTGCGGCGACGCGCCGGCGACAGTGGTGGCTACCCCTGCAGGGTCAGCCTGACCGACGCGCCTGCGGGTGCGGAACTGCTTCTGCTGCCATACACACACTTGGCCTCGCATTCGCCCTACCGCGCCTCGGGCCCGATCTTCGTGCAGCGTGGTGCCACCCGCTGCGTGCTGCCGGCAGGCGTGGTACCTGCCTACGTGCACCGTCGGCTGATGTCAGTGCGTGCCTATGACAGCGCGGACTTCATGCTGAGCGGCTTGGTATGCCAGGGCAACGAGGTTGCTGCGCACCTGGACCGGTTATTCGCCGATGCGACGGTGGCCTTCGTGCAACTGCACAACGCAGGGCATGGATGCTTTTCGTGCCAGGTGGATCGGGCAGGAAATCAACGGTCGTGAAGGTACGCACGAACGTGATCGTTGCCGCGATGCAGGCGTGACCGCCAACGCATTCGTTCAGTGTGGCGTGAAGCCTGCGGGAAAGGCTTCACACGCGCAGTCACGGATCGGTGTTGACGAGGTTTCGCGCTGTGCATCGCCGCTCGATACTCGCGGCGGTACCGCTCATCGTCCGTCGCGTGGCACAGCGCGGGTGCTGCGGTCACCGCTCTCTTCGACGACCACAAGGATGCGCCATGTCTCTGCGATACACCCCCTTGCTGTTGGCTACCGTCTTCGTTGGCGCCGGTGTTGGCGTTGCCGGCAACGCGGCCGCACACGGCACGATGATCACCCCGGTCAGCCGCGTCTATGCCTGTTTCCAGGGCAACCCGGAAAACCCCACCAACCCGGCCTGCGCGGCCGCCAAGGCAGTGGCCGGTTCGCAGGCGTTCTACGACTGGAACGGCATCAACCAGGCCAACGCCAACGGCAACCACCAGGCCGTGGTGCCCGACGGCAAGCTGTGCAGCGGCAACAACCCGACTTTCCGCGGCCTGGACCTGGATCGCAGTGACTGGCAGACCACGCCGATCCAGCCCGATGCGAACGGCAGGTTCACCTTCGTGTTCAAGGCCACCGCCCCGCATGCCACGCGTGACTGGAAGTTCTTCGTCACCCGCGCCGGCTGGCAGCCGGGCAGCCCGCTGCGCTGGGCCGACCTGCAGGAATTCTGCTCGCTGGGCAATACGCCGCTGTCGGCCGATGGCACCTACAAGCTGCAATGCACGCTGCCGCAGCGCAGCGGCCAGCATGTGATCTACAACACCTGGCAGCGCTCGGATTCGACCGAAGCGTTCTACACCTGCATGGATGTGCGCTTTGAAGGCGGCGGCGGTACCACGCCGGTACCGCAGTGGCAGGATGCCGGGCCGGTCACCGCGCGTACCGAGCTGCCGGTCGGCACCACGTTGGCGCTGCGTGTGTTCAATGCCAACGGCAACGATGTGGAACGTGTGGAAGCCACGCTCGCCGCAGGCCAGACCGCGCCAGCGCAGTGGCCGCTGGCGCTGGCCCGCAAGGTCAATGCCAGTGCCCAGCATGCGCGCGTGGGGGTGCTCAGCAACGGCGCGATCACGCCGATCGCCTCGGCCACCGACAACCGCGTGTACCTGAAGGACGGCAACCGCTTCCAGCTGGACACGAAGGTGCCGGACCCGGGCACGCCGTCGCCCGGCGGCGACTTCGACCATGTGTATCCGGCCGGCATCGGCAGCTACGTACCCGGGCAGACCGTGGTGAAGAGCAGCGACGGCAAGCTCTACGCCTGCCGCCCGTTCCCGGAAGGTGCGTGGTGCAACGTCAATGCCGAGGCGTACCGGCCGGGCGTGGGCTCGGCGTGGCGCGATGCCTGGGTGCCGTACTGAGTGAGTGAGAGATGGAGCGGGAGCGGCGCGCACGTGCCGCCCCGCTTCTGCAATCGGGCAGATGCAGACCCGCGGGTACAACATGAAGTGTTAACCCGTTCGCGCAGGCAATGCACATTGCGTCGCAACCTGCAGCTTTTCGGAATCGTTGAATGGATGGCGCTGTGCATCGTGTGGAGACTCGCTGGTCCTTCCACCGTTCACAGGATCCCCACCATGCAACCGCTCAATCGACTCGCTCTCGCGATGACTGCCATCGCCGGCCTGGGCGTCTCTGCCAGTGCGCTGGCACACGGCACCATGTCCAAACCCAGCAGCCGGGTCTATGCCTGCTACCAGGGCAATCCGGAGAACCCGACCAATCCGGCGTGCGCCGCCGCAAAAGCGATCGGCGGTGCACAGCCCTTCTATGACTGGTCCGGCATCAACCAGGCCAATGCCAACGGCAATCACCAGGCCGTGGTGCCGGACGGACAGTTGTGCAGCGGTGGCAACAGCAAGTACCGCGGCCTGGATCTGGATCGGTCCGACTGGTCGACCACCCCGATCCGCGCCGATGGCAACGGCCGCTACACCTTTGAATTTCTTGCGCCCGCCCCGCATGCCACCCGTGACTGGAAGTTCTATGTGACGCGCGAAGGATGGCAGCCAGGTTCGCCCGTGGGCTGGTCGGATCTGCAGGAGTTCTGCACCTTGGGCAACGTGCCGCTGTCGGAAGGTGGTGTCTACAAGCTGGATTGCCCGTTGCCCCAGCGCACCGGCCAGCATCTGATCTACAACACCTGGCAGCGCTCGGATTCGGCCGAGGCGTTCTACACCTGCATGGACGTGCGTTTCGAGGGTGGCGGTGGTGTAACGCCGCCGCCGCAATGGCACGATGCCGGCCCTGTCACCGCGCGCGGAGCCCTGGATGCGGGTACGACCCTCACCCTGCGCGTGTTCAACGCGAACGGCAATGATCTGGAACGCATCGACACCACGCTGACCACTGGCCAGACGCTGCCAACGCAGTGGCCGCTGACGTTGGCCCGTGCGGTCAATGCAGGCGCGCGGCATGCCCGCATCGGCCTGCTGGAGAATGGTGTGATCACGCCGATTGCCTCAGCAACGGCGAACCGCGTCTACCTGGCGCAGGGGCATCGGTTCCAGCTGGATACGAAGGTGCCCGATCCGGTGCAGCCGCCGGGCGACTTCGATTTCATCTATCCGGCCGGCATCGGCAGCTACGTGCCCGGGCAGACCGTGGTGAAGAGCAGCGACGGCAAGCTCTACGCCTGCCGCCCGTTCCCGGAAGGCGCGTGGTGCAACGTCAATGCCGAGGCGTACCGGCCGGGCGTGGGCTCGGCCTGGCGCGATGCCTGGGTGCCGTACTGAGGCATGGTCCAGGGGCGGCCGGGTGCCGCCTCCGGTTCATGAGGTTGCCGGCCAGCGGCCGGCACTACCCGGGTTCGTGGGGTTGCCGGCCAGCGGCCGGCACTACCCTTGGGTTTACTTGCTGCTGACGTACTTCTCGCGGCGGATCTGCGGATTGCCCAGGCCCGCCGCCTTCAGCGCTTCGGCGCAGGCGTCGACCATGTCCGGGTTACCGCACAGGTAGGCGATGTCGGTGGCCGGGTCCGGTGTGAATTCCGCCAGCGCCTGCTGCACGTAGCCATGGTGTACATCCGGGTGCGGCTCGGCCGGCAGTTCCCGCGACAGGCACGGCACATACCGGAAGTTCGGGTGCTTTTCGGCGAAGCTGTAGAAGTCTTCGCTGTACAGCAGCTCGCCCGGGCTGCGTGCACCCTGCAGCAGGACCACCTGCACGCCGCGCTCGGCCATCGCCGTTGCCAGCAACGGCAGCATCGAGCGGTACGGGGTGACGCCGGTACCGGTGGCAATCAGCAGGTAGCGGCCGTTGTGGTCGCCCGGATTCAGGCAGAACCGACCGTAGGGGCCGGACGCGCTGACCTGGCCGCCGATGTCCAGCGCCTCGAACAGGGCCGTGGCGGCGCCGCCGGGGACGAAGCTGACCGCGATATCCACCGCCTCGCCCGGGCCCAGCGCGTGATCGTGGATGGTCGCCAGCGAATAGCTGCGCTTGGTTTCGGTGCCATCGGCGTAGCTGAAATGGACCTGGATGAACTGGCCGGGCTGGAAATCCAGCGGCTGGCCGTCGTCACGCACGAACTGGTAATGGCCGATGGAGGGCGCCAGCATGCGGCGGTCGACCAGTTTGATGGGGAATTGGACAGGCACGACTTTTCGGGACAGTGTGTAGCCGGGGCAAGCCCTCGGGGTCTTCTATAATAGACCTTCCCCGCCCCTCTCCAGCGCCAGCCCATGGGCGCGAAGGCTTCGAGCTTGGCTTCCCAGAACGATACGGCGCCCGCCCTGCGCGTGCGCGACCTGCGTAAAACCTATGACAACGGCACCCAGGCCCTGAAAGGGGTCTCGCTGGAAGTGGCCCCCGGCGACTTCTTCGCCCTGCTGGGCCCGAACGGCGCCGGCAAGTCCACCCTGATCGGCATCATCAGCTCCCTGGTCAACCTCAGCGAGGGCCAGGTGGACGTGTTCGGCAGCGACCTGGTGCGCAACCGCAGCGCCACCATGCGCCTGATCGGGCTGGTGCCGCAGGAGATCAACTTCAACCTGTTCGAAAAGCCCTTCGACATCCTGATGAACTACGCCGGTTTCTACGGCGTGCCGCGCGCGGAAGCCGAGCAGATGGCCGAGGTCGAGCTCAAGCGCGCCCACCTGTGGGAGAAGGCGCAGGTGATGAGCCGCACCCTGTCCGGTGGCATGAAGCGCCGGCTGATGATCGCCCGCGCGATGATGACCCGGCCGCGCCTGCTGATCCTGGACGAACCGACTGCCGGCGTGGACATCGAGATCCGCCGCGACATGTGGCGGGTGCTGAAGGAGATCAACGCCGCCGGCACTACGATCATCCTGACCACCCACTACCTGGAAGAGGCCGAGCACCTGTGCCGCAACCTGGCCATCATCGACCATGGCCAGATCGTCACCCAGGGCCCGATGCGCGAACTGCTGGCCAAGCTTGATGTGGAAGGCTTCCTGCTGGACATCGACGGCGCCCTGCCCGCGCAGCTGCCGGTGATCGAGCGTGCGACCCTGATCGCCACCGACAGCCACACGCTGGACATCGACATGCCGCGCGCGATGGATCTGAACCGCGTGTTCGAAGCACTGAACGCAGCGGGCATCCGCGTGCGTTCGATGCGTACCAAGAGCAACCGCCTGGAGGAACTGTTCGTGCGCCTCACCGGCAACCAGGAGACGTCCGCATGAGCAGCACCCCGACCCCGGTCCTGACCGACGGCCAGCGCAACCGCATCGCACTGATGACCATCGTGCGCCGCGAAGTCGCCCGCATCATGCGCATCTGGGGCCAGACCCTGGTGCCGCCGGCGATCACCATGACCCTGTACTTCCTGATCTTCGGCGGCCTGATCGGCTCGCGCGTGGGCGACATGGGCGGCTACACCTACATGCAGTTCATCGTGCCGGGCCTGGTGATGATGAGCGTGATCCAGAACAGTTACGGCAACATCAGTTCGTCGTTCTTCGGCGCCAAGTTCGGCCGCCACGTGGAAGAACTGCTGGTCAGCCCGATGCCGAACTGGGTGATCCTGTGGGGCTACGTGGCCGGTGCGGTGCTGCGCGGGCTGATGGTCGGCGTGATCGTGCTGATCATCGCGATGTTCTTCACCCCGGTGCGCATTCCGCATCCGCTGGTGACGCTGACCACGGTGATCCTGGGCGCGACGATCTTCTCGCTGGCCGGCTTCATCAACGCGGTGTATGCGAAGAAGTTCGATGACGTGGCGATCGTGCCGACCTTCATCCTGACCCCGCTGACCTACCTGGGCGGCGTGTTCTATTCGGTGAAGCTGCTGCCGCCATGGGCGGAGGCGGCCACGCACGCGAACCCGATCTTCTACATGGTCAACGCGTTCCGCTATGGCCTGCTGGGCAGCAGCGACGTGCCGGTGGTGGTGGCGTATGCGCTGATGATCGGTTTCGTGGTGGTGCTGACGGCGCTGGCGTTGTGGTTGCTGAAGCGTGGCGTGGGCATGCGCAGCTGAGGATGTCCTGCAGGGCCTGCGGCCCTGCACCCGCGGTGGTAGTGCCGGCCGCTGGCCGGCAACAGCAACGTCAACGTCAACGTCAACGTCAAACGCTAGCTATCCGTGGGGTGGCGGGGTGGTGTCGGGTGGCGGGGACGCCGCAAGTACGTCCTTGTAGGCTTGGCCGCGCCATCCATGGCGCGGACACCCCGCAACCCGACACCACCCCGCCTTCGACAATTTCCCGATGCTGTTGGAACGGCGGTCTTTGCTGCTGTTGGTGGATGTCGACCTTGGTCGACACGGTAGATCCACGCCATGCGTGGATGGCTGGAGATCATGTAGAGCCGAGCCAATGCTCGGCTCTTTTTGTTTGCGATCTGATGGATGTGGATCCATTGGAAAGATGATCACGAGAAACGAGCGGAGCGACCCGCTGTTGCTTTTGATTTTCTTCTTTGTTTTCCGTGGTGGACGCACACGGAACACGTCCGTGGCCGGGTGGGTAGGTTGCGCAGGGGCGTGAGCCGCATGGATGCGGCGACCGAGCCTACAAGGACGTATTTACGGCGCCCCCTGCGCAACCTACCCACCCGGCCAACCTCATGAACAGCGCTTTGCGCGAACCACCACGAGGGGCGCAGCCGTTGGCCGCAAACTCCGGCACAATCACAGCAGTGAATCCCCCAACTGCAGTGAGCGTGCAATGCGTATCCTGATCCTCGGCGCCGGCGGTACCGGCGGTTACTTCGGTGGTCGCCTGGCCCAGGCGGGTGTGGACGTGACCTTCCTCGTGCGCCCTGCCCGCGCCGCGCAACTGGATCGCGATGGCCTGGTGCTGCGCAGCCCGGTGGGTGACGCCACGTTCCCGGTGCAGCATGTCACCGCAGATGCCCTGGCGACGCTGGCTGCAGACACGCCGTTCGATCTGGTGATCCTCAGCTGCAAGGCCTACGACCTGGACAGCTCGATCGATGCCATCGCACCGGCCGTGGGCGCGAGCACCACCGTGCTGCCGATCCTCAACGGCCTGCATCACTACAACGCGCTCGACGCGCGCTTCGGTCGCGAGGCAGTGCTCGGGGGGCTGTGCTTCATCAGTGCGACCAAGGCGCCCGATGGTGCCGTGCTGCACCTGGGCAAGCCGGCCAAGCTGACCTTCGGCGAACGCGATGGCGGTGCGGTCTCCGCGCGCGTGCAGGCATTCGCTGCAGCCTGCGCACAGGCGAATCTCGATCATCTGGCCAGCGAACACATCGGCCAGGAACAGTGGATCAAGTACACGTTCCTCACCGCGCTGGCGGCGGCTACCTGCCTGCTGCGTGCGGACATCGGCACCATCGTCGCCACCGACGACGGCGACGCCATCGTGCGCGGGCTCTATGACGAATGCCTGGCGGTGGCCGAAGCCGCGGGCGAACCCGTGCCGGACGCTGCGCAGGACACCGCGCGTGGCACCCTGACCCAGGCGGGTTCGGCGTTGAAGGCGTCGATGCTGCGCGACCTGGAAGCGAGCCAGCAGGTGGAAGCCGCTCAGATCGTCGGCGACATGCTGGCGCGTGCGCGCGCCGCGGGCCAGGAAGCGTTGCTTCTGCAGGTGGCCTACAGCAGCCTGCAGGCCTACCAGGCCCAGCGCGCGGTGTGATCCGATGAACACGCCTGGCCCGTTGCCGAAGCGGGTACTGATCATCGGCATGGGCTGGAGTGGGCGCGTGTTGGCTGCGCGCCTTCAGGCCCAGGGCGTGCAGGTGGAAGGCACGGTGCGCGATCCAGCGTCGGCGCCTGACGATGGCCTGCAGCGTTTTCAGCTGCGTGCCGACGCTGCGCGCTCACCCGCCCTGCTCGATGCAATCACACACGCCGACGCGGTGCTGTGCAGCGTGCCACCCGATGCCGAGGGCGACCCGGCACTGCGCCTGCTGCATGACGCGTTGCGCGACAGCGCGTCATTGCGTTGGCTTGGCTATCTGTCGTCGACCTCGGTCTATGGCGACCGTGACGGTGGCTGGATCGACGAGAGCAGCGTTGCCGATGCCACAGAACCCACGGGCATGCAGCGTCAACTCGCCGAAACGCAATGGCGTACGCTGGCGGATGCGCGCGGCATCGCCTCGGCGGTATTTCGCCTGCCGGGCCTCTATGGGCCCGGGCGCAATGCGCTGCTGCAGCTGTCCCAAGGCCGCGCGCGGCACGTGGTGCGGCCAGGGCTGGTGTTCAATCGCCTGCATGTCGAAGACCTGGCAACGGTGGTGATCGCCGCGATGCGCCGCCCCATGGCCAATGCGCTGTATCTGCCGAGCGATGACGAGCCGGCGCCGTCGCAGGATGTACTGGCCTTCGCCGCGCAGCTGGGGGGCTTTGCCCTGCCGCCCGCAGTGGCCTGGGATGATCCATCGCTCAGTGCGACGTTGCGGCGCTTCTACCAGAGCAACAAGCGCATCGACAGCCGCGGCACGCGCGAGGCGCTGGAGTGGACACCGCGGTTTCCGAGCTATCGCGAAGGGCTGACGGATCTTGCCGCTTCGCTCGCCGGGCATGGCCCGGCGCTACCGGATCAGGGCGTTCCCGGCTGACGGGTAGTGCCGGTCAGGCAGCGTCGGGCAGGCGGAAGAACGTACGCGTGGCGGCCGTGGCGTTCGCTGCCGTGGTCTGCACATCCTCGCCACGGTCCCGCGCCAGCTCTTCCACGATGTGCGACAGGAACACCGGTTCGTTGCGGCGGTCCTTCGGCATCGGCTTCAGGGTGCGCGGCAGCAGGTACGGTGCGTCGGTCTCGATCATCAACCGGTTGGCCGGAATGTTCTTCACCAGCTCGCGCAGGTGCCCACCACGACGCTCGTCGCACAGCCAGCCGGTGATGCCGATGTACCAGTCCTGGTCCAGGTAATCAAACAGCTCCTGCCGCTCGCCGGTGAAGCAGTGCACCACGGCCGGACCGATGTGGCCTTCGAAGTTCTTCATCTGCGCCATGAAATCGGCATGCGCATCGCGCTGGTGCAGGAACAAGGGCTTCCCATTGTCCGCAGCCAGCTGCAGCTGGCGTTCAAACGCGCGGTGCTGCGCCGGGCGCGGCGAGAAATCGCGGAAATAGTCCAGCCCACACTCGCCCACTGCGACAACTTCAGGGTGGGCATGCAGCGCACGCATCTCCGCATCGCACTCATCGGTGTACTCCACCGCGTGATGCGGATGCACGCCGGCGGTGGCGTACAGGAAGCCGGGGTGCTGCTGCGCCAGCTGCAGGGCCAGCGGCGAATGCTCGCGGCTGGCACCGGTGATGATCATCTGCACCACACCGGCCTGCCGTGCGCGGTCCAGCACGGCATCGCGGTCGCGGTCGAAGGAGTCGTGGGTCAGGTTGGCGCCGATATCGATCAGATGCATGGGGGCAGCAGGGGCAGGAAAACCCGCGCATTGTACCCGTGCCCGTCATGGCCCCTTATCCTTTGCACATGAATGCCCCGCAATTCCCCATTTCCCCGCTGCTGCCGCAGATCCAGCAGCACCTGGCCGCACACCCGCGGCTGGTGCTGGAAGCCCCGCCCGGCGCCGGCAAGACCACCCAGGTGCCGTTGGCGCTGCTCGATGCGCCCTGGCTGCAGGGCCGCAGGATCATCCTGCTGGAACCGCGCCGGGTGGCTGCGCGCAGTGCCGCGATGTTCATGGCGCGCCAGCTCGGCGAGGAGGTCGGCGGCACCGTCGGCTACCGCATCCGCTTCGAGAACAAGGTATCGGCGCGCACGCGCATCGAGGTGGTCACCGAGGGCATCCTGACCCGGATGCTGCAGGACGACCCGATGCTGGAAACCGTCGGCGCGATCCTGTTCGATGAATTCCACGAGCGCCACCTCAGTGGCGATCTCGGCCTGGCGCTGGCCCTGGATGTGCAATCGCAGCTGCGCGACGACCTGCGTTTGCTGGTGATGTCGGCGACGCTGGACGGTGAGCGCCTGGCCCGCTTCCTCGATGCACCACGGTTGAGCAGCGAGGGCCGCAGCTATCCGGTGGCGATCAGCCACTTCCCGGCGCGGCGTGACGAGGCACTGGAGCTGCAGGTGCGGCGCGCGGTACAGCAGGCGCTGGCCGAGCACCCCGGCGACCTGCTGGTGTTCCTGCCCGGCCAGCGTGAGATCGCACGCGTGCAGGCCGGCCTGCAGGACAATCTTGATGGCGCTGCGGTGGACGTGCTGGCCCTGCACGGTGAACTGCCGGTGGAACAGCAGGCGCGCGTGCTGCAGGCCTCCAGCGACGGCCGCCGCCGCGTGGTGTTGGCCACCAACGTGGCCGAATCCTCGGTGACGCTGCCCGGCGTGCGTGTAGTCATCGACAGCGGTCAGGCACGCGAGCCACGCTACGACCCCAACAGTGGCTTCACCCGCCTGGACGTGGTGGCCATCGCGCAGGCCTCGGCCGACCAGCGCGCCGGCCGTGCCGGGCGTGTGGCCGAGGGCGTGGCCTGGCGGCTGTGGCCGCAGTCGCAACGGCTGGAGCCGCAGCGTCGCGCCGAGATCGACCAGGTTGAACTGGCCGGGCTTGCGCTGGAGCTGGCCGCCTGGGGCAGCAGTGACCTGCGCTTCCTCGACCCGCCACCGAGCGGGCCGATGGCCGCCGCACGCGAACTGCTGCAGCGCCTGGGTGCGTTGTCCAGCAGCGGCGCGATCACCGCACTCGGCCGTCGCGTGCTGGCGCTGGGCACCCATCCGCGGATGGCCGCGATGCTGCTGGCCGCACCCGATGCCCGCGCACAGGCCTTGGCCGCCGATCTTGCCGCATTGCTGGAAGCCCGCGACCCGTTGCGCCAGGGCGGTGATGCATTGGCCGCGCGCTGGCGTGCACTGGCGGCCTTCCGTAATGGCCGTGCGCCCGCCGATGCCAATCGCAGCGGCTTGGCCGCCATCGATGCCGCTGCCAAACAGTGGCGCCGTCGCCTGCGCTGTGAGGCCGCGCCACCGGCCAGCATCGAGGCGCACGAACTGGGCGACCTGCTGGCGCACGCCTTCCCCGACCGCATCGCCTTCCAGCATCCGAACGACCCGCTGCGTTACCTGCTGGCCAACGGCCGCAGCGCCCGCCTGCATGAACTGAGCGACCTGCGGGGCGAACCGTGGCTGGTGGCGAGCGAACTGCGTTTCGAGGCACGCGACGCGCTGCTGCTGCGCGCCGCACCGGTGGATGAAGGCTATCTGCGCAGGAGCTGGCCCGACCGCTTCGTGACCGAAGACGCGGTGCGCTGGGATGACACGCGCCGCGCCCTGGTCGCGCTGCGCGAAACACGCTTCGACCGCATCGTGATGGACAGCCGTTCGGCCGGCCGGGTTGATCCGCAGCTGGCGGCGCAGGCGCTGACTGACGCCGTTGCCGAGCTCGGCCTGCAGGCACTGCCATGGACCGAGGGTCTGCGCCAGTGGCAGGCGCGGGTGGAATCGCTGCGGCGCTGGATGCCCGAGCTGGGCCTGCCCGACTGCAGTGACGTCGCATTGCTGGCCAACCGTGCGCAATGGCTGCAGCCGGCATTCGCTGGCAGGACACGTCTGGATGCGCTGGACGAGGCCAGTTTCGGCGAAGCGCTGAAGTCGCCACTGGAGTGGTCGCAGCGGCAGCTGGTCGAACGTCACGCGCCCACCCGGATCACCGTACCGTCGGGGCTGGAGCGGCCGATCACCTACGCGCTGGACGGCGAAAGCGGCGAGCCGCTGCCGCCCGTGCTGGCGGTGAAGCTGCAGGAGTTGTTCGGGCTGGCCGACACGCCGCGCATCGCCGATGGCCGGGTGCCGCTGACCCTGCACCTGCTGTCACCGGGTGGCCGGCCGTTGCAGGTGACCCAGGATCTGCGAAATTTCTGGGAGAACACCTACGCCGAGGTGAAGAAGGAGATGAAGGGCCGTTACCCGCGCCACCCCTGGCCGGACGATCCGTGGACGGCCACGGCGACCCACCGGGCCAAGCCGCGCGGGACCTGAGTGGCGGGGTCGGATCCCTTTGCATGGCAAAGGGCTCTGACCCCAAGGATGCGCGCCGGGGTCAGAGCCCTTTCCCAACGGAAAGGGATCCGACCCCAGCCCGCCCGTTCCTGAATGGCTGCGGTAGAGTCACACCACGCGCCCGCCTGACTGACATACCGTTTACGGGCAACAGGCGACACTGGACTTCGACCCGAGGCAAGGACACCCCCGCATGAGCAAGTTGACCGTAATCACCGACCGCGCCCTGGAGCGCGCCCTCGACCTGGCCCATACCGCGGGCGATGGCCTGAAGAGCGCTGGCGGCAGCCTGCGTCACCTCGGCCCGCAGGCCAGCGACTGGATCAAGACCGGCGCTGCGCTCGGCGCGGTGAAGACCGGCGGCAAAGTCGCCACCAAGTTCGCCCGCCGCAATCCGGCGGTGACCATCGCGGCAGCTGCCGTGGGCGTGGGCCTGCTGGGCTATGCGCTGTACCGCAAACAGCAGAAGAAGAAGGCCGCCAATGGCCATGTGGTCAACGGCCAGGCCCAGCGCATCAATGCGCGCGATCGCCGCAATGACACCGTGGTCGATGAGCACAGCGATATCGGCAGCGACGCCTGATTGGCCGGGGTCGGATCTCTTCCGCAGGAAGGGCTCTGACCCCATGACGCTGCACGAGGGTCGGACGCCGCAAGGCCTCCGGCCTTTTTTCTTTCAGCTTTTCTTTCAGTCGATCTGCCGCCACTGGCCCGGCTGCAGGTCATCCAGCCGGTACGGCCCCATCGCAGCGCGTACCAGGCGCAGCGTCGGCAGGTTCACGGCCGCCGTCATCCGCCGCACCTGACGGTTGCGTCCTTCGCGGATCGTGATCGCCAGCCAGCTGTCGGGCACCGTCTTGCGGAAGCGCACCGGTGGATCGCGGGGCCACAGCTCAGGCGCGGGATCGAGGCGCTCGATCTTCGCCGGCAGCGTCGGACCATCGTTGAGCACCACGCCATCGCGCAGCTGCTGCAGCTGCTCGTCACTGGGCGTGCCTTCCACCTGCACCCAGTACAGCTTGTCCGCCTTGTGCTTCGGGTCGGTCAGCTTGTGCGCCAGCGTGCCGTTGTCGGTCAGCAGCAGCAGGCCTTCGCTGTCGTGGTCGAGGCGGCCGGCAGCGTAGACCCGCGGCGGCAAGCCGAAGCCGGCCAATGTCGGCCGCGGCGGCATGCTGCGGTCGGTGAACTGGCAGAGCACGTTGAACGGCTTGTTGAAGGCAATCAGCATTACGGGCACGGCAGGCGGCGGGCAAGGCATTGTCCCACGCCGCGCGTCGTGCAACCGACCTGTAGAGCCGAGCCAATGCTCGGCTCCTGTTGCGTTCCGTCGCGCTGTGCGCGATGAGCCGAGCATGGGCTCGGCTCTACAGTGGGGAATCCGCGCTGGCAGTACGATGTGCCGGCTTACGGTTTGACGAAACGCAGGGTCATGCGGTCGCTTTCACCGATGGCCTGGTACTTGGCGTCGTCCGCCTTGTCATGCTGGTTGGTCGGCGGCAGGGTCCACACGCCATTCGGATGGTCCTTGGTATCGCGCGGGTTGGCATTGACCTCGGTACGCGCATCCAGCTTGAAACCGGCGGCCTCGGCCATCGCGATCACCTGCTGCTGGCCCACATAACCGGTGTCGTCAGCGTCGGCCACGTCGGCCTTGGCGCGGTGCTCGACCACGCCGAGCACGCCGCCCGGCTTGAGCACGTTGAAGAAGCCCTGGAACATGCCCTGCGCCTGGCCTGCCTTGCGCCAGTTGTGCACGTTGCGGAACGTCAGCACCACATCGGCCGAGTTGGCCGCGCCGAACACCGGCTTGGCCGGGTCGTAGGCGACCACGGCGGTCTTGTCGAACTGTGCCGGTGCGGCGGCGTACTTCTTTTCCAGGCTGTCGCGGCTGCGCTGCTGGTAGTCGCGGCCGCGGCCTTCCGCCACGGCCTGCGGATCGACCACCGCAGCGATGTAATGGCCCTTGTCGCGCAGCAGCGGCGCCAGGATTTCCGAGTACCAGCCATTGCCGGGCGTGATCTCGATGACGGTCTTTTCCGGCGCCACGCCGAAGAAGCCCAGCGTCTGCGCAGGATGACGGAAACCGTCGCGCTTGACGTTGGCCGGGTCGCGGGTCGAGGCCTTCACCGCCGCATCGATCGCCGGCGACACCTGGATCTTTGCCGGTGCGACCGTGGCCGGCGCAGCGAATGCGGGAACGGCGACCAGCAGCGCCGAGGCAAGCAGCACGCGGCAACCACGCAGGGATGAGGCAGCAATCATCGGGGCGACTCCAGCGGAAGATGCGGCGAGACTAGCAGCCGCCGCGCCGCAGGTGTTCACAAAACGTTAGCCGCGTGCGCGTCGCGGAACACAGTTTTGTGGTCAGCGCCGCAGCGCGGTCACACATCGCGTTCTATCCTGAAGGACTTCCCCCAAGGAGTCCGTGCCCATGACGGCAATCCGCGAACTGGGCCGTTCCGGCCTGCATGTAGCTCCGCTCGCCTTCGGTGGCAACGTATTCGGCTGGAGCGCCGATGAGAAGGCCAGCTTCGCCCTGCTGGATGCCTTCGTCGATGCCGGCTTCAATCTGGTCGACACCGCCGATGTGTACTCGGCGTGGGTGCCGGGCAACCAGGGTGGCGAGTCGGAGACCCTGCTCGGCAAGTGGTTCGCGCGCAGCGGCAAGCGCGACAAGGTGGTGCTGGCGACCAAAGTAGCCAAGTGGGCCGAGCGGCCCGGCCTAACCCCGGACAACATCAATGCAGCGGTGGAGGATTCGCTGCGTCGCCTGCAGACCGATGTGATCGATCTGTACCAGGCCCACGAGGACGATGAATCCACGCCGCTGGAAGCCACCCTGGCTGCGTTCGGTCGCCTGATCGAGGCAGGCAAGGTGCGTGCGATCGGTGCGTCCAACTACAGCGCCACGCGTCTGGCCGAAGCACTGAAGGTGTCCACCGACTACAAGCTGCCGCGTTACGAAACCCTGCAGCCGGAGTACAACCTGTACGACCGCGCCGGCTACGAGAAGGAGCTGGAACCGCTGGTGCAGCGCGAGCAGATCGGCGTGATCAATTACTACGCACTGGCCAGTGGCTTCCTCAGTGGCAAGTACCGCACGCCGGACGATGCCGGCAAGAGCAGCGCGCGTGGCGCAACCGTGGTCAAGCGCTATCTGAACCCGCGCGGCCTGCGCATCCTGCAGGCGCTGGATGATGTGGCCAGCAAGCACAACGCCACTGCCGCGCAGATCGCGCTGGCCTGGCAGATTGCACGGCCGTCGATCACCGCACCGATTGTCAGCGCCACCAGCGTGGAACAGCTGCACGACCTGCTGGCGGCGGCGAACGTCGCGTTGAGCGTGCAGGACGTGGCGCAGCTGGATGCGGCCAGCGTGGAAGGTTGAGCAAGGACGGTGCCGACCAACGTCGGCACCGTTCAGTAGATCCACGCCACGCGTGGATGCAGCAGCTCAACGCGGCAGGCTGTCTTCGCCGACCAGCGCATGGTGCACGCCGATACCCGCGCGCACCCCTTCGGCCATGGCCAGGGTGATGTTGCCGACCGTGGTCGCGTCACCGGCCGCATGGACGTTCGGCACCGAGGTCTGTTTCATCATGTCCACCTCGATCAGCACGCCCAGCGGACTTTCCACCAACGCGCAGCCCAGTTGCTGCACCAGCGGCGTGGCCATCGCCTGCCCGGCAGGCACGAACAGCGCACGCTGGGCGATGCGGCGGCCATCGGCCAGCTCGACCTCCAGCCATGTGGGCTGTTCGCCGTGCACGCCGACCACCGGCGTGGTTTCGATCTGCACGCCGCGCTGCTGCATGGCGGCCAGTTCCTCGTCGCTGATCGGCAAGCCCTGGCTGAAGAAGGTGACGTTGCCCCAATCGGCGAACAACGGCGCCTTGCCGGCCGACATCGGATGGCCGCCGAGCAGGCCGATCGAACCGCCACCCACTTCGTAACCATGGCAGTACGGGCAGTGCAGCACGGTGCTGCCCCAGCGTTCGGCCATGCCGGGCAGTTCGGGCAGCTGGTCGGCGATGCCGGTGGCCAGCAGCAGCTTGCGCGCGGTCAGCATCTGGCCGTCGGCGGTATGCACCTCCACACCCTCGGCGCTGGCCGTGGCCCGCACCGCTTCGGCATTCAGCCAGCGCACGGTCGGGTAATCCAGCAACTGCTGGCGTGCGCTCTTCAGCAACTCGGCGCCACTGATGCCGTCCATGCCCAGTACGCCGTGCGAATGGCTGGCAAAGCGGTTGCGCGGTGAACCCGCGTCGATGATCGTGACCGGCCGACGCGCACGCGCCAGGATCAGTCCGGCGGCGATGCCGGCGTAGCTGCCGCCGACGATGAGGACATCAGGATTCATGGTGAGCTTCCAGGGAACGGTGATGGGCAAGATGGCGGGCGAAGTCGGCGCCAAGCTGGTCGAGGGTGGTTGCCTGCAGCCGCTGCTCGAGCAGGCGCTGCGCTTCGCGGGCGCTCTCCAGCAGGGCCTGGTTGACCAGCTGCTGGATCGGGCAGCCGCCCCTGCCTTCGCGGGTACCGACCTGGACCATCGGCGGCGCGCCGATGGCCTGGTAGACGTCGTGCAGGGTGATCGTCGCCGCATCGCGGGCGAGCTGGCTGCCGCCACCGTGGCCGCGCGTGCTGCGGACCAGTCCAGCCTTGTGCATCTGCGCCAGCAGGCGGCGGATCACCACCGGATGGGTCGGCAGGCAGGTGGCCAGCTGTTCGGAGGTTCGCGGCCCGGGCTGGCCGACCAGATGGGCCATCACGTGCAGGGCATCGGAGAGCGGATTCGCGGATTTCATGTAACTACGATAGTTACATTTAAACCAGCTGTCGAGGGTCTGCTTTCGTTCCATATGGACACATTTGTCCTATGAAACACATTCTTCACATCACTAAACAGAACGGGAATGTGACACGCATCGCACTTCAGAGACCTAAAGGATGGTCGATACCGCATCGCACCCCTTCCGAGATCTCGTCCCATGAAAGCCTCTTCCCATGCGCCGCGGCTGCAGTCGAAGCTGCTCGGCGCCGTTTCTGTTGGTCTGGCCGTTGTCCTGGTGTGTGCCCTGGCGGGCCTGGCATCTGCCTGGTTGAAGCTGTCCACCGAAGTCCCCCCGGAGGTCGCCCACAGCCGCGACGCCGAGCGCCTGCAGCGTGAGTTCCGCGGGCAGGTGCAGGAATGGAAGAACGTGCTGCTGCGCGGCCACGATGACGCGTTGCGCCAGCACCACCTGCAGGCCTTCGACAGCGAAGGCCGCCTCGTTGCCGAACTGGCCAAAGGCCTGGCCGCCAGCCCCGATGCGCGCACGCGTGAACTGGCTCAAGCGTTTTCCGGCCTGCATGCTCAATTGCAGCTGGATTACCACGCGGCACTGCAGGCCTTCGCTGCAGCCGACTACGATCCTGCGGCCGGCGATTCACTGGTGCGTGGCAAAGACCGACCGGTGGCGACCGCGCTGGATGCGCTGGGTACGCAGGCCACCCAGGTGGCCGAAGCCGCGGTGACCGCGCGTTCGCAGCAGGCACGGCAGACGCTGCTGCTGTGCGCCGCGCTGACCATTGGTGCGGCCGTGCTGCTGTTGATCGGCCTCGGCTGGTGGCTGCGGCGTGCCGTAGTGCAGCCGGTGCTGGCCGTGGAAGCGGCCGCGCGTGCGGTCGCTGCCGGCGATCTCGACTACCACGTGCAGGTGCGCAGCCGCGACGAGATCGGCCGCCTGGCGCAGGCGATGCAGGCCGTGCAGAGCACCGTGCGCGGCGTGCTCGACGCGCAGACTGCGATGGCCAAGGCACACGACGCCGGCACGATCAGCCACCGCATGGACAGCAGCGCCTTCCCCGGTGCCTACGGCACGATGGTGGCCGACACCAACACCCTGGTCGATGCGCACATCCAGGTGAAGATGCGCGCGATCGCGATCATGGGCCGCTATGCGGTGGGCGACCTCAGCCTGGACATGGAGCGTCTGCCGGGCGAAAAGGCGGTGATCACCCAGGCACTGGATGCGGTCAAATCCAACCTCGGCGCGATCAACAGCGAGATTCGTCACCTGGCCGAAGCCGCTGCCGCAGGCGACTTCAGCCAGCGCGGCGACAGCGCGCGCTTCGAGCATGATTTCCGCGCGATGGTCGATGGCCTGAACCGGTTGATGCAGACCACCGAACACAACCTCGGCGACGTCTCGACGATGCTGCGTGCCATTGCCGATGGTCGCCTGGGGGCACGCATGCACGGCGATTTCCAGGGCGTGTTCGCCCGCATTGCCGGCGATGCCAACACCACGGCGGCACAGCTGGCCACGATCGTCACCGACATCAAGCACGCCTCGGGCAACATCCACACCGCCGCCGCCGAGATTGCCGCCGGCAACAACGACCTGTCGCGCCGCACCGAACAGCAGGCGGCGAACCTGGAAGAAACCGCTGCATCGATGGAAGAACTGACCTCCACCGTGCGCCAGAACGCCGAGCATGCGCGGCAGGCGAACCAGCTGGCGATCGGTGCGCACAGCGTGGCCTCGCACGGCGGTGAAGTGGTCGGCCAGGTCGTGGCGACGATGGATGCGATCGAAGGCTCCTCGCGGCAGATCGCCGACATCATCAGCGTGATCGACGGCATCGCATTCCAGACCAATATCCTGGCGCTGAACGCGGCGGTGGAAGCGGCGCGTGCCGGCGAGCAGGGCCGCGGCTTCGCGGTGGTCGCCAGTGAAGTGCGCACGCTCGCGCAGCGGTCGGCGGCAGCGGCCAAGGAAATCAAATCGCTGATCGAGGCATCGGTGGAACAGGTGGGCCACGGTGCGCAGCGTGTGCGCCAGGCCGGCGACACCATGGCCGAGATCGTCGCTTCGGTGCAGCGCGTGACCGACATCATGGCCGAGATTTCGGCTGCTTCGCAGGAGCAGTCGGCCGGCATCGAGCAGGTCAGCCAGACCATCATCCAGATGGATGGCACCACCCAGCAGAATGCCGCGCTGGTGGAAGAAGCGAGTGCGGCGGCGCGCAGCCTGGAACAGCAGGCGAACCGGTTGATCGACTCGGTGGATGTGTTCGATCTGTCGACCACGGCGACGGCGAAGGGTGCCTTGGCGCGCGCGGCGTGATTGTGTCGTGTGCCGGCCAGCGGCCGGCACTACCGGTAGTGCCGGCCGCTGGCCGGCAACCCAGACAATGCATCAGCGCAGGTAATCCGATGCGGCCATCGCTTCACCCAGGTAATCCAGGAACGAGCTGATCCGCGCCGATACGGCCGTGTTGCGGTAGTACACCGCGTGGATCGGCTGGTACACATCCAGCGTCTGTGCGGCCAGCACCGGCACCAGCGTGCCGGCCGCGCGATCGCGTTCAGTCACGAAGTCGGACAGGCAAGTTATGCCCACGCCCTCCACCGCCAGCGTGCGCAGCGTCTCGCCGCTGGATACCGCGATATCCGCGCGCACCAGCAACTGCCCGTCGGCATCGCCCGGCAGCGGCCAGCGGTTCAGCGATTCCGGTTCGTTGAAGCTGAGCAGCGTGTGCTGGCCCAGCGCCGCCACGCTGGCCGGCTCGCCGTGCGCGGCGAGATAGCCCGGGCTGGCCAGCACCTGCAGCCGGCAGCGCCCCAGCGGCCGTGCATGCAGGGTGGAATCAGCCAGCGGGCCGATGCGGATCGCCAGGTCGGTACGCCGTTCCAGCAGGTCGATGTAGCGCTCGGAACTGTTCAACTCCAGCTGCACGTCCGGATAGCGCGCGCGGTAGCCGGCCACCAACGGTGCGATCACGTGCAGCACGAACGGCATCGCCGCATCCACCCGCAGCCGGCCAGCAGGGCGCTCGCGGCGCGCGGCCATCTGTTCCTCGGCCGATTCCACTGCATCGATGATCGCCCGCGCATGACGCAGGTAGGCCTCGCCCTCGGCGGTCAGGTGCAAGCGGCGGGTGGTACGGGTCAGCAGGGTCGTGCCCAGCTTGTCCTCCAGCCGGCCCAGCGCGCGGCTCACGCCTGAAGGCGTCTGCCCCAGCTGCTCGGCAGCGGCGCTGATCGAACCGCTGTCGATCACCGCGAGGAAGGCCTGCATTTCGTCGAGGGTGGTTTTCATGGCGCCATTATTGACCACCAGGCAAGAGTGATTGGCGTGAAGACCGGTTTTTCGGCAAAGGTCGGCCGCGCACACTGCGCCTCTTCCTTCGCTCTGGACACTGTCATGATCCGTGGCATTCCGCTCGCCCTGCTGGCGCTGACCCTCGGCGCCTTCGCCATCGGCACCACCGAGTTCGTCATCGTCGGCCTGATCCCGACCATCGCCGCCGACCTGCAGGTCAGCCTGCCGTCGGCCGGCCTGCTGGTCTCCCTGTATGCGCTCGGCGTGGCCGTCGGCGCACCGGTGCTGACCGCACTCACCGGCCGCGTACCGCGCAAGACCCTGCTGGTCGCGCTGATGGTGCTGTTCACCCTCGGCAACGTCATCGCGTGGATGGCACCGGGTTATACCTCGCTGATCGTCGCCCGCATCCTCACCGGCCTGGCCCACGGAGTGTTCTTCTCCATCGGCTCGATCATCGCCACCGCCGTGGTGCCGAAGGAGAAGGCCGCCAGTGCCATCGCCATCATGTTCACCGGCCTGACCGTGGCACTGGTAACCGGCGTACCGCTGGGTACCTTCATCGGCCAGCACCTGGGCTGGCGCGCCACGTTCCTGGCGGTGGCCGGGCTGGGCGTGATCGCGCTGCTGGGCGCCCTGCTGTTCGTACCGCGCGGCCTGGCACAGAGCGCGCCGGCCACCTTCCGCCAGCAGCTGGGCGTGCTTGCGCAGCCGCGCCTGCTGATGGTCTACGCCATCACCGCACTCGGTTACGGCGGCACCTTCCTGTCCTTCACCTACCTGACGCCAATCCTGCAGGACGTTACCGGCTTCTCGGCCAACGCGGTCAGCCTGGTACTGCTGGTGTACGGCGTGTCGGTGGCGATCGGCAACCTGTGGGGCGGCCGCATGGCCGACCGCATGGGCCCGGTGCCCGCGCTGAAGCGCATCTTCGCGCTGCTGGCCGTGGTGCTGCTGGTGATGACCTTCACCGCCCATAACACCTGGCTGATGCTGCTGACCGTACTGGCACTGGGCGCGGTGGCATTCGGCAACGTGCCCGGCCTGCAGGTGTATGTGGTCAAGCAGGCACAGCGCTACGCACCGCAGGCCACCGATGTTGCCTCAGGCCTGAACATCGCCGCCTTCAACATCGGCATCGCGCTGGGTGCGTCGCTGGGCGGCCTGGTGGTCGAGCACATCGGCCTGATGCACACGCCGTGGCTGGGCGCGTTGGTGGTGGTCGGCGCGTATGGCCTGACCGTGCTGAGTGGCCGTCTGGACCGTCGCGACGGCATCGATGATCGCGCCGACGGCATCACGGTGGCGGCGCATTGATGAGCGCAATGCACCGTTGCCGGCATGCACACGGCCCCTGCCCTACCCTTTGCAATCACCTCCTTCCCCCGCTTTGGAGTTCCCCATGACTGTCCCCGCTTTCGGCCTTGGCACCTTCCGCCTGAAAGACCAGACCGTGATCGACTCGGTGCGCAACGCACTGGACGTCGGCTACCGCGCCATCGACACCGCGCAGATCTACGGCAACGAAGCCGAGGTCGGCCAGGCCATCGCCGAGTCCGGCGTGCCGCGTGACGAGATCTACCTGACCACCAAGGTGTGGATCACCGAGTTCAAGCGCGATGCACTGCTGGCGAGCCTGCGCACCAGCCTGGAGAAGCTGCGCACCGACCATGTCGACCTGGCGTTGATCCACTGGCCGTCGCCGAACGACAAGGTCGACACGCCGATGGAGGAGTACCTGACCGCGCTGGCTGAAGCCAAGGCGCAGGGGCTGACCCGCGAGATCGGCATCTCCAACTTCACCATCGCCCAGACCCGCAAGGCGATTGAGATCCTCGGTGCCGATGCCATCGCCACCAACCAGGTCGAGATCCATCCGTACCTGCAGAACCGCCTGCTGGTGAAGTTCCTGCAGGACAACGGCATCCGCGTCACCGCGTACATGAGCCTGGCCTACGGCGAGGTGATCAAGGACCCAGTGATCCAGGCCATCGCCGGCCGCCATCAGGCCAGCCCGGCACAGGTCGCGCTGGCGTGGGCGCTGCAGCAGGACTACGCGGTCATTCCGTCGTCGACCAAGCGTGAGAACCTGGCCAGCAACCTGGAAGCGGCAGCGATCCGCCTGACCGAGGACGACATGGCGCAGATCGCCAAGCTGGACCGCGGCCATCGCCTGGCAAATCCGGAAGGCATTGCGCCGGCCTGGGATTGAGCAAAAGCCGCCGGGCATGGCCCGGCGCTACCGGTAGGTGCCGACCTTGGTCGGCGCTTTCCTCTGATCGATTGATGAAACACCGTGCCGACCAAGGTCGGCACCTACCAGAAGCGTGGATTCAATCCTCGCCTTGCAACAGCCACGCCCGCATCGCTGCACTCACCTCTTCCGGCTTTTCCATCGGCGCGAGGTGCCCACAATCGGGCACCACCACCAGCTGCGAATGCGGCACCAGCGCGTGTATCTCTTCGCTCACCGCCAAGGGCGTGATGCGGTCGTTCGCACCACAGACGATCAGCAACGGATCGCGGTAGCCGGCCAGCACGTCGTGGCCGTCACTCCGTTCCAGTGCGCTCTGCCGCAGGAATACCTCCGCACCCAACCGCGCGGTCATGTCGCGCACGCGCTGCACCAGCACGTAGTCGTCCAGCCGCGAGGCATCAATGTAGCTGCGCATCAGCACATCGCCAAAGCCATGGAACTTCCCCGGCAGGCGCACGCTGGCACGCTGGCTGCGCCGCTGTTCGGCGCGTTCCGGGGAGTCGGCATGGATCGAGGTGTCGATCAGGGCCAGTTGCAGCACGCGCTCCGGCGCGGTGCGCAGGATCTGCTGGGCGACGAAGCCACCCAGTGAGAAACCGGCCAGCGCGAATCGCGGGGGCGCCTGCGCCAGCACGTCCTCGGCCACCGCCTGCAAAGTCTCGCCCCGGGTCTGGTCGCCCACGCTGCAGTCGGCGATATCGGCCAGGTCGGCCAGCTGTGCGCGCCAGAGTTCGGCATCGTTGAGCAGGCCGGGGAGGAGGAGCAGGGGAATACGGTCGGTCATGGCGGTATTGTGGCGCCTTCAAACCCACAAGACGACCAGACACCCATGGCCGATCCCTACAACAGTGGCACTCCCACCACCTCCGCAGCGCGCTTCGATGATTCGATGGTGACCACCGCCTTCGAGCTGCCCGGCTACCGCATCGAGCGCAACCTGGGCGTGGTGCGCGGCATCACCGTGCGCTCGCGCTCGATCGTGGGCAACTTCCTTGGCGGCATCCAGACCATCTTCGGCGGCAACATCACCATCTACACCGAGCTGTGCGAGCAGGCACGCGAGGAAACCTATCGCGACATGGTCAAGCACGCGCGGCAGCTGGGTGCCAACGCGGTCATCGGCATGCGCTACGACGCCACCGACGTGATGACCGGGCTGACCGAAGTGCTGTGCTATGGCACGGCGGTGGTGGTCGAGCCGCTGCGATAACCCACGAAAATCCTGCCATGATGGATGTGAGGATCTACCGTCCCTGCGAGGCGAGTGATGTCCAGAGTGCCAACGATTGTGCTGTTCCTTTGCTTGGCCTGCCCTCCCTCCTCAGGTGTTGCCTCCGCCAGGGATGGTCTGGCCGCGCTGCCTGCGGCGGTAAGAGCCACCATACTGGCTGCGCAGAAGCAGCCCGAATGCGTACGTGTCGTGGAGGCCTACGTCCGGCGTACCAGGGCTTGGAATAAGACGACGTATCTCGTAGCCACATCGCCCCCCGTATCCGGCGGCCGCGGTTTTGCCGTGCTGCATCAGGACGATCTTGCAGATCCTCTGTCCACGCAGGAACGCAAATCGTTCCATCTGGAGCTGGATCAGTCGTGCAGCAAGGTTATCGAGGAGTTCTGGTTCCAGTAGAAGCACCAAGGTGAAATGAACGAGGTGTCGATCACACTGGGACGTCGGGTACTTCCACCTGCTGCACCGGCAACGTCACCATCACCACCGTCGGATCGTCGGGGTCCAGCCGGGTCTTGAAGCCCAGGCTCTGGCACATCGCCAGCATGGTGCTGTTCTCACGCAGCACCTGGCCTTCCACCACGTCCAGGCCCAGCCACTTGGCGTACTCGATCATGATCGCCATCAGCCGCCAGCCGATGCCATGGCCCTTCAGGTCAGAACGGATCAGGATGCCGTACTCACCGCGGTGATAGTCCGCATCGGCATGCAGTCGTACCGCACCGAGCATCTCGCCGGTGCGCGGCTCAATAGCCACCAAGGCGATCGAGCGCGCGTAGTCCAGCTGGGTCAGGCGGGCGATGAACTCGTGGCTGAAGTGCTTGACCGACTGGAAGAAGCGCAGGCGCAGATCCTCATCGCTGACGCGCGCGAAGAACGCGCGGAACAACGCGTCATCTTCCGGCCGCACCGGGCGTACGAAGGCGCGACCGCCATCGGACAGTTCGATGGTGCGCTCCCATTCCTTCGGATACGGGAACACGGCGAAGCGTGGATGGCCACGCCCTTTGTGCAGGATGCGCGACGGCGCAACCGCCACGCGCGCGTCCAGCGCCAGGATGCCCTTGCTGTCGACCAGCAGCGGATTGATGTCCAGCGTGCGCACTTCGGGAATATCTGCTGCCAGCTGCGCCAGCTTGACCAGCGCCAGCGCCAGTGCGCGCTCGTCGGCCGCTGGCACATCGCCGTAGGCCTTGAGGATGCGCGAGGCCCGGGTCTGGCCGATCAGCTCGTGGGCCAGGCGCAGGTCCAGCGGCGGCAGTGCCAGTGCCTTGTCGTTGATGACTTCCACCGCCGTGCCACCACGACCGACCACGATCACCGGGCCGAACGTGGCGTCGTCGGCGATGCCGACGATGAGCTCGCGCGCCTTCGGGCGGACGATGGTCGGCTGCACCAGCAGGCCGTCGATGCGGGCGTCCGGCCGCAGCTGCCGTGCACGGGCAAGGATCGCCTTGGCCGCGCTCTGCACCGCAGGCAGCGTTGCCAGATTGAGGCGCACGCCATCCACTTCGGATTTGTGCGGAATATCGGGCGACAGGATCTTCAGCGCGACGGTGGCACCACGCTCCAGCAGCGGTTGCGCCAGGTCCATCGCCTCGTGCGCATCGCGCGCGTGCATCACCGGCGCAGAGGGGATGCCGTAGGCCTTCAGCAGTTCATGGGTGGCCAGCGGATCCAGCCAGCCTTGACCGTTGGCCAGCGCGGCCTCGACCAGCGCACGTGCACGCACGGTGTCCACGCTGAAGTCCTGCGGCAGGCTGGGTGGCGTTTCCATCAACGCGTTCTGTGCTTCGCGGTAACGCACCAGATGCTGGAAACCGCGCACGGCCTCAGCTTCGGTGGGATAGGTCGGCACGCGTGCCGCATTGAGCGTGGCGGTGGCCTGGTCGTCGTTGCCCAGCCACACCGCGAACACCGGCTTGTCACGATGATGGCGCGGGCGCAGGCCGAGCGTGCGGGTCAGCGCCTGCGCGGCGTCGGCCGAGGAGGTGAACGCCGTGGGCACGTTGACCACCAGCACCGCGTCGTTCTCGTTGTCGGCCAGCAGCGCCTCGATGGCCGTGGCATAGCGATCACCATCGGCATCGACCACGATGTCGACCGGGTTGCTGCGCGACCAGCCCTGCGGCAGTACCGCATCGAGCTTCTGCACGGTGCTGTCGGACAGCTGCGCCAGCGTGCCATGCAGGGCGATCAGCTGGTCCACCGCCAGGTGGCCGACACCGCCGCCATTGCTGAGGATGGCCAGGCGACGCCCGGGGAAGGTACCGAGGCGGCCCAGCGATTCGGCCGCGGTGAACAGTTCGTCCAGCGCGCTCACCCGCAGCAGGCCGGCACGGTTGAATGCCGCGCCGTAGACATCATCGGCACGCGCCAGGGCCTGCACGTGAGTATCGGCGCTGCCCGGCTGCACCCGTTCGGCGCGGCCGGACTTCACCACCACTACCGGCTTGGCACGCGCCGCGGCACGTGCGGCCGACATGAACTTGCGGGCGTCCTTGATCTGCTCGACGTAGAGCAGGATGGCGCGCGTGCGGTAGTCGGTGGCGAAATAATCCAGCAGGTCGCCGAAGTCCACGTCCATGGTGTCGCCCAGCGAGACCACGGCGGAGAACCCCACCGAACGTGCCACGCCCCACTCCACCAGGGCGGCGGCGATCGCCGAGGATTCGGAGATCAGCGCGAGGTCGCCGGCCTGCGGGAAATGCGCGGCGATACTGGCATTGAGCCGTGCATGCGGTGCGATCACACCCAGGCAGTGCGGGCCGAGGATGCGCAGGCCATGCGCGCGCGCGGCGGCCTCCACCTGTGCCCACGGCGAGCCTGGGCCCTCACCCAGATGCGCAGTGAGGATGATCGCGGCCTGCACGCCACGTTCGGCAGCGGTGCGTACCACCTGCGGCACGATCGCCGCCGGCGCGGTGATCACCACCAGTTCCGGCACCCAGTCCAGGTCCTTCAACCGCTTTACCGTGCGGATGCCATCGATCTCGGCGTGGCGCGGGTTGATCCATGCCACCTTGCCGGGGAAGCCGGTGCCACGCAGGTTGCGCATCACTGCGCGGCCGGCCGAGCGCTCACGCGGGCTGCCGCCGATCACCGCGACCGACTGCGGACGGAACACGGACTGCAGGTGGTAGGTACTCATGTGCCTACGGTACACGGACCGGCGCTGCGGCGGCATGATCGTGCGCAGGAACCTGGCATCGCATCCACGCATGGCGTGGATCTACTACGGCGGCCAGGACCAGTAGATCCACGCCATGCGTGGATGACGCCCCCCTTACAGTAGATCCACGCCATGCGTGGATGACGCCCCCGTTACAGCAGGGTGCCGTGCAGAATCATCGCAGCGATGCTGAAATAGATCACCAGGCCGGTCACATCCACCAGGGTGGCGACGAACGGGGCCGAGGCGCTGGCCGGGTCGAAGCCCAGCCGCTTGAGGATGAAGGGCAGCATCGACCCGGACAGCGAGCCGAAGGTAACGATGCCCACCAGCGCAGCGCCGATGGTGATCGCCAGCAGGATCCAGTGCTCGCCGTAGTCATGGAATCCACCGAGCTGCCAGATCACGATGCGTACGATGGCCAGGCAGCCGAGGATGGCACCGAGCACCATGCCGGTGGGCACTTCGCGCAGGGCGACCTTCCACCAGTCGCGCAGGCGCAGCTCGCGCAGGGCCAGGCTGCGGATCAGCAGCGAAGTGGCCTGCGAACCGGAGTTGCCACCCGAGCTCATGATCAACGGAATGAACAGGGTCAGCACCACCGCACGCGCCAGTTCGTCCTCGTAGTGCTGCATCGCGCTGGCGGTCAGCATCTCGCCCACGAACAGCACGCTCAGCCAGCCGGCGCGCTTGCGCAGCATCTCGAAGAAGCCGATCTGCATGTACGGCTTGTCCAGCGCTTCCATGCCGCCGAACTTGTGCGCGTCTTCGGTGGACTCTTCGATCAGCGCATCGAGGATGTCATCGACGGTGACGATGCCCAGCATGTGCTGCTGCGCGTCCACCACCGGAATCGCCAGCAGATCGTGGCGGCGGATCAGCCGTGCCACGTCTTCCTGGTCCATCTGCGCATCCACCATCACCGGCGGATTGACCTGGGCCACGTCCAGGATCGATTCCTCCGGCAGACCGGTGATCAGCCGCCGCATGGTCACCACCTGCTGCAGCCGCTGGTTGGCCGGGTCGAGGACGTAGATCGCATACACGGTCTCGCGCGTGCGCTCGACCTGGCGGATGTGCTGCAGGGTCTGGGCCACGGTCCAGGTGGCGGGCACGGCGACGAACTCGGTGGTCATCAGCGCGCCGGCGGTATTCGGCGGGTAGCTCAGCAGCTTCTGGATGGTCTGCCGGGCTTCGTTGCCCAGCAGCGGAATCAGCCGCGCGCGTTCTTCTTCATCCAGCTCGTGGACAATGTCGGTGGCACGGTCGTCGGCCATCAACCCCAGCAGCGCGGCGGCGCGTGCCGGCGGCAGCGCGGCAACCAGTTCGCCGCTGCGGTGCAGCTCCGGCGCCTCCAGCATCTTCACTGCACGTGGCAACGACAGCGCGGCCAGCGTCTCGGCGGCGCGCTGCAGTTCGAGCGTGTTGAGGAATTCCACCGCGTCGGCGGTGTTGTAGTTCGCCAGCGGTGCCGACAATGCTGCGGCATCGGCCACCGGACGCAGCAATTGCTTCTGGTTCATGGTGATTCGCCTTCATGGGGTGCGACATCGCGCAACGCCAACGCAGGCAAACCGTCCCGATGTCAGGCGGTGGCCATCGCTGGCGTCGACCGAGGTCGACTTCTACTGTCGCTGGACATGGGTTGGGGACTCCGGAAGGGTGTACTGACGGACATGCCGGCAGCGGCGGGCAGTCTGGACCTGCGGTCGGTGCAGGTCAACCCGCGGCCGGTGACCGGGCAAGCGGCCCACTGCCGTTCTCGTGCGTACACAGCCGCGCGCGCATAATGGCCAGGTGGCATCCGCCGCGCTTCCCCCCGCCGAACGGACGCACAGCCGGCCTCCCGATGACCAGGTATTCCCATGCATAGCGGTGGTCTGGAACTGGCATTGGTGCTGCTGCTGGCCGCGGTGATCGCGGTGCCGGTGTTCAAGAAGTTCGGCTTCGGCGCGGTGCTGGGCTACCTGGCGGCCGGCGTGGTGCTGGGGCCGGATGGCCTCGGCTTCGTCCAGGATGCCGACCGCATCCTCGGCGCGGCCGAGATCGGCGTGGTCATGCTGCTGTTCGTGATCGGGCTGGAGCTGTCCCCTGCCCGCCTGAAGGTGATGCGGCGCTCGGTGTTCGGTGCGGGCGCAGCGCAGGTGGCGCTGTCCGGGCTGGTGCTGGGCGGCCTGCTGCTGCTCGATCACTTCCAGTGGAAGAGCGCGCTGGTGGTGGGCGTGGCGCTGGCGCTGTCGTCGACTGCGGTCGGCCTGCAGCTGCTGTCCGAGCACAAAGCGATCAACAGCGACCATGGCAGGCTGGGGTTTGCCATCCTGCTGTTCCAGGACCTGATCGCCATTCCGCTGCTGGCCGCGATTCCGCTGCTGGGTGGGGTCAAGAACGAGACACTGCGCTGGGAAGATGCAGCTGTGGCGCTGGGCGCGCTGGCAGTGGTGATCCTGTGTGGACGGCCGGTGCTGCGCCGTCTGTTCGGCATCATCGCTCGCACCCGCAGCCCGGAAGTGTTCACCGCTACGGCGCTGCTGGTAGTGCTGGGCACCGCCTGGTTCATGCAGGAAGCCGGCCTGAGCCCCAGCCTGGGGGCGTTCCTGGCCGGCGTGCTGCTGTCCGATTCGGAATTCCGGCACGAGCTGGAATCGCAGATCGAGCCGTTCAAGGGCTTGCTGCTGGGCCTGTTCTTCATCGCGGTGGGCATGGGCATCGACCTGGACCGCATCGCCGCCGAACCGTGGATGATCGCCGCGGGTGTGGCGATCCTGCTGGTGGTGAAGTTCAGCCTGCTGTACGCCATCGGCCGCATCGCCAAGCTCAGTTCCCGGCAGTCGCTGCTGCTGGGCAGCGTGTTGTGGCTGGGCGGCGAATTCGCCTTCGTGGTGTTCAACGAAGCGCAGCGCGCGCACCTGCTGGGTAATGCCAACCATGACCGGCTGGTGGCGATCGTCGGCCTGTCGATGGCGATCACCCCGTTGCTGATGATCGCCCTGCTGCGCCTGCTCGGCGAGGAGAAGGTCGCGCCACGGCAGGCGGCGGAGGCCGACAAGGTGGCGCCGGACAATCGGCCGAAGGTGCTGATTGCCGGCATGGGCCGCTTCGGCCAGGTGATCGCGCGCCTGCTGACCGCGCAGAAGGTGCCGTTCGTGGCGCTGGAAGCGAACCCGGACACCGTGGCCGACCTGCGCCGCTTCGGCAACCAGCTGTACTACGGCGACCCGACCCGGCCGGAGATGCTGCGCGCCGCCGGTGGCGAGCACATCGACGTGTTCGTGATCACCGTGGACGATCCGGAGACCAACCTGCGCGCGGTGCGCATGGTGCGCCGCCTGTATCCAGATGCGACGGTGCTGGCACGCGCACGCAACCGCCAGCATGCGTGGCGGTTGATGGACATGTCGGCCGAACCGTTCCGCGAAGTGTTCGGTACCAGCCTGGAAATGAGCGGGCGCGTGCTGACCGCGCTGGGCGTGGCCCCGAACGTGGCCGAGCGCCATGTGCAGCAGTTCCGCGAACACGACGAGAAGCTGCTGCGCGACCAGTACCTGGTCTACGACGACGAGGCGGCGGTGATCCAGACTTCGCGCGATGCGCGCAACGACCTGATGCACCTGTTCGAAGCGGACGCGGAAAGCGACGACAAGTAGATCCACGCCATGCGTGGATGTTTTTGTTTCCGTGCGCGGCGATCATCCACGCATGGCGTGGATCTACTGAAAGCATCCTGCCGACCAACGGTCGGCACCCACCCTATGGAGTGCGACCTTCAGCCGTTGTCGCGCAGGAACCTGGCCATCGACGATACGCCCGGCACGCGCGGCTCGAACTCGGCGGCGACGTCGATGAAGCCGCGCATCACCGCGATCTCGCGCGGGCTGCGGTTCAAGCCATCGCGCGCTTCCGGATCGGCACCGGCGCGCAGCAGGCGCTGCACCAGCAGCGGCAACCCGTGCAGGGCGGCCAGGTGCAACGGACCGAAGCCACGCGGATCGCGCACATCCAGGCTCACGTCTTCATCCAGCAGGCGCTCGACAGCGGCCATCACCACCTGCTCGTCGCAGGCGGTGCCCGGTTCGGCGCGCGCGCCCATCAGCAGCAGCAGCGGCGTGACCGCACCGGCAGCGGCCTGGTCCGGCTCTGCACCGGCCAGCAGCAGGGTATCGAGCAGCGCCAGCAGGCGCGAACGGTCGCGCGCACTGAAGCCATACAGGGCTGCGCAGTGCAGCGGCGCCAGCTGCTGGGCATCGCCGGCATGCACGTCGGCACCGGCGGTGAGCAGGCGCGCCACGATGTCCGGCAGGCCCAGCGCCGAGGCCAGCATCAGCACGGTGACCCCGCCTGGCAGGCGGTGTTCGAGCTGCGCCCCGGCATCGAGCAGGGCTGAGACGATATCGACCTGGCGCATGCTGACCGCCGCCGACAACGGCGTCGCACCACTGGCAGCGGCATGCTGCGGATCAGCACCGCGCGCCAGCAGCAGGTCGACCACGGCCAGATGGCCACCGCCGGCAGCACGCAGCAGCGCGGTGCAGCCCTGCGCGTCGACGGCGTCGATGGCAAAGCCCAGATCATTCAAACGACGCACGGCATCGACATCACCGGCCATCGCGGCGGCCGGCAGATCGCCTTCGCGCAGGGTCCTGCGCGGCAGCGGCCAGACCCGCCAGTCCAGCCAATCAGCCAGATCGCGACGACCGATCGACAGCGCCACGCCCAGCGGCGTCTGCCCGTCGGCAGCACGCGCTTCGGGCGAGGCGCCGTGCTGCACCAGCAGCTTCAGGGCGCTTTCGCGCGCCAGTGCGGTGGCCAGATGCAAGGCGGTCATGCCATGGCTGTCGCGTGCTTCGCGGTCCACGCCAGTGGCAAGCAGCGCCTGCTGCAGGCGCAGCCAGCCCAGACGCACGGCCAGTGACAGCGGCGGATCACCGGCCGGCGAGGCAGCAAACGGATCGGCGCCGCGTTCCAGCAGCTCCAGCGCCAGCTGTTCCAGGCCACGCGCCGCCTGGTCGTGCTGCGCACAGGCGGCCAGGAAACGCGCCAGGCCACCACGGCCGGCCGGCGACAGGCCATGCTGCAGCATCACCTGCAGGGCCGGCACGGCATCGATGCCACGCGACAGCAGCGCGAACATCGGTGTATCGGCACAGGCGTCACGCACGTACGGATCGGCACCGTGGGCGAGCAGCCAGTCGACCGCGCGCGGCTCCAGCGCCAGCTCCGGATCGAGCAGCAGACCACCCAGTTCTTCCGGCTGGCACAGCCTGGCCAGTGCGGCCATGCCATCGGTATTGCCGAACCCCAGCGCCTCGCGCAGCAGGGTCAGCGGCGGGCGATCGGGCAGCAGACCGCTGGCACTGGCCGTCTCACCGCGCTCGGTCAGGCCATCGCTGACGGCGGCAGGCAACGGGTAAGACGGATCCAGCAGGGCGACGATCGCCCAGCGACCGGCTTCGGCGGCGTAGTCCACCGCGCGTCGGCCGGCCGGATCGCTGCCATCGGCGGCGATGCCCAGTTCCAGCAGGCGCTTGATCAACAGCGGCGAAACGTCCTCGGCCATCGTTGCCAGCAGCACCGCGTTGCGGCCATCGGTGTCGACTGCAACCAGGTCGGGCTTGTGCGGCAGCAGGTGCTCGACCACGGCCGCGCGACCGGCACGTGCAGCTTCCAGCCACGGGGTACGGCCGAGCGCATCGCGCGCTTCCAGGTTGGCACCGGCGGCAAGCAGCACGCCGATGATGTCCACGTGGCCAGCCAATGCCGCTTCGTGCAGCGCGCTGCGGCGCTGGCGGTCACGTGCGTCGGCACGTGCCTTGTGCTTCAGCAGCAGCTGCACGCCGGCCGGATCATCGTCTTCGGTAGCGGCCGCGGCCAGCAGCACCGGGGTGCCGTCAGCCGGTTCGCTGCGGGCGCCGCGCTCCAGCAGGAAGCGCGCCAGGCGCCAGTTGCCGACCTGGCAGGCCACCGCCAACGGCGACCAGCCATCACGGTTCAGTGCGTCGACTTCAGCGGCCGCGTCACGCAGCAGCGCAGCCACGCCCGGGTCGGAACTGCGCGCGGCATGGTGCAGGGGCGTATTGCCCTCACTGTCGGTGGCGCGCGAATCGGCACCGTTGGCCAGCAGGGTCATCACCGCTTCCGGCCGCCCATGCCAGCTGTCGCGGGTCGCGGCCAGCAGCGGGGTCATGCCGCGATGCGGCGCGTTCACATCGACGCCGCGGCCGATCAGCTCACGCAGCAGGCGCAGGTCCGGCAGGACGGCGGCGAGCACTGCCAAGCTGCGCTGGTCGCGCCAGTTCGGGTCAGGCAGGGAATACGGATCGGCGCCGGCCTGCAGCAGTTGCAGCGCACGATCGATGCGGCCGTGGCGCGCGGCTTCGTACAGGGCCGGGGTCAGCTCCTGCGGCGCCAGAGCTTCCAGCGGCGTGGTGTCCACGACCGCGCTGAACAGCGTTTCGCGATCGACTGGCAGTTCCGCGCCAAGCGGGCTGCGCAGCGAGACCAGCGGCGCCGGTGCAATGCGCTGCAGCAGCAGGTGCAGCAGCGGCGACAGCAGCAGCACCGCCAGTGCCGACGGCCAACGTGCGCTTTCCGGCAGCAGGTCCGGCCAGGTCGGCAGTACCACCAGTGCCGCCAGGGCCATCACCAGTGCTGCCGCGCCAAGGCCACGCCAGGCGCTGAGGTCACGACCGGCCAACGCCTGCCAATGTTGGGCCAGGCCACCATCGAGACGCTCGACATCGTTCCACAGCGGCCAGGTGCGCCAGGCCGCCAGCAGGCCGGCGCTGACCAGCACGCTCAGGCCCAGCACCGCGGCAAGACTGCCGCTGTCGCGCAGCGCGGCCAGTGGCCAGGCCAGCAGCAGGGCCAGCAGCAACGGCGCTGCGGTCCACAGTGCCAGCAGCGCCGGCAGGTCCTGGCGGGCGATCACCTTCGGCGGCAGCAGCGTGCGGCTGCGTCGCCACCACGAGATTCCCAGTGCGAACGCCGGTTGCGCCAGGGCCGCCAGTACCGCACCGGGCAGGCCACCCAGCGCAGAACCCAGCGCCAGCAAGGCACCGAGGGTGAAGGCCAGCGACAGGGCGCGGGATCGGGAAAGCTCAGTCATAGTGGCGCAGCATCATGCTGCTCACCGACGGTGGCACCTGCAGGTAGAACCCGCGCTCGGTCAGTTCGCTGCGCACCTTGGCCGGGTCGGCCTGGGCCAGCCGGCGCTGCGCGTCCAGGGTCACTTCCAGCACGAAGACGAGCGCACCCAACGACGCGGACAGCGGCGCAGGCAAAGCGCTGAAGTCATCGCGTCGGGCGAGATAGACGTAGGTGTCCGGCTTGAGTTGGCTTTTATAGACGTAGGCGTGCATGTCCACGGGACGATAACCCGGGAAGAGCCGTGATTGTGTCGGAAAGCCGACACCGGGGAAAGCCGTCACGCGACGATGGCGGCGCGATCGACGGCGTTTCCCCGGTGAGGTTCAGCAATGTGGCGACGCCGTTCAGCCAGCGGGCACGCTCAGTTGGCCGCCACGTCTTCGGTCATCAGCGGATCCAGGGTGGGTTGTTCGAGCCAGCGCGCCACATCGCCGCCCAGCGCTTCGGCGATCAGCTTCAGCGTGGTGCAGGCGCGGAAGGTGAAGGGCCGGCTGGTGGTGCGCTTGAAGCTGAAATTGCCGACCACGCGGCCGTCCTCCTTCAGTTCGCCATAGATGCGGCCCCACTTCGGCCCGGAGATGGCACCGCCACCGGCGGCATGGGCCTTGGTCACCACGATGTCCAGGCGCCTGCTCTCGCTGCCATCCAGCGGCGCGGCCACGACCCTGCCGGCCGCATGGCGCACGATGCTGTCGCTGAGATAGCTGCCGAACCGGCATTCGCTGCGGATCAGTTCGCCGCCCACGTCGGTGCGGTAGGGAATATCGGCCGCGATGCGGATGGGTGCATCCGCGGCCTGGGCCTGCAGTGCAGGCGCGCACGCAAAAGCCGCTGCCAAGGCAGCGGCAGTCATCACTTTCATGCTGTTCCCCCTGTGGAACGTTGCCCCGGCACCCGGTGCCGGGGGCAGCGATGGCTTACTTGACCTTGGCGTAGGTGCCCTTCAAGGCCACGCCGGCGACAAAGGTGCCGGCCCAGCACTCGTAGTTGGTCGCGCTCTTGAATTCGTTCTTCTTGTAGTAGCTGACGATGTCGACCACGGCGTTGGCGCCGCGCGACTTGGCACCGTCCTGCAGGGCCAGCAGCGCCGACAGGGCCACCCAGTTGCAGGCCTCGACGTCGCTCTTGTTGGCGGCGTTGGTCTTCTTGTTGGTCACGTCTTCGCCCAGGCGCTGCTGCACGCTGACCGGCTGGCCGGCCAGGTAGAAGCGCACGCTGCCGTCGATGCCGGCATCTTTGGCGGCCTGCGAACTGATCAGTTCGCGCAGGGACTGCTCAACGCGGGTATCGCGCGCCGAAGCGGTGGAAGTCAGGGCCAGCAGCGCGGTGGCAGTGGCGATCAGCAGAGTGCGGCGCATCGGAACGTCTCCTTGTTGAGGTGCGGGTACGGCGGGATCACGCGCTCCAGCGACGGAACACCAGCGAGGTGTTGATGCCGCCGAAGGCGAAGTTGTTGCTCATCACGTACTCGGCCTGCAGCTCGCGGCCTTGCCCGGTGATGAAGTCGAGCTGGCCGCAGCGCGGGTCCACCTCGACCAGGTTCAGGGTGGGCGCGAACCAGCCGGCGCGCATCATCTCGATGCTCATCCAGGCTTCGAACGCACCGCAACCGCCCAGCATGTGGCCGACGTAGCTCTTCAACGAGCTGATCGGCACGCGGCTGCCGAACACCTGGGCGGTGGCCTGGGTCTCGGCGATGTCGCCGTGGTCGGTGGCGGTGCCGTGGGCGTTCACGTAGTCGATCTGCGCCGGCTGCAGGCCGGCGTCTTCCAGCGCCAGGCGCATGGCCTGGGCCATGGTGTCGGCGCTGGGCTGGGTGACGTGCTGGCCGTCGCTGTTGGTGCCGTAGCCCACGATCTCGGCAAGGATGGTCGCGCCGCGTGCCTGCGCGTGCTCCAGATCCTCCAGGATCAGCGTGCAGGCACCCTCGCCCAGCACCAGGCCGTCACGGCCGGCATCGAACGGGCGCGGAGTGGTGTGCGGTGCATCGTTGCGCGTGCTGGTGGCGAACAGGGTGTCGAACACGGCCGCGGCGGTGGCGTCGAGCTGCTCGGCGCCACCGGCCACCATCACCGTCTGCTTGCCGCTGCGGATCGCTTCGTAGCCCGCGCCCACGCCCTGGCTGCCCGACGTACAGGCACTGGAGGTGGTGTAGACACGCCCGGACAAGCCGAAGAACACGCCGATGTTGACCGGCGCGGTGTGGCTCATCATCTTCAGGTAGGTGGTGGCGCTGATGCCGTCGGTGGTGAACTCATGCAGCATGCGGCCGAATTCGCCGGTGGCCTCGTGGCTGCCCGACGATGAGCCGTAGGCCACGCCGGTACGGCCGCTGCGCAGCACCGGGTGCTCGAACAGGCCTGCCTCACGCAGGGCGACCTCGGTGGCGCGCACCGACATGATCGCGACCTTGCCCATCGAGCGGGTGGTCTTGCGGTTGTAGTTCGGCGGCAGCTCGTAGTCCTGCGCCGGCGCGGCAAGCTTGGTGTTCAGGCCCGCATATACATCCCATTCCGGCATCGAACGCACCGCGTTGCGGCAGCTGCGCAGATGGGCCTGGATGGTCGGCCAGTCGTGGCCGAGCGGACTGATGGCGGCGGCACCGGTGACCACCACGCGACGATCGGCGGCCATCAGATCATCCCTCCATTGACCGAGATCACCTGGCGGGTGATGTAGCCGGCCGGCTCGGACAGCAGGAACGCGACCGTCGCCGCCACTTCCTCGGGACGGCCGACGCGGCCGGCCGGGATCAGCTTCAATGCGTGTTCGACCACTTCTTCGTTGAGCATGTCGGTCTCGATCAGGCCAGGGGCCACGCAGTTGACGGTGATCTGGCGGCTGGCCAGTTCCAGCGCCAATGCCTTGCTGGCACCGATGATGCCGGCCTTGGCCGCACTGTAATTGACCTGGCCACGGTTGCCGGCCACGCCGGACACCGAGGACAGGGTGACGATGCGGCCGGGCTTGCGCCGCCGCACCATCGGCATGATCAGCGGATGCAGCACGTTGTAGAAGCCGTCCAGATTGGTGTGGATCACCTGGTCCCAGTCGTCCTCGGACAGTGCCGGGAAGGCGCCATCACGGGCGATGCCGGCATTGCACACCACGCCGTAATAGGCGCCATGTGCCTCCACGTCCGCTTCCAGCGCGGCACGCGCGGCGGCACGGTCGGCCACGTCGAAGGCCAGCACGCGGGCCTGCTGGCCCAGTGCCCGGATCTCGTCAGCCACTGCCTGTGCTTCTTCCACACGGCTGCGGCAATGCACCACCACGTCGAAGCCATCGCGCGCGATACGCAGCGCAATGGCCCGGCCGATGCCCCGGCTCGCGCCGGTCACCAGCACGCTTCGATTCCCTGTCATGCCTGTCCACTCTCCAGATAGGCCATCGAGTCGGCCGGTTCGAACACCGACACGTTGGCAACCGCCCATTCTTCTTCGCCTGCCAGGATGCGGCAGGCGAACATCCCTAATCCATTGTCGCCCAACAGTTCGCAACGCGCCTGTACCTGCAGGCGGGTGCCGCTGGGGAAACTGCTGCGCGTGCTGGCATAGCGCCGGCTGCCGAGCAGGAAGCCCAGCTGCGGCGGGTTGCCGGCCGTGCGCGCACGGCAGCCGGCCCAGGCGGCGATGGCCTGGGCCATGTATTCGATGCCGACCCATGCCGGAACAGCGCCGTCTTCGATGAACAGGCCGGCCTCGGGCACCACCAGTTCCGCTTCGATGCCGTCCTGGTCCCAGCGCAGGATGCGGTCCAGCAGGCACATGTCCTGGCGGTGCGGCACCACTTCTTCGATGGCATACAACGGCATGTTCATCGGCGCTCCAGTGCCAGCACGGCATTGCTGCCGCCGAAGGCGAACGAATTGCTCAGCACCCGCCGCGGCAGCTGCGGCAGGAAGGTCGCCGGGGCGACCAGCGGCAACGCCGGCAGCGCCGGATCGGCCACGCCGTCCCACCAGTGCGGCGGCAGTTGCTGCTGCGGATTCTCGGCCAGCAGGATCCAGCACAGCGCCGCTTCGATCGCACCGGACGCACCCAGCGTGTGGCCGGTCAGTGGTTTGGTCGAGCTGGCGGGCACATCGGTGCCCAGTACCTGCGCCACGGCGTGGCTTTCCATCGCATCGTTGTGGCCGGTCGCAGTGCCATGCAGGTTCACATAATCCACTTCAGAAGCTGCCCAGCCAGCACGCTGCAACGCCTGCTGCAGGGCATCGATGGCGCCCAGACCCTGCGGGTCCGGTGCGGACATATGGTGCGCGTCGGCTGACTCACCCCAACCGGCCAGGCTGACCGGACCGGGTTCGCGGGTCAGCAGGAACAGCGCGGCGCCCTCGCCGATGTTGATCCCGCAGCGATGCTGCGAGAACGGATTGCAGCGCACGGCGGAGACCGATTCGAGCGCGCTGAATCCGGCGACGGTGAACCGGCACAGGGAATCGGCACCACCGGCGATGACCGCATCGACGATGCCCGAACGTAGCATGCGCGCAGCCGACATCAACGCCTTGGCGCTGGACGAACAGGCCGTGGACAGCGTCCAGGCTGGGCCCAGCGCGCCACTGCGCTCGCGCACGAACTGCGCGGCGGTACCCATTTCCTGCTGCGCGTAGTCGAAGCCTTCGGGCCAATGGCCGTGCTCGGCGCGGGTACGCAGTGCCTGTTCGGATTCACCGATGCCCGAGGTACTGGTGCCCAGCACCACGGCCACGCGCTCGGCGCCGTAACGGCTGATGGCATCGGCAACGGCCGGCGCGATCTGCGCCAGGGCCACGTCCAGCAGCGCGTTGTTGCGGCCACGCAGGGACACCGGCAGTGCTTCCAGCGTCGGCAAGGGGCTGTGCACTTCGCCCAGCGCCAGGGTGCGACCTGGCAGCAGGGTGGCGTTGTCGCTCAGCCCGCCAGGCGCATCGGCAAACAGCGCAGCCGCCACCGCGGCGCGGCCGTCACCCAACGCGCAGACCACGCCGAGGTCGTTGAGGAAAATGGGCGCGCTCTTCATTGCTGGCCGGCCATGTCGATCGATTCGATGCGCAGGGTGTAGCCCTCGGCGCGGTTGTCCAGTTGCACGCTGCCATCGGCCAGGCGCTGCAGTTGCAGCCACACGGTGCCGTCGCGCGACAGACTGCGCAGGCGGCCGTCATCGCTCACCTGCCAGCCGGCCGGCAGCGCGGCGGCAATGGCGTCGGTCGGCCACAGTGCGAACTGCAGGTCGTCCAGCACGCGTTCGGCGCGCACCTGTGGCGGCAGCCACGGTGCACGCTGCTGGGTCAGCTGCTGGCCATCCCACTGCAGGCGCACGCCGGTCTGGCCCATCGCCTGCACGGCCAGCCGCACCTGCTGCGCGTCAGCCTCCAGCAGCGCGTCCAGATCACGCTCGTGGCTGCCGAAGCGGAAGTGCAGCTGCTGCTGCAGGGCCAACGGCGCCGGCAGGCTGGACGGTGCCAGCCGCAACGGCGGCAGTTCGACCAGCGGCCGCGGCATGCGGCTGGCACAGGCGGCCAGCAGCAGGCACAGCAGGACCGCAGAAAGGCGGACGATCAGGCGCTGCACAGTTCCTCCAGCACACGCATGCGGCGGCCGCTGTCGTCGGCCACATACGGATTGTTGGTGTCCCAGGCGTAGCCGGCCAGGATGGAGCTGATCATGTCGCGCACCTGCGGCTGCTGGTCGGGGTGGTAGATGATCTTCTGGAAGCCGCCCTGGTACCAGCTTTCGACGAAGCGGCGGAAGGTTTTCACGCCGGCACGCAGCGGAATCGAGAAGTCGTTTTCCCAGTCAACGGTCTCGCCCGCGTAGCGGCGCTTCAGGCATTCGCTGGCCAGTTGCGCGGATTTGAACGCGATGGTGACGCCGGAGGAGAACACCGGATCGAGGAACTCGCCGGCGTTGCCCAGCAGCGCATAGCCCGGGCCCCACAGCGAGCTGACGTTGGCCGAATAGCCGGTGATGCGGCGTACCGGCAGCACTGCCCATTCGGCGTTGGCCAGCAGCGAGGTCAGGTTCGGATCTTCGCCGACGATGGCCTGCAGCTTCTGCAGATCGTCGCCTTCGTAGCGCTCGAAGAATGACGGCTCGGCAACCACACCCAGCGAGCAGCAGCCGTTGGAGAACGGGATCGTCCAGTACCAGACGTCGATGTGCTCGGGATGGGTGGTGATCAGGATCTTGTTGCGGTCGAAATCCGCTTCGGCCGGGATGTTGTCGCGCACGTGGCAGAAGATCGCGCCACGCACCGGGAAATTGGACGGCGATTCCAGGTCGAGCAGGCGCGGCAGCAGCCGCGCGAAGCCGGACGCGTCGAGGATGAAATCTGCTTCGATGCGGTACTCGCTGCCATCCGGGCGGCGCACGTTCACCACCGGCTGTTCGCCCGGCTCGACTGCCAGCACTTCATCGCCGAAACGCAGGGTCGCGCCCATGCGCTCGGCGCCGCGCGCCAGCACGTTGTCGAAGTCGGCGCGCTGCACCTGGTAGGTAGTGCCCCAGCCCGGCGAGAACTTCTTCCTGAAGTCGAACGCGGTGCGTGCTTCCCCGTGCACGAAGGCTGCGCCGTTCTTGTACTGGAAGCCCGCCTCGACCACGTCCTGCAGTAGACCCGCCGCCTCGATGTATTCCATGCTCTGCGGCAGCAGGCTCTCGCCGATGGAAAAGCGCGGGAACTGCTGGCGTTCCAGCATCAGCACCTTGCGGCCCTGCTGGCGCAGCATCGCCGCGGCCACCGAACCGGCCGGGCCGGCACCGATGATCAGGATTTCGGTACGTTCCACGTCTTCGTGGCTGGAAGAATCAGCGGCATCCACAGCAGTAGTCATCGGTGCGTCCTTGTTGCTCGATCAGGTGGAAAAGCGGAGGAATCGGAATGAAGCGTGTCCGCTCAGGCCGGCGGAACATCATGCGGTGGCGGCCGGAACAGCGGCGAGATCAGCCAGACCAGGCCGATGCCGAACAGCAGGGTGAGCCCGAACGCGCGCAGCGCCGGCGTCTGCGAAAGACCCAGCAGGCCGAACGACAGCCAGGTGCTGGCCGCACCCACGCACACCGCCAGCCAGGCACTGGCGTCGCCGCGGTGCTCGATCAGGAAGATGCCGTAGTCGATGCCCATGCCCAGCAGCAGCATCAGTGCCAGCACATTGAACAGCTGCAGCGGCTGGCCGAACAGGCCAAGCAGGCCCAGGGTGAGCGCACCGGCCACCAGGGTGGGGGCGAATACGCGCCAGGCCTGCCGCCGATAACGCAGCCACAGGGCGCCGAACACCAGCGCGATGCCGACCAGCAGCAGGCCGCCCATCAGCTTGCGGTAATGGCCCAGCAGCTGCGAGAAATCAGCGGTGCGGTCGACCCAGCGCACGCCGTCCAGGCCTTCGGCAGCGCCACGCAGGGTGGCCAGCGCATCGGCACGCGACAGGTCATCGACCATCACCACGCTGATCATCTGCCCGCCTACGTTGCCCACCCACAGGTGGCGGAACGGCTGCGACGCCGGCGAAGCGAGGAAGGCCTCTGCGCTCAGCGGCGCCGCCGCGAATGCAGGGCGCTGCAAGGGCTCGCCCACCGCTTCGCCTACGGCGGCCAGTACACCCGGTTCCACCCGGGCGGTCAGCGCCGCATCGGCCTGCTGCCGCGCAGGCGACGGCAGCCAGTCGCTGATCGCGCGGTAACCGCCGATGCGCTTGTCGCTGGTCAGTTCACGCAGGCGCGTGGTCAGCGCTTCTTCGCGCTGCAGCAGTTGTGCGGCATCGCTGCCCTGCACCAGGTAGAACTGCGCCGGGCTGGGCATGCCCAGCAGCTGGCTGAGGCGGATCTGCTGGGCCATCAGCGCCGGTGGCGACGACTGCAGGCTGCGCAGGTCGTCATTGCTCTGCAGGCGGGCGATGCCGATGGCCGACACCAGTGCGGCCATGCCGAGGAAGATCGCCACCGGGCGACGCCCGTGCAGGCGCGGGAAGCGCTCCAGCGTATTGCCCAGCCACTGCGCGAAGCGGGTGGTACGGATCTCGCCACCGTCCAGCCACGGGAACCAGAAGATCACCGTGAGGAAGGCAGCGGCCAGACCGACCACCGAGAACAGCGCCATCTGCCGCAGGCCGGGGAACGGCGCCAGGCCCAACGCCAGGTACGCCAGCGCGCTGGTCAGCAGGGCAAGCCACAGCCCCGGCAACAGATGCCGCAGCAGCTTCCAGCGGCGGTCGGCCGGCTCGGCCTGGCGCGAAGCAAACCAGTGGATGCCGTAGTCCTCGGCCACGCCAACCAGCGAAGCACCGAACACCAGGGTCAGCACATGCACCTTGTCGAACACCAGCACGGTCACCGCCAGCGCCACACCACAGCCGATCAGCAGCGAGGCGGCAACCAGCAGGATCGGCCGCAGCGAGCGGAATGCCAGCCACACCAGCAGCAGCACCGCCGCCAGCGAACCCCAGCCGATGGTGTTGATTTCCTGATTGGCCTGCACCGCGGCTGCTTCGGCATGCAGCGGCACGCCGGCATGCAGGATCTCCAGGTCCGGCGCAGCGGCCTTGGCCACCTCTCCGGCGCGTTCGAGCAGGCCATCGAGATGGCGCTCGCCATCCAGCCTGAAGGCCGAGCCCGGTGTATCGAACTGCAGTGCCGCCCAGTGCTTGCCCTCGGCCTCCAGCAGACCGTCATCGCCCAGGCGCAGACCGGAGCCCTGGGCCTGCTGCTGCCACCACTGCGGCCACAGCGACAGCGGATCCTGCCGCCACTCGGTCAGGTGCGGCGCGCCCATCGGTCCGTACAGCGCACCCAGCGCCTGTTCGGCCAGCGCAGCGGGTTCGGCCTGCTGCAGCTGCTCGCGCTGGGCCGGGGTCAGCAGGCGGTCGCGGTATGGTGCGTAGAACGCACGCGCGTCATCGAACCAGCCTTCGATCGAACCACTGGGCACCAGCAGCGCGCTGTCGGCATCACTGGCCATTGCCGCAGCGAACGCCGCCTGCGCGCGCTTGGCAGCGGCACCGTCGGCGCTGCCGAGCAGCACCACCACCTGCCGCGAACTGCCATCGGCGATGCGCCGGGTGACGTCGCTGAGCAGGCGGTCATGCGCGTCCTGCGGCAGCAGGGCGAGGATGTCGGTATCGATCCGTGATTCCTGGCTCCACAGGCGCCACTGCTGCGCGCCCAGCACCAGCAACAGCAGCAGCCAGGCGATGCCCAGCCAGTGCCACCAGCGACGCAGGCGATCCGGCGCGGCGCTGTCACTCAAAGCGGCGCGCCTCGTCGGCGTTCAACGTGGCCGGCGCTTCGCTCAGCGCAGTGAACTGGATGCGGGTGCGATCCTGGTTGGCTTCGACGATCTCGACCACGCGCACGTAACGGTCGCCCTGCAGGGTCAGCGACTGGAAGGCCTTGGCCAGCATCGCCGACTTCGGCGTCAGCTTCAGTCGCCAGCCCTGCCCTTCACGCGTGGCCTCGACATTGAACTGGCTGGACAGTGCCTGCACGTCGCCGCTCATCAACGCGAACATGATCGCGTTGACCGAGCGCATCGCCGGCTGCTGGCGCGCGTCCAGTTCGACGCGGGTGCTGCCATCGCGCTGGCGGCTGAGGATGCGGTCGGCGGTGACCACCACCTCGGACGGGAACGGCTTGAGCGTGGACCAGATCACCCCATGCTTGCGCGCGACCACGAACTGGCCCTGCGAGCGCAGCGGGTTCTTGAAGCCGCTGACCTGCTTTTCCTGAGTGAACTGCCCGCGCAGCACGTCCGGTCGGGCGACGGCCTGGGTGATGGCATCGACGGTGGGATCAGCTGCCTGCAGCAGCGGCGCGGCAACCAGCAGCAGCGCGCACAGCAGCACGCGCGGAAGACGAAGGGATCGGATCACGGGGCAGGCACTCCAAGACGCTGCCACAGCACCGGCGGGCACTGGTACAGCATTTCCTTGCTGGCCGCGTCGACCGCGACCTGGATGGTCATCGCGCGGGTCAGCACCTGGCCGCTTTCCGCATCGAGGATCTCATATTCGATCTTCAGCCGGTTCTCCCACTCGACGATGCGCGAGCGCACGCGCAGCGCCTGGTTGAACAGCAACGGCCGCACGTACTTCACCCGTGCGTCGACCACCGGCCACAGGTAGCCCGATTCGAGCATCTGCGGATAGTCGTAGTCGTAGCGCTTCAGCAACGCACAACGGGCGATCTCGAAGTACTTGAAGTAGTTGCCATGCCAGACCACGTTCATCGGATCGCAGTCATGAAATGCGGGGGCCAGCTCGATTTCGCCGACCAGTTCGTTGCCTTCATTCACCGACATACAGCTCCCAGCGTTGCGCGCGGATCTCCACCAGGAGTTCCCGCAGTTCGCGATCCAGCGCGCGGTCCTCTTCGACCAGGGCGATGCGCTGCCCCAGGTCGGCGTACATGTCGGCCAGACTGCCATGCAGCTGCGCGTTCATGCCAACCCGTTCGCGCAGCGCCAGCCCCTGGCGGGCGGCGATCAGCATGGCCGCCACCACCTGTTCAGTCAGCTCGATCACGCGCAGGCAGTCGCGCGCGGCGATGGTGCCCATGCTGACCTTGTCCTGGTTGTGGCATTCAGTGGAGCGCGAGAACACCGAAGCCGGCATGGTCTGCTTCAGTGCCTCCGCCGTCCACGCCGAAACGCTGATCTGCAGCGCCTTCAGGCCATGGTTGATCGCCGCACGCGGGCCGCTGGCCGCCGACAGGTTGGCCGGCAGGCCATGGTTGTAGCGGGCATCGACCACCAGCGCCAGCTGCCGGTCAAGCAGGTCGGCGATGTTGGCCACGGTGTTCTTCAGCGTGTCCATCGCCAGCGCGATGTGACCGCCGTAGAAGTGGCCGCCGTGCAGGATGCGCTCGCCGTCGGCATCGATCAGCGGGTTGTCGTTGGCGCTGTTCAGCTCGGTTTCGATCAGCTGGCGCAGGAACGGCAGGGTGTCTTCCAGCACCCCGATCACGTGCGGCGCGCAGCGCAGCGAGTAGCGGTCCTGCAGGCGTTGCTCGTTGCGCGGCGGGCGCTCGCTGTGCAGGTCGCTGCGCAGGCGCGCGGCAATGCGCGACTGCCCCGGGTGCGGCTTGGCGGCGAACAGGGTTTCATCGAAGTGGTGCGCGTTGCCGTCGCTGGACAGCACGTTGAACGCGGTCAGGCGCGTCGCCATGCGTGCCAGATAATCGGCGCGCTGCCAGGCCAGGCAGGCCAGGCCGGTCATCACCGCCGTGCCGTTCATGATCGCCAGGCCTTCCTTCGGCCGCAGCTTCAGCGGGGTCATGCCGATCTTCGCCAGCACATCGGCAGCCGGCTGCACGCGGCCGTCGTGCAGCACCTCGCGTTCACCGCACAGCACGGCTGCCACGTACGACAGCGGGGTCAGGTCACCACTGGCACCCACCGAGCCTTCAGCGGGAATCAACGGCAGCACATCGTGCTGCAGCAGCGTGGCCAGGCCTTCCAGCAACGGCACGCTGACACCGGACATGCCACGCACCAGCGAGGCCAGGCGCGCAGCCAGCACGGCGCGGGTCTCGGCCGGGTCCAGGTAACGGCCCAGGCCACAGCCATGGTAGGTGTACAGGTGGTGCGGCAGCTCGGCGACCAGTGCCGGCGGAATGTTCACCGTGCACGAATCGCCGTAGCCGGTGGTCACGCCATAGATCACGCCATCCTCGCGCAGCAGGCGGTCGAGGAAGTCGGCACCACGCTGGATATGGGCGCGGAATGCCGGCACATCGCTCAGCGCGGCCTCGCACGTGCGCTGGGCCAGGGCGACCACGTCTTCGATGGTCAGCGGTGCATCGCCGAAACGGCACACGGGTACGGCGTCAATCGTCATGAGGAGCCTGATCCCAGAAGGGGAAGAAATTGAACCAGTCCAACGGGGACTGGATGACCTGGAGTTCCAGCCAGTGCGCCAAGCGCTGCGCCTGTTCGGCCAGTGCGGCATCGCGCGAACCGCGCGGCAGCACCACACGCTCGGCGAACTGTTCGAAGGCCACGCGATAGCCGTCGCCCTGGTGCAGGCACGACATCGTGTAGACCGGGCAGCCCAGCGCTGCCGCCAGCACGTAGGCGCCGATCGGGAACGGCGCACGGTGGCCGAGGAAATCGGCCATCACACTGCGCCCGCCCTGCACCGGCACGCGGTCGCCGACGATGGCCACGAAACCACCGGAGGCAACCTTTTCGGCGAGCATCACAGCCGTGGCCGGGCCCATTTCGGTGACCTGCACCAGCTCCACCGCAGCCAGCGGGTCCAGCCGCTGCAGCAGGCGGTTGAAGCGCTGCGCGTGCGCGGTGTGGACCAGCACGGTGATGCGGAACCCCGGCACCTGCTCGGCCAGCACCTGGCACAACTCCAGGCAGCCGATGTGCGCGGTCAGGATCAGGCCGCCTTCGCGGCGTGCGATCTTGCCCAGCACCAGATCGCGCTGCAGGTGAATGCGTTCGGGCGGATAGCGGCCGCCGAGGCCGAGAATCTTGTCCAGCATCGTGTCGGCGAAGCTGAAGAAGTGGCGCAGGCTGTCGCGCCGGGTCGGCGCATGGCCCAGCGCGCCGGTATGCGCCTGCAACCGCTGCAGGTACTGCATCGAGGCCTGGCGACCGACGCGGTTGCCGAGCCAATGGCAGGCCACCACCGGCCATACGCACAGGCGGAACGGCCAGCGCCCGAACCAGCGATGCACCCAGCACAGGAACAGCACGCCGGCCACCGAGGTGGACTCGCCGATATCGGCCCAGTGCGTGGCGTTCTGCGCGCGGCTCATCTCAGCCCTGCCCCTGCAGCCGGCGCCACAGCAGGCGCGGCGCACGCCAGAGCATGCCGAAGAACAGCCGGGTATGCATGCGGCTGATGCGCACGTTGTCGCGCCACACATCGAAATGCGAAACCCCGTCGGCGGGATAGGTCACGCGCGTGGCCAGGTGCTCGACCGGTACCTGCCGCCAGTAGAGGCGGACCATCACTTCGGTGTCGAAATCCATGCGCCGGCCGATGGTCTCTTCGCCGATCAGGCGCAGCACCGGCGGCAGCGGATACACGCGGAATCCACACATGGTGTCGCGCAGGTGCAGCGACAGCGTGTTGATCCACACCCAGATGTGGGTGGCGTAGCGACCGTACAGGCGCGCCTTCGGCACGCTGGCATCGTAGGCAGGAATGCCGCAGATCACCGCGTCCGGGCGCGCGCGTGCGGCATCGATGAAGCGCGGCAGGTCGCCGGTATCGTGCTGGCCGTCGGCGTCGATCTGCAGCACGTGGGTGTAGCCGCGACGCCGCGCTTCGGCGAAACCGGCCAGCATCGCACCACCCTTGCCCTGGTTCACGTCCAGCCGCAGCAGGTCGACGCCCGATCGCTGTGCCAGTTCCCGCAGCACCCGCGCGCAGGAGGACTGCGAGCCATCGTCGACCAGCAGGCAGGGCAGGCCCGCGGCCTGCACGCCGTCGACCACCGCGCCGATGGCATGTTCGTGGTCGTACACGGGAATGACCACCAGCGGCGCGAACGCGCCGCCAGCGGTGGCCGGCTCAATGCGCATCGGCGAAGACCACCCTGCCGCTGGCGTGCACGCCATGCACGGAGGTATAGCGGAAGGTCAGCACACCGCGTTCGGCGTCCCACTGCAGTTGCAGGGTCAGCTCGTCGCCGGGGCGGGCCACGCGCTGGAACTTCACTGCATCCATGCGCTGGAATCCGGTCGGCAGCACGAAGGCCTGGCGCCCGAAGCGCACCGCCCAGTCCAGCTGGGCCACGCCGGGCAGGATCGCCGCCTGCGGGAAGTGGCCCTGGAACGCGCGCAGCGCGGGGTCCAGCTTCATCCGCAGGGTGGCCTCCGCCTCTTCGCGACAGTCCCAGACCGGCACCGGCATCAGCGGCTGGAACAGCGCGACCAGCGCCGCCTGGGTGACCTTGCCCTGCGCATTGATCGGCAGCGATTCGACCAGGCGCCAGCGGCGCGGCCGGGTGACCGCGTCGTGGCCCTGCGCCAGCCGCGTGCCCAGCCGTTGCCCCAGCGCACGCCGTGCGCTGTCACCGGCACGTGCCAGCGCCGGATCGGCCGGCACCACCACGGCCGCCAGCTGCTCGCGCTGGCCCTGCAGGACCAGCACGCGCACGTCGTCGACTTCTGGATCCTCGCGCAGCGCGCGCTCCAGTGCGTCCAGCGAAACGCGACGTTCTTCGATCTTGACGATGCGGTCGGCGCGGCCCAGCAAGCGGAAGCGGCCATCGGCCAGTGCTTCCACGCGATCCTGGGTGCGCCACCAGTCCGACGTCTCCAGGTGCGGCGAAGCGACTGCGAGGCAGTCCTCCTCGATCCGCCACTGCACGCCCGGCAACGGCTGCCACGGCGGCGCATCGGTGTCCCAGCGCCGCCAAGCGATGCCACCGGTTTCACTGCTGCCATAAACCTCGGTGGGCGCCACGCCCAACCACTGGCGGACCTGGCGCGCTGCGTCCTCCGGCAGCGGGCCGCCGGAGGAAAACACAGCGCGTAGGCGACCGTGCAGGCTGGCCCAGTCGAGCTGCTCGGGCAGGCGCTTGAGATGGGCCGGGGTGGCGACCAGCACCGTATCGGTACCGGCCAGCGCGCCCACCAGGTCTTCGTGGAAGAAGCGCCGGGGCTGGATTGCGCGACCGGCCGCCAGCGGCCACAGCACGCGGAACAGCAGGCCATAGATATGCTGGTGGGACACGGTGCCATGCACCTGGGCGCCGTCCAGCTGGGCGCCGAAGGCAGCCTGCAGCGCATCGACCTCGCGCGCCAGCTGGTCCAGCCGCTTGCTGATCGCGCTGGGCTGGCCGGTGCTGCCGGAGGTAAACACGCACAGTTCGCAGGCGCGCTCGTCCAACGGCTCCAGCGGCGCATCGTCGGCGACGGCGGTCGCCTGCAACGGCTGGTAATCGGCCGACAGGTCACCTGCAAAACCACTCACCTGCGGCTGCAGCGCCTGCAATGTCGCGGGCAGGTTGTCGGCGGCCAGGAACACCCGCTTGCCGGCATGCCAGGCACCGAACAACGCTGCAGCGAAGGCCACGGTGTCATCGAAGTAGAGCGCCCAGTCACGGCCCTCGGCAGTGCTGAAAGCGTCACGCCAGGCCAGTACGCACAGGCGGAAGCCGACGTGGTCGACCGCAATGCCATCGCAGACACCGATGTCGCGGCCGGGCTGCGCCGTGATCAGCAGCCGATCCAGGTCGATCCAGTCAGCCATGCGCGTGCGCTGCCTTGACCCGACGCCGTACCAGCCATTCGCCCCCGAACAACAATCCCATCATCACGTACGCCAACAATCCGTTGTAGAGCATCCAGACCCGGTCCGACGCATACAGCGCGGTGAGCAGGGCGAGACCACCATTGAGAACGAAAAAGCCGCACCACACCTGGGTGACGCGACGGGTATAGATCACCGCGAACGGTGGCAGGTCCGGCTCCTGCAGGCGCGCCAGGCGTTCCACCAGGGGCGGACCGAAGCGCAGGCTGGTGGCGAACACCGTCAACATCACCACGTTCACCAGCGCCGGATACAGCTTCAGCGGCAGCGCCTGGTTGAGCACGGTGGCCAGCCCGGCCAGCAGGCCCGCGCCGGCGGCAGCGGCCCACCACAAGGGTTGCCGGGTGCTCAGCGCGCGCAGCAGGGCCAGCGCAAACAGCAGCAGCGCCAGCCAGCGCGGCTCGAAGCGGCCCATCGCCGCGTAGACCAGCACCGGATAGGCAAGCGAAATCGCTGCCACCACGACCATGCGTGCCCGTGCCATGGTCGCGGCGTCCGTGCTGCTGTCAGGCAGCGGCCTGACCGGGCAGCAGGCCATGCACGACATCAACGATGTCCTGCACGGTGCGCACGGCCTTGAACGCTTCAGGCTGCAGGTTGCGGCCGAGCAGCGGCTTGAGCTGCACGATCAGGTCCACGGCATCGATGCTGTCGATGTCCAGGTCGTCGTACAGGCGCGACTCCGGGCTGATCCGCGCCGGCTCGATCTCGAAGCTGTCGGTCAGGATGCGGACGATGCGCTCGAACAATTCATTCTTGGTCATGGCAGTTCCTGGCGCCTTACGACTGACGGGCGGCGACGAACTCGCCGAGCGCGCGCACGCTGGAGAAATGGCGACGGGTTTCTTCCGAGTCGGCCGAGAGGCTGACACCGTACTTCTTCTGCAGCGCCAGGCCCAGTTCCAGCGCATCGATCGAGTCCAGGCCGAGGCCTTCCACGAACAGCGGCGCGGTCGGATCGATGTCCTCCGGGGTGATGTCCTCCAGCGAAAGCGAGGAAATGATCAATTCCTTGATCTCGTGCTCAAGTGCTTGCACGGGTCGGATCTCCAGACAGGTCGAAATAACGAGTGAGGTGGTCGGTGACGCGACGGGCCGCCAGGGCATCCCCCCTTGGCGAGTCATCTTCGGCCAGAAACGGCGCGATCGGGATATCTTCGCCGATCTGCAGCCGAACGTGAAAACGACGTGAGGGCACACGATACCACTTCTGGCCCTTGGTCAACGTCGGCGGGGTGCAGGTGATGCGCACCGGGGTGATGTCCAGGCGCCCGCGCACGGCGATGTTGGCGGCGCCGCGCTGCAGCCGCAGCGGCTGCCCGGGCACGCTGCGGGTGCCCTCCGGGAAGATGACCAGGGTGCCGCCGGCATGCACGGCCGCCGCGCAGTCATCGACCAGGCCAGCGCCGTCATCATTGGAGATGTAGCCCGCCGCGCGCACCGGGCCGCGCATGAACGGGTTGCAGGCCACCGCCCGCTTGACCACGCAGTCGGCGTTGGGCAGCAGGGCGATCAGGCAGACCACGTCGATCAGGGTCGGATGGTTGGCCAGCACCAGCAGGCCGTCGCGCTGCAGGCGCTCGCGCCCTTCGACCTGCAGGGTCATCACCCCCAGCCGGCACATCAGCCACACGTGGCTGGCGAAGGCGCGCTGGACCAGCCGGCGGGCCCGGCGACGACGCGCGACCGGGTCGCGCATCAACAGCAGCACCGGCATCACCAGCACGCCCAGCAGTAGCCCGCCTACGCCGAACGCAGCAAAGCTGAAGCCGGTGCCGAACACCCGCCAGGCATGATCGAGGCGGCGCAGCGCTTCAGCCACGGCGGCGCCAGGACCAACGCTGGCCTTGGGTCACATGCTGCAGCAGCGGATCCCCGGCCAGCAGGAAGCGGTGCAGGTCCAGCGCATGCGGCAACAGGCCCGGCGCGGTCGGATCGACGTCGTCGGCGACCTGCCAGGAAAGCGAAAGATCGGTGGCACCGGCGGTGCCGACGGGTGCCAGACGCCAGCACCAGGCAAAGAACGGGTCGGGTTCGTCGGCGAATTCGGCGTAAACGTCGGGCAATGGGGACTCATAGACCACGATCCGCACTTCGCGTGCACCATCACCGAGCAGGCCGACGGCCTCCAGGCACGCCGCTTCCACCGTCGACTGGCCGGCAGACAACGCAAGGTAGTTGCCACGGTGGCCGCGGGCGATCGAGTACAGCGCGGCGATGGCGTTGTGCACCGACAGGCCGAAGCCGGTGGGTGACAGCGGCTGATCGGCCACCAGCGAGCCCAGCAGGTCCATCGAACGGGCGACATCGCCATGGCGGCTGGCGAACACCAGCGGCACCTGGCTGTCAGCGCCCTGCCCGTCCTCGCACCAGCACGCCGCCTGGATCGCCATGCGGCCCAGGCGCTCGATACGGCGGCGCTGCATGGCCGGAATCTCGGCCAGCGCCGGCGTGTCCTCGCCCTGCGGCAGGAACGGCGACCCGGCCCAGCCCATCCATTGGCTACGCTCGGTCAGGCCAGGCGCCCAGGCGGCCCAGTCGACAACGGAAAATTCGATCATTACCGGTGATGTTTCGATGGGCGAACGAGAGTCTCGAGCCATTACGGCGACACGCGGCTGCCCCCCATTCCTGCAGCCATGCATCCGTCCAGGACGTCGCCGGCTGCCCCCCTGGCTGCCGGAAAGGAGCGCACGCTAGCACGTCCGACACAGGGATGACATGTTTCACAAAACACAACGGGGAGCGGTCAGTGACCGCGCCCCGCGTGGACTGAACCAGCGAACGGATTCAGTGGTAGCCGGCGTCGGCGCGCACCTTGCCGCGGAACACCCGGTACGACCACGCCGTGTAGCCCAGGATCACCGGCAACAGCAGCACCAGCCCGACCAGGGTGAAGCTGAGCGAAGAGGCCGGCGCGGCGGCCTGCCACAGCGTCATCGACGGCGGCAGCAGGTACGGCCACATGCCCAGCACCAGGCCAGCGAAGCCGAGCACGAACAAGGCCAGGCTGAGCAGGAACGGCGGCAGGTCGCGACGCGGATGGGTGGCACTGCGCCACAGCGCGATGGCCACCGCCAGGGTCAGCAGCGGCACCGGCGACAGCCACCAGAAGTTGCCGTCGCTGAACCAACGGTCCATCAGCCGCGACTGCAGGAACGGCAGCCAGCTGCTGACCAGGCCCATCGCCGCGATCACCGCCACCACCAGCGGGCGGGTCATCTGCCGGGCCAGCGCCTGCACGCGCCCTTCGGTCTTCAGGATCAGCCAGGTGCTGCCCAGCAATGCGTAGCCGGCCACCAACGCGGCACCGGTCAGCATGGCGAACGGGCTGAACCAGCCGAACGCACCGCCCTGGTACACGCCATCGACCAGCGGCAGGCCCTGCACCAGCGTGCCGAGGATCACACCCTGGGCAAAGGTGGCCAGCAGCGAGCCGAGGCCGAACGCCACGCTCCACAGCCGCCGCGAACGGTGCGCCTTGAAGCGGAACTCGAAGGCCACGCCACGGAACACCAGTGCCACCACCAGCAGCAGCACCGGCAGGTACAGCGCCGACAGCAGCACCGCGTAGGCCTTCGGGAACGCCGCCATCAGGCCGGCGCCGCCGAGCACCAGCCAGGTCTCGTTGCCGTCCCAGATCGGCGCGGCGGTGTTCATCATCAGGTCCAGCTGTTCCTCGTCCTCGGCGAATGGCGCGAGGATGCCGATGCCGAGCACGAAGCCGTCCAGCACCACGTACATCAGCACGCCGAAGCCGATCACTGCGAACCATGCCACCGGCAGCCAGGTCATCAGGTCCATGTCAGCGCTCCTCCAGCGGTTCGTCGGCGGCCGACAACGGCCGCGCCGGGGTGTGGCTGCCATGGTCCAGCGACGGGCCTGCGTCGTACGGCTGCGGGCCATGGCGCAGGATCTTCACCAGGTACCAGATGCCCCAGCCGAACACGAAGGCGTAGCCGACCACGTACACCGTCAGCGACAGCGCGGTCATCCACGCGCTCTGCGGGCCGACCGCATCGGCGGTGCGCAGCACACCGTAGACGACCCACGGCTGCCGTCCCATCTCGGTGACGAACCAGCCCGATATCAGCGCGATGAAGCCACTGGGCAACATCCAGTTCCAGCCGCGCAGCAGCCACGGCGAATCCAGCAGCTTCTTCCGCCACAGCTGGAAGGCCGAGACCCAGGCCAGCACCAGCATCAGCGTGCCCAGCCCGACCATGATGCGGAAGGCGAAGAACACCGGCGTCACCGGCGGCCGCTCGCTGGCCGGCACCGAGGTCAGCGGATCGAAGGTGCCGTCCAGGCTGTGGGTGAGGATCACGCTGCCGAGCTTCGGGATGGCCACTTCGAAGTCGTTGCGTTCCTCCTTTTCGTTCGGCAGCGCGAACACCACCAGCGGCACGCCCTCGCCCTCCTTGGTCTCATGCCAGTGCGCTTCCATCGCCGCGATCTTCATCGGCTGATGCTTGAGCGTGTTCAGGCCATGCATGTCGCCAACGAAGATCTGCAGCGGCACGGTCAGCGCGGCGAACGCGACGGCGGCGATCAGCATCCGCCGGCCGGCCTCCACGTGCGTGCCCTTGCGCAGGTACCACGCACCGACGCCACCGATCACGAAACAGGTGGTGATGAACGAGCCCAGCGCCATGTGCGCCAGGCGGTACGGGAAGGATGGGTTGAACACCACCTGCCACCAGTCGACCGGATGCACGATGCCGTTGACAATCTCGTAGCCGGCCGGCGTATGCAGCCAGCTGTTGGACGAGAGGATCCAGAACGTCGAAAACAACGTGCCCAGCGCCACCATGCAGGTGGACAGCCAATGCAGGCGCGGCGACACCCGACCCCAACCGAACATCATCACGCCGAGGAAGCTGGCTTCCAGGAAGAACGCGGTCAGCACTTCGTAGGTCAGCAGCGGGCCGATGACCGTGCCGGCCACTTCGCTCAGCCGCGGCCAGTTGGTGCCGAACTGGAAGGCCATGACGATGCCGCTGACCACGCCCATGCCGAACGACACGGCGAAGATCTTCTGCCAGAAGAAATACAGCTCGCGCCACACGGGCAGCTTCGTGCGCAGCCAGCGCCATTCGATGAAGGCCAGCCAGCTGGCCGTGCCGATGGTGAAGGCCGGGAACAGTACGTGGAAACTGATGACGAATCCGAACTGGATCCGCGACAACAACAACGCTTCCAAGGGACGCCTCCTGCCAGGAGCCGGTGGGATACCAGACCACTTTAGGGGGATATCGTTAAGCCGGGATGCGACCGGGTGACGCGCTGCTTCACTTTGTCGCAGGGGGAGGCGAATTCAGGAACGGGCGCGATTTCAGATTGGCCGGACAAACTGCAACTCGTCCCATATCTGCGGGCCTTCTGACGTGCGAGGCTCTTGCAGCCCCGGGTTGCTGACTGCAGTCGGCCAAGCTCGACAGGTGGTACCTCCGTTCTTGCCGAATCCTCACAGAACATCGCTCAAATCAGCCAAATCATTCAGATAGCCAATGATCACAACTCCGCAACGCCGTGAACTTCTGCGCGCACTCTATTCCACCGAAAGGCTCTACCTTGGCTTCTCAGCCTCGTCGATTTTCCAGGAGCAGCCAGCGCGCAACTTTCTGGATTCGTTGTGGAACTTGGTTGCGACAGGCGACATGCCTTCACAACGTCTAATGAGCGAGACCCATCTCTATCTCGAGAACGCCGTTCCACTCGACCAGTACGGTGTTTCAGCCGCTGACAATAAAGGCGAGGCGTTCGTTCTGGCCTTGGATTCCCTGGTGCTTTTCCTGACCGATGAACCTGCAGAATCGCTTGATTTCATCCCTGAGGAATTCGAAAGATTAGTTGTCGAGGAAGTGGTGACCGATGAGATGATCGATCAGCTGGGTCCAACACGCCAAACGCTGCTGGTCACGAAGGAGGTCGAAGCAGAGATTGACAATCATCCGCTGATCAGGGCGTTCGTCAGCCAACTTCAGCTGGACGAATGGAAGTCCAAGAGCATCGATCTGAATCCTGAAGATATTGAAAAATCGAAGGCCTGATCCAAGAGATCCCGTGGACGGATTTCAGATTGGTTCGATCTGGTTCGAAGCACTGCGGTTCTATAAATGGCTCCAGGTTTGATCTTCAATCAGTGCCAGAAGTACCAGACCGCTGCAGCCAGCAGCGCGCCGAACAACACCACCTGCACCACCACATAGCCCACCCCACTGTCGCGCGACTCAGCGGCAATGCGCTTCTGCAGCGCCTCGCTCACATCCGGTGTCTGTTCCTGCTGCGCCTGCTCACGCAACGCCTGCGCCAGCGCGCGCTCTTCCGCATCGCGAGGGTCGGTCGGTGGGTTCACAGCAGTTCTCCGGCGGTGGCGTGCCGCACCAGTTCCTGCTTCAGGACCTGGCGCGCACGGTACAGGTGGCTCTTGATGGTACCGCGGGCCAGGCCCGTCACCTGTTCGATCTCGGCCAGATCGAAATCCTCCAGATAGTGCAGGCCTACGATCAGGCGCTGCGGCGCACTCAATCGTTCCAGCGCAGCCCCGAGGTGGCGGCCGGCCTGCAATGTCTCGCTGAGTTCCGCCGGGCCCGGCCCGTCGTCACCAACGCCCAGTTCCTCGGGCGCTTCCACCGCCACCATCCACTGCGCCTCCAGCCGCCGCCGTCGCAGGTACTGCAGCGCGGTGGTGTAGGCCACGCGCGAAATCCAGGTACGCAGCGAGGATTCGAAACGGAACCGGTGCAGCTGGCGGAATACCGCCAGGAACGTTTCCTGCAGCAGGTCGGCCACCTGGTCGCGGTCGCCGACCATGCGGCCAATCACATGCGCGCAGGTGCGCTGATGTGTTTCCACCAGCTGCGCGAAGGCCGGTTGCGAGCCGTCGATGATGGCGCGCACCAGCGCCTGATCCGCATCCAGCGGCTCGGCAGGGGTGGTCGCCGCCGCGGCATCCTGTCGATGCCGCCCCCGCAATGCGGCCAGCGCTTCCCCCAGCAGGCTCATGCGTGGGGCTCCTCCTGTGCCCGCAGCATGCGCCGGCTCAGCCCTTGCGCACTGCGGGGCGGGTGAAGTGCCAGGCCAGCAGCTGACCCAGGCCGGCGCTGCCGACCATCGCGGCGGCGGCGCCGAACGTCAGGTCGCGTGCACCGATCGCCTCCAGCAGCGCCATGGCCAGTGCCAGGCACACCAGGCTGATGCCCCAGCGCAGCGCGCCCTGGCGGCGGCGCTCCTCTTCCAATACCGCCAGCGAGCGGATCACCTCTTCCGGCACGTGCGGCGCCACCAGCTTGCTGCGCGCACGCGCATCGGCGATGGCATGGATCGCATAGGCGGTGCAGATGAAGAGGGTGATCGGGATGAGTTCCTGCATGGTCGTGCTCCTGTCCGCTGGATGATGCGGGTTCAGGAGATTGGATGCGCGACCCTGCCGACCGGTTGCATCGCTTTGCCGATCCCGCTGCCATGACCTGTGGCCCCTTCCCCCGGCCCTTGCGGCTGCTACGCTTGCCCGGTTTCCTCTTCTGGTGCTGTCCGCCCATGTCCCGAGTGCTGCCCCTGTCCCTCCTGCTGTCTGCCGTGCTGGCCGCTCCGGCCGCCCAGGCCGCGCCGACGCCGATCACCATCGAACAGGCCATGGCCGATCCGGACTGGATCGGTCCGCCGGTGGAGAAGGCCTGGTGGTCGTGGAACAGCCAGCAGGTGGAATACCAGCTCAAGCGCAACGGCAGCCCGGTGCGCGACACCTTCCGCCAGCCGTTGGCCGGTGGCGTGGCCGCGCAGGTGGCCGATGACCAGCGCGGCAGCCTCGACTTGGCCGATCCGGTCTATGACCGCAGCCGCAGCCGCAGCGCCTTCGTGCGCAACGGCGACGTGTTCGTCCGCGACCTGCGCAGCGGTGCGCTGACCCAGCTGACCCGCAGCAACGAACGCGCCGCCGGCGTGAACTTCGCCGCCGACAACGGGGTGATCTGGCGCGTCGGCCAGAACTGGTTCCACTGGACCGCCGCCAGCGGCGTGCAGCAGGTGGCCAGCCTGAAGGCCGACAAGGATCCCAGCACGCCGCCGAAGGCCGACGTGCTGCGCGACCAGCAGCTGCGCACGCTGGAAACCCTGCGCCGCGACCGCGAACAGCGCGAGGCGCTGAAGGACCAGAACCAGCGCTGGCGCCAGGCCGACCCGACCCGCGCACCGGGCCCGGTGTTCCTGGGCGCCGACGTGGAGATCGTCGACAGCGTGCTGTCGCCGGACCTGGGCCACCTGATCGTGACCACCAAGCCGAAGGACTTCGATGACGGCCGCGGCGGCAAGATGCCGCTGTACGTGACCGAGTCGGGCTACGAGGAAACCGAGGACACCCGCACCCGCGTCGGCCGCAACGGCTTCGAGCCGCACACCCTGTGGTTCGTGGATGTACGCAGCGGCAAGGCCGAGAAGCTGTCGCTGTCCAGCCTGCCGGGCATCGGCACCGATCCGCTGGCCGAGCTGCGCCGCAAGGCCGGCAAGGACGCGCTGAAGGGCGAGCGCAGCGTGCAGGTGATGAGCGACTTCATGGGCGGTGGCATCCGCTGGAGCGCTGATGGCCAGCAGGCCGCGGTGATGCTGCGCGCCAACGACAACAAGGACCGCTGGATCGTCAGCGTTGCCGCTGCCGACGGCCGCGTGCAGAACCGCCACCGGCTGACCGACAACGCTTGGATCAACTGGGGCTTCAACGATTTCGGCTGGATGGCCGATGGCCGCACGCTGTGGCTGCTGTCCGAGGAATCGGGCTTCTCGCACCTGTACACCCAGGCCGGTGGCAACAAGCCGCAGGCGCTGACCAGTGGCAAGTGGGAGACCTCGGCGCCGGTGCTGTCGGCCGACGGCAAGGGCTTCTACTTCCTGTGCAACCAGCAGGCCCCGCATGACTACGAAGTCTGCGCGGTCGATACTGCTGCCCGCCAGGTGCGCGAGCTGACCAACCTCAATGGCGTGGAAGATTTCTCGCTGTCGCCGGACGGCCAGCAGTTGCTGGTGCGCTATTCCGGCGCCTACCTGCCGGCGCAGCTGGCGGTGGTGCCGAGCACCGGCGCTGGCCAGGCGCGCGTGCTGACCGATACCCGCACCGCCGACTACAAGGCGCGCCAGTGGATCCAGCCGAAGCTGGTGGCGGTGCCGTCCAAGCATGGCGCCGGCGTGGTCTGGGCCAAGTACTACGAGCCGGAAAACAAGGAACCGGGGAAGAAGTACCCGATCGTGATGTTCGTGCACGGTGCCGGCTACCTGCAGAACGTGCACCAGCGCTACCCGGCCTACTTCCGCGAGCAGATGTTCCACAACCTGCTGGTGCAGAAGGGTTACATCGTGCTGGACATGGACTACCGCGGCAGCGAGGGCTATGGCCGCGACTGGCGCACGGCGATCTACCGCAACATGGGCCATCCGGAACTGGAAGACTACAAGGACGGCCTGGATTGGCTGGTCGACACCCAGCAGGGTGACCGTGACCATGCCGGCATCTACGGCGGTTCCTATGGCGGTTTCATGACCTTCATGGCGCTGTTCCGCTCGCCGGGCACGTTCAAGGCCGGTGCCGCGCTGCGCCCGGTGGTCGACTGGCACCAGTACAACCACGGCTACACCAGCAACATCCTCAACACCCCGGACATCGACCCGGAGGCGTACCGCGTGTCGTCGCCGATCGAGTACGCGCAGAACCTGCAGGACAACCTGCTGATCGCCCACGGCATGATGGACGACAACGTGTTCTTCCAGGATTCGGTGAACCTGACCCAGCGCCTGATCGAGCTGCACAAGGACAACTGGTCGATCGCGCCGTACCCGCTGGAGCGCCACGGCTACGTGCGTGCCGACTCCTGGCTGGACCAGTACAAGCGCATCCTCAAGCTGTTCGAGCAGAACCTGAAGTGAGTGCTGCCGCGGCCACGATCCACATCGTGGCCGCGGTCATCCTCGATGATCGCGGCCGGGCGCTGGTGGTGCGCAAGCACGGTGCCAGCCGCTTCATCCAGCCGGGCGGCAAGCCCGACCCGGGCGAGGCGCCGCTGCAGGCACTGGCACGCGAACTGCACGAGGAACTGGGCGTGCGGTTGGATGCCGCCTCGGCGCTGCCGTTGGGCACGTTCGAGGACTGGGCGGTGAACGAGCCCGGCCACCGCGTGCAGGCACAGGCCTGGCGGGTGTGGATCGAAGGTGAGCCGTGCGCACGTGCGGAGATCGCCGAACTGGCCTGGGTGCCGCTGCAGCCGCCGCACGGCCAGCCCTTGGCACCCTTGAGCGAACACCATATCCTGCCGGCGGTCGCTGCCCTGGCGACGGCTCGCTGACGAAGCGGGCACCGCCCAGCCGGACAACGGATGTCAGCCTCGATTCCCCCGATTCCCGCGCCCACCCCACCGCCACCCAACAACTGGGTCGCCGCGGTGGCGCAGGGCTCGTTCTGGCTGTGCCTGCTGGTCACCCTCTACTTCCTCGCGCAGGCGCTGATGGCCGCTGCACTGGCCCGCACCGAGTTCTGGATGACGCTGGTGACAGTGGCGTGGGAGCAGCAGCTCGACGGCAGCCTGTGGTGGATGCTGAAACACCCGGCGGCCACCTCGCTGCTTGTTGCCCTGCTCTGCCTGGTCTCGACCCTGGCCAGCTGGGGCCTGTGGCGCGGGCGACGATGGGGCCTGTGGGCCTACGTGTGGATGCTGGGCCTGAGTGCGTTGGCCAACTTCGTGATCGCCTGGTGGATGGACCGCCTGCTGCTGGTATTCATCGCGCTGCTCGCCAGCGACCCGTCGGCGCAGCATGAGCTGCAGGTGCAGCGCGTGCTGTTCACCCTGACACTGGTCGGCACCTCGGTGTTGTTCGCGGGCCTGCAGGGCTGGCTGGGCTGGCGCCTGCTGCGGCCGGATATCCGCGCGCGCTTCCACTGAGTTGCATCGTTCCCGCACGACAAGGATCGTCGCATGCGTTTATTGAACTTCCTGCCCACCCTGTTTCTGCTCATCGCACTGCCGGCCGGTGCCGATGCGCTGCGGTGTGGCGAATACCGCAGTACCGATGGCGGCATGGCGCTCGTGTTCATCACCTCCAGCACCGGCTACCGCCACAACGACATCGGTGAGCCGGAGCCGCTGTGGGTCGATCGCAGTGCAGCACAGACCCGGCTGGTCATGCTCGACGATGGCGTGGCGCAGCCGATCCGGATCAGTGCTGATGGGCAGCGCATCGAGGACGACGTCGTCGTGGCCTACACCCTCCGCCAGTCCCGCGCCTGCGCCATCGAACCCAGCGCGATGGACGGCAGCTGCCGCGCCGCCGGCAGCCACTGCATCGCGCAGCTGCCTACGGCCTCGCCCGGCCAGGCCAAACGCGCGTGCAACGAAGGCGTTGGCGCGGGCTGCTCGACGGTGCTGCGACAGCTGCGCGATGCAGTGACTGCGATGGGAAGCGACGACATCGGCCCCGCGCGCTTCGAGCGCCCGGCCGTCTGCCGCGAACACACGCCCGGACATGACACAGCAGCCTGCGAGGCGCTGACCGACGATGCGCTGGCTGCCGCCATGCAGCGGGTGGGTGAACGTCTGCAACGGGAAGACGAAGACACACTGGATTCGCCCCTTCCGGCCGCTGCACGCGATCACCTGCAGCAGCTGTGCCTGCAGCACCGCAATGGCCGCTTCTGCGTCGAAGTGGCCGAACAACAGTTGATCGCGCTGGAACCTGCGCTGGCGGTGCAGGCCCTGCAGGTGGTCTGCGATGCGGGGCGCGTCAGCGCCTGCGAACGTACCGCACCATTGCGTGAACTCGGTGCCGATCTACGCCTGGTGCCGCTCCTGCAGGTGCCGTGCGGCCGTTATCAGGCCGATGGTGGCGTGATCGAGACGCTCGACTTTGGCGATGGCACACGCGCCCGCTTGCAGGAAGGCGCCGTCCACCTGCAGCAGGACGGTGAAACCCTTGTGCTGCGCCTGCTCGGCAACGGCGACCTGCTAGGCATGGACACGCAGACCGGCTACCAGCGTTACCAGCCCGTGCCCGGCACGGCACAATGCACGCCCCCGCGCGAGGGCCGTGGTTCGCCATAGCGCCTGGAGTGTCCCGTTCGATCGTCAAGGAGACGACATGCCTTCACCCGCACCGCACCGCCGCTGGCTGGCCTGGGCGTTGCTGCTGGCCACGCCGCTGGCTGCTGCACAATCGCCACAATGCGGCTTGTTCAAGGCCGATGAAGGCAGCAGCACGCTGCGTATCAGCTCACCCAATCGCGGCGAGCAGAAGAATTTCGGCAGCGCGCCGTCTCCGGTCGTCTTCCAGCAGATCGACGGAAAACTGCAGCTGGTGAGCCTGGAATACGGCCTGCCCAGCGCGCTGCAGGTGCGCGATCGTGGCCGCACCGTCGAAGTGGATGGCACGGTCTACACCCTGCAGACGCCGGCACAGTGCGCTGCGGCTGCCACACCTGCCGCTGGCAGCTGCCTGGCCGATGCGGCGGCGTGCTTGGACAATCGCGCCATCGCCCCGCTTTCCGTTCTTGAATCGGCCTGCCAGGAAGGCGTGCCGGGCATGTGCCTGCAGTTGGCTGATCGTTGGCACGATGAGGCCAAACCTGCGGTCGACGCCGATCCTGCCGTGCAGAAGGCTGCGCTCGACGCCGCCCTGTCCGGCATTGAGCTCCCTGCCGCCTGCCGCGACGGCGGCTTCGAGCAGGGAACCCCGGCCTGTGCCGCAGCCCTGGAGGCCGCCCCTGCGGTGCAGGAGCAGCTGGTCAAGGCAGCGATGACCGCAGCCATGACCGAAGCAGTGGTGACGATGGCGGCGCCCACCGCGCCGGTGATCGTGCCGGCGGAGCGCCGCCAAGCGCTGCTGCAGCTGTGCCGGAAGGTACCGCACGGCGGCTTCTGTACCCGCGTGGCTGAACTTTCCTGGGAGGCGGGAGATCCCCTGCAGGCGGTGCAGGCACTGGCTGCGGCCTGCACACCCGGCAATGAAACCTCTGCCTGCGAGCGACTGCCTGCGCTGCAGGCGGTGGGCGCATCGCTGCGACCGCAGCCCGCAACGGCCCTGCCCTGTGGCAACTACCGGTCCGACGGCGGCCTGATGGACACGCTGGATTTCGGTGACGCCGGTCTGGTCGGTGTTGGCTGGAGCAGCCAGCTGCGTGCGCGTGTCGAGAGCGGCGACATCCGTATCCGCCATGACAAGGGCGGTGACTTCGTGCTGCGTCCGCTGCCTGGCGGCCAATTGCTGGGCCTGGACAGCTGGACCCGCTTCCAGGTGTTCGCGCCCACGGGTGAGGGCGCAACCGGCTGCAGCGCACCGAAGCAGTACACGGTGCTGCCACTGCCACAGGATTGCCCGCAGGCACTGGCCGATGGCGGTGGTGCCGAGGCCTGCTGCGCACAGGGCAAGCTGCAGGGCTGCAACATCCTCGGCAACCGCCTTGCGCTGTCCGGGAACTGGCTGCAGGCCGCCGAACACTACACCACGGTCTGCCGCGCAGGAGTGCGCGAAGGGTGCGAGAACCTGGTCACCGCGCAGGGCAACGGTGCCGGTGTGGACGCACGTGCAACCCTGGAACAGCTGTGCAAGGCCGACCGGAACGGCCTCCACGTGGCCTGCGACGTGCTCGAAACACAGAACTGGAAGCTGATCGTTCTGGGGGGCGCCCTGCAGAAGGCTGCCGATGAGGCGGCAGTGGAAGACACCCCGGCGCCACGCAGTTCCAACCGCAAGCGCTGAGTCCGCCAGGGCCTGCCCGCAGCTTCGGGCAGGCCCTGCGGTAAAGTACGCGCCATGAACGAATTCGAGCGCGTTCGCGCCTACCTCACCGACCTGCAGGATCGCATCTGTGCGGCGATCGAGTCCGCCGATGGCCGCGCACGCTTCCAGGAAGACCTGTGGCAGCGTGCCGAGGGCGGCGGTGGGCGCACCCGCGTGCTGCGCGATGGCACGGTGTTCGAACAGGCCGGCATCGGCTTTTCCGATGTGGCGGGCAGCCGCCTGCCGCCGTCTGCCTCGGCCAACCGGCCAGAGCTGGCTGGTGCCTCATGGCGCGCCACCGGTGTGTCGCTGGTGTTTCATCCGCTCAATCCCTATGTGCCAACCACCCACGCCAACGTGCGCTTCTTCCAGGCGCAGCGCGATGGCGAAGTGGTGGCCAGCTGGTTCGGCGGTGGCTTCGACCTGACCCCGTTCTACCCGTTCGACGAGGACGTGCAGCACTGGCATCGGGTGGCGCGCGATCTGTGCGCGCCGTTCGGTGAAGAGCGCTACGCCGCGCACAAGCGCTGGTGCGATGAGTATTTCTTCCTGCGCCATCGCAACGAAACACGCGGCGTGGGCGGTCTGTTCTTCGACGATCTGCACGGCGATTTCGAGCGTGACTTCGCCTACCTGCGCGCGGTCGGCGAGGGTTTCCTCGATGCGTATCTGCCGATCGTGCAGCAGCGCAAGAACACGCCGTACGGCGAACGCGAACGCGAGTTCCAGCTGTACCGCCGTGGCCGCTACGTGGAGTTCAACCTGGTCTACGACCGCGGCACGCTGTTCGGCCTGCAGAGCGGTGGCCGCAGCGAGAGCATCCTGATGAGCCTGCCGCCGCGGGTGCGCTGGGAGTACGGCTTTACCCCGGAAGACGGCAGCGCCGAAGCGCGCCTGGCCGATTACCTGGTGCCACGCGACTGGCTGTAGGCGCTTCGGGTACCGGACGCTGCACGCGTTGCCGCTGTGCGGACCGCCGCCCGCGCGGCGGTGGCCCGGCTGCGGCGTGCTCTGCTTCATTTCCCCCTCTTGTCTTGAATCAAGGAAGACCGTGATGCCCGTTGTTGTTTCCCCACGCCGCCGGATGACCACCTGGCGCGCCATGCTGCTGCTCGCGCTGGCCGTGCCCAGCCTGCCGGTGGCCGCGCAGTCGATGGCCTGCGGCACCTACCTGCAGGACGATGGCAACGCCAGCCTGACCATCGAGAGCGAAGCCCACGGCTTCCTTTCGGGCCCCTACCAGGCCACGGAACGGCTGCGGCTGGTACGCCAGGACAACCTGCTGGGTACCGGCAACCTGTCCACCGGCCGCCTGGAGAACTGGGAGTTCAGCGACAACGACCGCACGGTCACCGGCGGATACCACACGTTCCACCTGAAAGCAGCGGCCGCCTGCAAGCCGGTACCGGAGATGGTCGAAGGCAGCTGCATGGCCGACACCAGCGACTGCCTGGAGGCACTGCCTGAGGCCGCGCCCTTGCAGCTGCACGCCTGGTGCAGCGAGGGCGTGGAGGCAGCCTGCACCCAACTGCAGGAGACCTACCAGCGCCAGGCCAAGGAGGCGCAACCGCAGCGTGCCCAGGCCGAGCCGCAGATGCCGGCCTACTGCCGCGATGATGCATCGCCCGAGGAGGGGGAAGCCTGCATGGCCGTCATGAAGGCCATGGCCGGCGAACTGATGGGCAGGGCGGTGATGGGTCTGGAGCAGACGCTGGACGCACCGCTGCCCGCAGCACAACTGGATGAACTGGCGGCGCTGTGCGCGCAGCAACAGGGCGAGTCGTTCTGCAGCAATGTGGCCGAGGCGCTGTGGAACGGTGGACGCCTGCAGCAGGCGCAGCAGGCCCTGCAGCGCTCGTGCACGCAGCGCGAGGGCAGCTACGCCTGCGGCCCGGCCAAGGGCCTGGCGATGCTGACTCCGCTGGCGTCGTCGGCGCTGACCCCGGTCGCAGCTACCGCGCTTCCCTGCGGCCGCTTCGAGGCCGAGCTTGGCCTGCTGTCGTCGCTGCGGTTCCTGGATGCCGGCCTGGTCGAAGTGGAGGGTGTTGGCACCCGCCTGCGCGCACGCGTGCAGGACGGCAGGATCCTGATCAGTCGTGACGTCGGCAGCGATTTCGTGCTGCAGCCACTGAGCAACGGAACCTTGGCCGGGATGGACAAGGACAACCGCTACGGCTACTACCAGCGCATGGACAAGTCCGCGACGAGCTGCCAGCCGCCGCCGGCATTCGTGGAGATCCCGCAGCCGCTGGACTGCCCGATCCTGGCCCGCAAGGGCGGCGCCGCGTCATGCTGCAACGACGGCAAGCTGCTCGGCTGCAAGGTCGCGGGTGAGGAACTGCACAGCGCGGAGAAGTGGGCACAGGCCCAGCCCTATTTCATCAAGCTGTGCAGCGCCGGCGTGCGCGATGGCTGCCTGGGGCTCGCCGCAGGCTATGCGCATACCGCCGACCCCAAGGTTCCGCAGACGATGGCGGCGATCTGCGCCAAGGACGGCAAGGGCACGCATGTGGCCTGCGATGTGGACGCCACACGCGACTGGGCGGGCATGAAGGCGCAGGCGGCCGAACAGTAAACCGTAGTGCCGTGGGCCGGAGGAATACTGCCTCCGTGCCCACGCTGTGGCGCGCCTCAATCGTCCTTGCGCTTGGGAATGATGGTGATGTGGCCGTTGGTTTCCAGCAGCGCCAGTTCCACCTCTTCCACGCCGATGCAGCTCTGCTGGCGCATGGCGACCTCGAAATCGGCGCGGCTGACCAGCTCGCGCCGCAGCACGCTGTCGAAGAGCTTGCCGTTGCGTGCGATCACCACCGGTTCGCCCTCGATCAGCCGTTCCATGCGGCGGCTGCGGGCGGTGATCCAGCCCACGCCGTAGTTCAGCAGGATCAGCGTGGCGGCCAGCAGCAGGCCACCGGCCAGCGACGTATCGGTGCCCAGCAACGCGTTCTGCACCGCGTTGCCGAGCAGCACGATCAGCAGCACATCGAACGGCGTGACCTGCCCCAGCGCGCGCTTGCCACTGAGCCGGACCATGCCCAGTACCACCGCGTAGACCACCACCGCGCGCAGGATGAACTCCCACCACGGCATCGCCAGGGCGAACAGATCGGGCATTGCGGATTCCCCTGCTGAGCGATGGCCCAGCGTGGCGCAGCAGCGCACAAATAAAAAGCCCCGCTGACCAGGGGGAGGTCAACGGGGCCGGGGAACGGGTGCTTGGGGAGGAGCCCCCGTTCCGAGATCTGCTCCAGGGGATGGGAGAGATCCACAACAGGCATTGCGCCTGTCGGGAGTTATAGAAGCACTCCGAACACTAACGGTTCGTGAAGGGGCCCAATTTAATAAGCACCCCTCAGGGGAACATTCATGTTCGAGTCAGAAATATCACGCAAATGAACGAATTCACGGCGTTTTCGGCCTGAATGCGACTCAGTGCGCCTCATCCCAGTTACTGCCGGTGCCGGTATCAACCACCAGCGGCACGCGCAATTGTGCTGCTTGCGACATGTGCTGCACGACATTGCTGCGCAGCTCTTCAATGAATCCGGTCTCGGCTTCGAATACCAGTTCATCGTGCACCTGCAGGATCATCCGCGCCGGGGCACCGCTGTCACGCAGCCACTGATCCACCGCGACCATGGCGCGCTTGATGATGTCGGCGGCCGTGCCCTGCATCGGGGCATTGATCGCCGCACGTTCAGCGCCGGCACGCAGGCCCTGGTTACGTGCATGAATGTCGTTCAGGTACAGGCGGCGACCGAACAGCGTCTCCACGTAACCCTGCTCCCGGGCCTGCTCGCGCATGCGCTCCATGAAGTCGCGCACGCCCGGATAGCGGCTGAAGTACAGCGCCACGTAGTCCTGCGCCTGGCCGCGGTCGATGCCGAGGTTGCGGGCCAGTCCGAACGCGCTCATGCCGTACATCAGGCCGAAGTTGATCGCCTTGGCCGCGCGACGCTCGTTGCTGGTCACTTCTTCCAGGGTGCGGCCGAACACCTCGGCGGCGGTGGCGCGATGCACATCGGCGCCCTGCTCGAAGGCGCGCACCAGGCCCGGGTCTCCGGACAGGTGGGCCATGATCCGCAGCTCGATCTGCGAATAGTCGGCCGCCAGCAGCTGGAAACCTTCCGGGGCGATGAACGCGCGGCGGATGCGGCGGCCATCCTCGGTGCGGATCGGGATGTTCTGCAGGTTCGGATCGGACGAAGACAGGCGGCCGGTGGCGGCGCCGGACTGGTGGTAGCTGGTGTGCACCCGGCCGGTGTCCGGGTTGACCATCTCCGGCAGTTTGTCGGTGTAGGTGCTGCGCAGCTTGGCCAGGCCCCGGTAGTCGAGGATCACCCGCGGCAGCTCGTGCTGCTCGGCAATCGCCTCCAGCGCCTCTTCATTGGTGCTGGGCTGGCCCTTGGGGGTCTTCACCACCGCCGGCAGCTTCAGTTCGTCGAACAGCACCGCCTGCAGCTGCTTGGGCGAATCCAGGTTGAAGCTGCGCCCGGCCAGCTCGGTGGCCTTCTGCTGCGCGGCCAGCATGCGCGAGGACAGGTCCTGGCTCTGCCGGCGCAGTTCGTCGGTGTCGATCCGCACGCCGTTGGCCTCGATGCTGGTCAGCACCGGCACCAGCGGCATCTCGATGCTGCGGTACACGCTGTCCAGGGTCGGTTCGGCCAGCAGCTGCGGCTGCAGCGCGTGGTGCAGGCGCAGGGTGATGTCGGCGTCTTCGGCGGCGTAGCGGCTGGCCTCGTCGATGCCCACCTGCGAGAACGAGATCTGCTTGGCGCCCTTGCCGGCCACCTCCTCGAACTTGATGGTGTTGTAGCCCAGGTAACGCAGGGCCAGCGAATCCATGTCGTGGCGGGTGGCGGTGGAATTGAGCACGAAGCTCTCGAGCATGGTGTCGTCGTGGTAGCCCTGCACGTCCACGCCATGACGGCGCAGCACATGCAGGTCGTACTTGCCATGCTGGCCCAGCTTCTTCTTCGCCGGGTCCTGCAGCATCGGCCGCAGCGCATCGAGCACCTGTGCCAGCGGCAGCTGTGCCGGTGCGCCCGGATAGTCATGGCCGACCGGGATGTAGGCGGCCTTGCCCTGCTCCACCGCCAGGCTGATGCCCACCAGTCGCGCACGCATCGCATCCAGCGCGTCGGTCTCGGTATCGAAGCTGATCAGATCGGCCTGCTGCACGCGCGCGACCCAAGCCTGCAGCTGCTCTGTGGTCAGCACGGTCTCGTATTCGCCAGGCGCTGAAAGCGCAGGATCGAGCTCGCCCGCCGGCGGCGCTTCGGCGCTGCCACGGGCAAAGCCGGCTGCGGTGCCGCGCAGGCTCGGGGTAGCCTCGCTGACCTGCGCCGGAGCGGCGATCGGACCACCCAGCTCCTTCAACGCCTGGGTGAAGCCGTAACGCAGGTACAGCTCGCCCAGCGTGGGCACGTCCGGATCACGCAGGGCCAGTGTGGTCGGGCTGGCGTCCAGCGCGACGTCGGTGCGGATGGTCACCAGTTCCTTGTTCAGCGGCAGCCGCTCCAGCGCGGCGCGCAGGTTCTCGCCGATCTTGCCCTTCATGGTCGGCGCGGCCGCGATCACCCCGTCCAGATGCTGGTACTCGGCCAGCCACTTGGCCGCCGTTTTCGGCCCGCACTTCTCGACCCCGGGCACGTTGTCCACGGTGTCGCCCATCAGCGCCAGCAGGTCGACGATCTGGTCGGCACGCACGCCGAACTTGTCCATCACCGCCGCGTCCGAATCCATGCGGCTGCCGGTCATGGTGTTGACCAGTTCGATGCCCGGCCGGACCAGCTGGGCGAAGTCCTTGTCGCCGGTGGAAATGGTGACCTTCAGGTCCTGCGCCACGCCCTGCAGGGCCAGGGTGCCGATCACATCGTCGGCCTCCACGCCGTCGATGCGCAGGATGCTGATGCCCAGCGCTTCAACGATGCGGCACATCGGCTCGACCTGGCTGCGCAGTTCGTCGGGCATCGGCGGGCGGTTGGCCTTGTACTGGTCGTACAGGTCGTCACGGAAGGTCTTGCCGGGGGCATCGACGACGAACGCGACGTAGGCCGGGCGTTCCTTCAGCGTCGAGCGCAGCATGTTGACCACGCCGAACAGCGCGCCGGTGGGCTCACCCTGTGCATTGGACAGGGGCGGCAGCGCGTGGAACGCGCGGTACAGGTAACTGGACCCGTCGATCAGGACTAATCTGCTCATGTGTCGATTCTACGCGCCTGTTCCTGCATCGCGGCGACACGGCAGCGACGCGGCGTTGGGGCATAATCAAGGCTCTTTCCAGGCAAAGGCCCCGCCGATGAAGACCCTGATGCTGGCTTCCCTGCTCCTGCTTGCTGGCTGCGCCAGCATGGGCGGCGCAGGCGCTCCCCCGGTGGACGTCAAGGGCGCGGATGTCTCCAAGCGCACGATGGACAACGGTGACACCATCGAGGAGTACCGGGTGTCCGGCCAGCTGCGCATGGTCAAGGTGACCCCGGCGCGCGGCGCCCCGTTCTACATGTACGACAAGAACGGCGATGGCCGCTTCGACAACGACAAGGACGGTGTGTCGCCGGTGTACTGGAAGCTGTACAGCTGGTGATGTAGGCAGGGTCGGATCCCTTTCCGCAGGAAAGGGCTCTGACCCCATCAAGGCGATCGGCGATGTCCATCCACCCATGGGGTGGATCTACTGGATGTTTCGGTGGCCTTATCCGCCGGGCGCCGGAAAAAACAACGCCGGCGCGCATCCTGCGGCCGGCGTCGGGTCCCCTCCCCGGGAACGCTTTGTATCAGCGGATGACCAGCACCGGCAGCGTGCTGCGCGCCAGCACCTCGGCGGTCTGGCTGCCCAGCAGCACGCGGGTGACACCGCGGCGGCCGTGCGAGGTCATCACGATCAGATCGCTGTTGCGCTGGCCCGCCGTCTCGATGATGCCGTCGGCCGCATAGCGGTCCAGCACATGCACCGGATTGGCGGTGATGCCCTGCTCGGCCGCCTTGGCCAGGGCAGGCTGCAGCACCTTCTGCGCGCCTTCCTCGCGGTCGGCCTTGTACTCCGGGCTGTTCATGTAACCCACGCTCCAGCCCATGGCGTCGTACATGCCGACGGCCCATGGCTCGGAGACGGTGACGATGTCGACCTCGGCATTGAGGTCCTTGGCCAGCTCCAGGCCCTTGGCCAGGCCCTTGTCGGCCAGCTCCGAACCGTCGGTGGCGATCAGGATGCGCTTGTACATGGTGGGGCTCCGCGGTGATCTACCCAGTGGGAACGACACCATTACATACCCGATGTGGAGATCGTGCCTTGCGCAGGATCAATCCGGCAGCGCGCAGCGATGCCTGCGCAGCGCGGGTTGACCGGCCAATGCGCGGCCGGGCATCGCCCGGCGCAACATGCCCAGGATCGACACGCGGCTGCGATACGCCGGTAGCGCCGGGCCATGACCGGCGGGCACTCAGGCCTGCACCGTCACCCGCCAGCCACCCTCGTGCGGTTGCCAGTCGAATTCCACCGGCAGGAACTTCTCGATCAACCGCGCATTGCTGACCAGGTGATCGCTCAGCACATGGGTGGTGAACGCACCGCCGCCCGCCAGCGCCATCGGCAGCAGCAACTGGTCGGACAGGTACTCGCCAACGGCACCCGCCCCGTCCAGGTACTGCTTCACCTGCCCGGCCAGGCGCGCGCCGACCTGCTCGGCGGAGACACTGCGCTCGCCATGCCCGCTGAACACCTCCACGTGGTCGCCATGCCGCACGCGCACCAGGGCAACGTTGCCCGGTCCCAGCGCCGGCCGTATCGACTGCACGTTGCGCGGATGCGGGTCCACGCCCAGCGTCTCGGCCAGTACCTGCAGTTCGCGCAGGCCGATGCCGCTGGACAGACCGGACATCAGCACCTGTGCCTCGATCGCCTGCAACGGCGCACGCACCTCCAGCGACGGCGGCTGCAATGCCCCGCACGGCTGCACCTGCACCTCCATCACGCCACCGCCTGCCGGGTGAAAGCCGTGCTGCAGCAGCTGCATCGACGCCTGCACGCCCATCCGTTGCAGCGCCGGCAGATAGCTGTCGGCGATGAAGTCCGCACTGGGCGCCAGCGGGTTGTGGGTACCGCCTTCCAGGCGCAGCTGCGACGCCCCCTGCGCGCGCCACAGCGCCGGCAGCACGGTCTGCAGCACCAGCGTTGCCGAGCCGCTGCTGCCGGTCGCGAAATGATAGTCGCCAGCGCTCACCGCACCCGGCTCGAAGCGAAGCGAGGTAGCGCCCAGTTCTGCACCGTGCACACACGCGTTGCCGACCCGCGCCGCGGCGTTCACCGCGGTCAGGTGCTGGCGCATCAATCCCGGCTTACGCCGGATCGCGCGGATGTTGTGCAGCGTGAAGCCTGTGCCTGTGCACAGGCTCAATGTCAACGCCGAGCGCAGCAGCTGTCCGCCACCATGCCCGCCATCCAGTTCAATCATGTCCATCTGTCTGTTCCTCCATGCCCGTTGTGTCGATGCCGGGCCCTGCTGCCGTGCGCGGCGCAGTGTACGCCGCGCACGGGCTGCCTCATCCCTTCACGCACACCACCTGGCGCAGCGTGTGCACGATCTCGACCAGATCGCGCTGGGCCTCCATGACCGCCTCGATCGGCTTGTAGGCCGCCGGCGATTCATCCACCACCTCCGCATCCTTGCGGCATTCCACGTGCGCGGTGGCCTTGGCGTGGTCATCCACCGTGATCAGCTTGCGCGCCTGGGTACGGCTCATTACGCGGCCGGCACCGTGGCTGCAGCTGTGGAAGCTGTCCTCGTTGCCGAGGCCACGCACGATGAAGCTCTTGGCCCCCATGCTGCCCGGAATGATGCCCAGCTCGCCCTTGCGCGCACTCACCGCGCCCTTGCGGGTCAGCATCACTTCCTTGCCGAAGTGGGTCTCGCGGTTCACGTAGTTGTGGTGGCAGTTCACCGCCTCGGCCTCGGCCTCGAACGGCTTGCTGATCACCGTACGCACTGCGGCCACCACGTTGCGCATCATCACCTCGCGGTTCATGCGTGCGAAACGCTGTGCCCAGTCCACTGCGAACACGTAGTCGCCGTAGTGCTGGCTGCCCTCGGGCAGGTAGGCCAGGTCCTGGTCGGGCAGGTTGATCATCCAGCGACGCATTTCCTGCTTGGCCAGCTCGATGAAGTAGGTGCCGATGGCATTGCCCACGCCACGCGAACCGGAGTGCAGCATGAACCACACGCGCTGCTCCTGGTCCAGGCAGACCTCGACGAAGTGGTTGCCGGTACCCAGCGTCCCCAGGTGCTTGAGGTTGTTGGTGTTCTTCAGGCGCGGGTGACGCTCGCAGATCAATGCGAAGTCGTCCACCAGCTGCGCCCAGCCTTCCACCGCCAGTTCCGGCGGCGTGTCCCAGCTGCCCTTGTCGCGGCCACCGCGGGTGACGCTGCGGCCATGCGGCACCGCCCGTTCGATCGCGCTGCGCACAGCGGACAGATTGTCCGGCAGGTCGCTGGCAACCAGCGTGGTGCGCACCGCGATCATGCCGCAGCCGATGTCCACGCCCACTGCCGCTGGAATGATCGCGCCGATGGTCGGCACCACCGAACCCACGGTCGCGCCCTTGCCCAGGTGCACGTCGGGCATCACCGAAATCCACTTGTGGATGAAGGGCAGCCTGGCGATGTTCTGCAGCTGCTCGCGCGCCTGGTCTTCCAGCGGCACGCCGCGGGTCCACAGCTTGATCGGTGCAGCACCCGGCTGCTGGATCACGTCGTAATTGAGGGTGGTCATGGTGATGTTTCCTTTCATCCAAAGCAAAAACAAAGAAGGTGCGGTGACAAAGGTGGTGGAACATTCCGTCCCCCACGTTGCCGTGGGGGGCGGCCGGGACTTGAACCCGACCCCGAAGGGCTTCCGATGTAGTTCCACCTGCATTCCCCGCGCAACGAAAGCGAAGGTGCCGGCAGCACGACAAGAATCTGGAGGAACATCCTGCTCTACCACTGAGCTACCGCCGCGTTGCCGCGGCAGGCGGGAGTCGAACCCGCGACCTGGAGCTTAAGAGGCTGTAGTTCCTCCGGCATTCGCGCTGCCGGCGGTGAATCGGTGGCACCGTTGCCGGTGCCGTTTGAAAAGGTGCGGTGACAAGGGAAGTGGAACGTCTGCTTCCTCACGACAGGCAGGAAACGCGGGACTCGAACCCGACCCCGAAGGGACAACCAATGTAGTTCCACCAGCATTCACCGCAAAAACGAATTCCTGGCCCTGCCCGGCTGGCCCCATTGCCAGCCGGGCGGTCCGTGGCGACATCCTTGCCGCCTTACAACGCCATGTCCTGGATGCGCTGGACCCAGCTGCTGCCGTCCTCGGCCGCAGCGGCGTACTGCGCGATCAGGTCGAACACCGCATCGCTGAAGCCTCCGATGTGCAGCACGTCACCGCGCTGCACGGTCTGGCTGCTGGCCACCGGCTGCAGGTCGATGCACACCAGCCGCGCCTGCGGGCAGCGACGCTTCAGTGCATCCCACTGCAGCATCGTGGCCGTCTGCCCACCCTGGCGGGTGTCACGCCAACTCTCGTTGTCCGACACCATCACCACCAGGTCCACCGGCTCGCGCTTCAGGTTGAGGTACTGCAGCGGCGCGCTGACCGACGTACCGCCACCGTTGATCGCCAGCTGGCGGGCCAACGTCATCACGCTGTCGCGCGGGTTCAACCGCACGTGGCGCACTTCGGTATCGAACGGCAATACCTTGGCCTGCGGCTGTCCGCGCAGCACGCAGGCTGCAACCAGCGCCGCCACGTCCACACAGCGTGCCGCGGTACTGGCGCCCTTGCGGTAGCCGGTTACCGGCGACTGCATGGAACCGGACACGTCCACCGCCACCACCACCCGCCCCGGCAATGCCGGCGCCGACGCCGTCGCGATCTCCATCGCATCCTGCAGCGCTTCCAGGATCGGCGACGGCAAGCCAGCACCCGCGTGGAAGGCCATCAGCAGCTGGTACGGCAGTACACGGGCACGACGCACCTGCTGCGGATCACGCAGGCGATCTGCGATCACCTGCACCATCGCCGGATCATCGAACACGCCGTTGCGGGCGAACGTGTTGAGGTTCATCCGCATCGACTGCCACGATGCATTGCGGGCCAGTGCCGACCACTGCGCCGCATCCAGCGGCAGCGTGCTGTAGTACTGGAACGGCAGGTCCGGCGGCAGTCCGCGCGGGTCACGCTTGAACGCTTCGTAGGCCTGCACGACCGCCGGCAGCTGCGCCTCGTCGTACGGACGACCGATGATCCATGCGTACAACGCCTTGCGCTCGGCGTTGGCGGGCTTCGGGTGCACCATGCGGATCACATCGGCCAGCGACGGCTGCTGGCCGATTGCCGCACGCACCAGCGTTTCCGCCGACGCCTGCTGGATCCACTCGCGCACCCTGCGCTTGGGCAGCGAGCCCAGCGAACGACGCCCCACCTGGCCACTGCGCATGATCTGCACGAAGGTGCGCAGCTGGCGGCCGTTGTCGATCACCTGCGGGAACGCCAGGGCGAATGCCTCCGGATCACGCAGGCTGAGCACCGCCAGCAGCAGTGCCGGCATGTCCTTCATATGTGCGACCTGGCGGGCGTACAGCGCGGTGCGGGCGATGAAGCGCGGCTCGACCTGCGCGGTCAGCGCCAGCACCTGCTGCAGCTGCGCCTCGGCGTCGCTGTAGAAGGTGTTGTTCAGGCACCCGGTGGCCGCATACAGCGCCAGCGCTGCACGCGGGTCGCGGCGGTAGGCCAGGCCACCAGCTTCATTGACGGTGTCTGCCTGCGGCGGCTGCGGCGTGCGCATCCAGGAGAAGAGCGAAAGGTTGGCCATGCTGATGTCCTCGGCGGGAACAGCCCGCGTCGTGTCTTGCCGGACATAGAGCAATGGCCGTGCCAACTTTTCTCGCAAGTATCCATGCGATTGATTTTCATGGAATTTCTTTTGAATCGAGCTATCTTGACCAGCGAGACGTGGCGAAAAGATATATATTTCTCGCGCCAATTTTATAGGAATGGATATGAAGCGTCGACAGGTGGTCTTCGGCATGCTCGGCACCCAGCTCGACGCGGGCGAAGGCCCGGGCCGCTGGCAGAAGTGGCGCCCGACGGTGTCACTGGGCATGCATGAGGATTTCCTGCCCGACCGCATCGAACTGCTGTTGGATGAGCGCCGCTACAGCAAGCTGGCGCGGGTGGTCTGCGAGGATCTGGTGCAGGCGGCGCCGGGCATCAGCGTGCAGCGACACGACACCTACCTGGCGGATCCGTGGGAATTCGAGGGGGTCTACGCCACCCTGCATGACTTCCTCGCCAGCTATCCGTTCCAGCCGGAGGAGGAGGACTACTACGTCCACATCACCACCGGCACGCACGTCGCGCAGATCTGCTGGTTCCTGCTGACCGAGAGCCGGCACTTCCCCGGCCGCCTGTTGCAGACCTCGCCGCCGCGCAAGCAGGACGGCGCCGCCGGCACGTACGCGGTCATCGACCTCGATCTATCGCGTTACGACCACATCGCCCAGCGTTTTGCCCAGCAGCAGCTGCAGGACCGCGACCTGCTGAAGGGCGGCATCGCCACCCGCAACGCCGCCTTCAACCGCATGATCGAACAGATCGAAACAGTGGCCACGCGCTCGCGCGCACCGATGCTGCTGATGGGGCCGACCGGTGCAGGCAAGAGCCAGCTGGCCAAGCGTGTGTTCGAGCTGAAGAAGCTCAAGCACCAGTTGCCGGGTCGCTTCGTCGAGGTGAACTGCGCGACCCTGCGCGGCGACGGTGCGATGAGCACCCTGTTCGGCCATACCAAGGGCGCCTATACCGGTGCTTCCAGCGACCGTGCCGGCCTGCTGCGCTCAGCCCACCAGGGCCTGCTGTTCCTGGACGAGATCGGCGAACTCGGCCAGGACGAACAGGCGATGCTGCTGCGGGCGCTGGAAGAGAAGCGGTTCCTGCCGGTAGGCAGCGACCGCGAAGTGGAGAGCGACTTCCAGCTGATCGCCGGCACCAACCGCGACCTGCAGCAGTCGGTGCTGGAAGGCCGCTTCCGCGAAGACCTGCTGGCACGCCTCAACCTGTGGACCTACCGCCTGCCGGGCCTGGCCCAGCGCATGGAGGACATCGAACCGAACATCGAGTTCGAGCTGGAACGCTGGTCGCAGGACCAGCATGCGCGGGTACGTTTCAACGTCGAGGCACGCACGCGTTATCTGGCATTCGCCACCAGCCCGGAAGCCGCGTGGCGCGGCAACTTCCGCGATCTGGGCGCGTCGATCATGCGCCTGGCCACCTTGGCGAGTGCCGGGCGCATCCAGATCGAGGGCGTGGAGGACGAGATCGTGCGCCTGCGGGCGCAGTGGCGCGGCGGCGATGCGCCTTCACCGCTGGATGCACTGTTGGGCGATGCCGTGGACACGCTGGACCGTTTCGATCGCGTGCAGCTGGAAGAAGTGGTGCGGGTCTGTGCGCGCTCGAAATCGCTGTCCGCTGCGGGTCGCGAGCTGTTTGCGGTCTCGCGCACGCAGCGCGCCAGCACCAACGACGCCGACCGCCTGCGCAAGTATCTGGCCAAGTTCGGGCTGGACTGGGAGCAGGTGCAGGGTCCGGCCATGTCCTAGCGCCGAGCTTGCTCCGACTGCCACCCACGGCGCATGCTGGGCGCGCGGCACCGCGCCGCCTCCAAGGATGACAGGCATGCAAAACAACAGACCACCCGTCTGGAGCTCCCAGAAGTCCATCCTGATCGCCGCGATCATCGCATTGGCGGTGCTGTTCGGTGCCTACCAAGTCGGCAAGGACATGGCGCTGCGCGACAACGCCCGCGGGGCCGCAAGTCGGTAACGCTCTTCTGTAGAGCCGAGCCATGCTCGGCTGCTCTCCGCGACCGACGACATCGTGCCAACCAAGGTTGGCACCTACCGGTAGAGGCCTACGCTCAGGCGATCTGCACCACGCGTGCGTTCTGGCACAGCGGGTAGCTGCTGACGAATTCAGCGATCGCCTCACGCATCGCCTCGAACGACTGTCCGTACATGTACAGCGCGGTCTCGCTCGGGCCCTGCCACCAGCTGCAGATCTCGCCCAGGCCATCGATGCGCTCGGACAGCTGTTCGAATACATGGTTCGAATCGCACTGCTCGTACACCTCATCCGGCAGGGTCAGGCCGTCGAGGTAGATGCCCAGACCCTCGGTCACGCCGAAGCTGCGATCGGCCTCGCCTGCGCCCTGTATCTGCGAACCCTTCGGTGCACCCAGCTGCTCCAGCAGGTCGACCAGCTTCGGCACGCCCGCGGCATCAACCAGCGCCACTTCGATATCACCGTATTCGACTTCGCCTTCGTCGGACATGGCGGTACCGCCACCGGTGATCCCACCCAGCTCGGCCGCCTGCAGCAGCGCATCCAGCGGATCCTCGAACAGCTCATGGCGATGCTCGGGCTGCAGCCTGGCGTTCAACTTCACGGTGACATGCAGCGTGGGCTCGGTCATGAGGGCGTTCCTGGGAGATGTGGCCGCTATTGTAGAGCCGCGCCTGCTCGACTGGCTTTGCTGCGGAAAGCAGCCGAGCATGGGCTCGGCTCTACAAGACCGCGGTCAGCGCAGGAACGGCGGCACTTTCCGTTTCAGCAGCTCCACCAGCACCGGGTCCATGTACTCGTAGTCGTCCGGGATATCCAGGCAGATCACGCGCTTGCCCTTCAGCCACGGCTTATAGCGGCTGGAGAGGCGGTTGCGGTGGGCTCGCTCCATCACGAACACCAGGTCGGCCCACTGCAACAGCTCGGGGCTGAGGATCTCTTCGGCGTCGGCGAGCAGCCCGGCCGAGGCGGTCTCGATGCCCGGCCACTCGGCGAACACCTGCTCGGCCGTCGGGCTGCGCAGGCGGTTCTGGCTGCAGAGGAAGAGAACCTTGCGGGTCATGACAGCAGCGTATCGGGGTCGGATCCCTTTTCCAACGGAAAAGGGCTCTGGCCCTGCGCAGTACCTTCAGAGACGTTGCATGGCCGCCGCAGACTTCATCAGCGATCATTGGGCTATCGCATCTTGGACACGCCCATGATTACCAGAGATGACCTGTTGCAGGAGTTCGGGGAGGTAACCGAGGTCCACGGCTGCTACTTCGCCAAGTACACCGTGGCGACATTCGATCTTCATTGCTGTTTGAGGACCACCGATGGCCAGGATCTGATGGTTGTCTCAAAGAACATCAACGATCCGGAACTCGCCTCCAGCGTTGTACTGGAAGCACCGCGCCATCTGTCTCACGACAGGCCAACGATCTTCACTATTTCTTCCAATGCTTATGGGTTCACCCACGCAATGGCGGTGCCCAGCACGTATCACGGGTTCCTCAACCAGATTGAGGGTCGTGCGAACCTGTTCCTGTGCGTGCCGATCTTCCAGTGCGAGTTCAGCGGCGAGGAATCAGCAGAGGAGTTCCGGCTGGCCACGACGCATGTCGTTCCGATCTACGAGTGGGACAGAACCGTGCAACCCAAGGTCAGCGTGTACTTCGACAACCCCCGCACCGGCGGCGGCACAGACGAGTCCGGCGCCCTCGTGCCGTTGCGGGTACTCCTGGCTGAAATCGACAATCTGAGCGGCGTAGGCGACGGCTTCATCGAGATCACCAATTATCGCGACGAGGTGATCGAGGTGTTGTCGCCGGAAAAAGGCAGCTATGTGTTGATCCGCAACCGGCAGGATGAGGAAATGATGGAGCGCGTGCGGCTGGTGGCAGCAGTGGAGACGTTCACCACCAAGTGACGCCCAGCCGTTTTTGTAGAGCCGAGCCCATGCTCGGCTGAATTTTCCGGCCAACCGCAGCCGAGCATGGCTCGGCTCTACAGATGTCCCGGCCCCCTGACAGCGATCAGATCACCGTCAGGTTGGCATACGCCATCACCAGCCACTTGCTGCCGGCGTCGGCGAACTCGATCTGCACGCGTGCATGGGCGCCGTTGCCTTCGTAGTCGGTCACCATGCCTTCGCCGAACTTGGGATGGTTGACCAGCGCACCCAGCTTGATCGGCGGCGCTTCGATGGCGGCGTGACCCATCACCCGGCTTGCGCCCATCGAGGCCGGTCGCGAGACCTGCACCTTCGGCCGCACTTCATGCAGCAGCTCGCGCGGGATCTCGCGCAGGAAGCGCGACGGCAGGCTGTAGTTGTCCTGGCCGTGGATGCGCCGCGATTCGGCGTAGCTCAGCACCAGCTTCTGTCGCGCACGGGTGATGCCAACGTAGGCCAGTCGACGTTCTTCCTCCAGCCGCCCGCTTTCCTCCAGCGACCGCGCGCTGGGGAACAGGCCCTCTTCCACGCCGGCCAGGAACACCAGCGGGAATTCCAGCCCCTTGGCCGAGTGCAGCGTCATCAGCTGCACGCCCTCCTCGCCCGCCTGCGCTTGGCCTTCACCGGCTTCCAGCGCGGCATAGGCCAGGAACGCGACCAGCTCGTCCATGTCCTCGCCTATTTCCTCGATGTCGTCGGCACGGCGCACGAAGCGCGAGGCTACCGACACCAGTTCGTCGAGGTTGTCGGTGCGCGATTCCGAATCCAGCGCGTTGCGGCTCTCCTTGCTCCAGTGCTCGCGCAGCTGCGAGCGCACCAGGACATGGTCCACGCGCTCGGCAAGGGTCATCTGCAGGGTCTGCGCCTGCAGTTCATTGACCAGCACCAGGAAGCCGGCCAGCGCGTTGCGCGCACGCGCCGCCAGTGCGCTGCCCTGGGTCACCAGCATGGTGGCTTCCCACAGCGAGATGCCCTGGGCGCGTGCTTCGCGGCGCACTTCGTCCAGCGTGCGGTCACCGATGCCACGCGTGGGCGTGTTCACCGCGCGCTCGAATGCAGCGTCGTCGTTGCGGTTGGACAACAGGCGCAGGTACGCCAGCGCATCCTTCACTTCGGCGCGCTCGAAGAAGCGCATGCCGCCATACACGCGGTACGGCACCTGTTCGCTCAGCAGCGCCTCTTCCAGCGCGCGCGACTGCGCGTTGCTGCGGTAGAGCACGGCCACTTCGGTGTAGCTGCCACCATCGCGCACCCACTGCCGCGCGCGCTCGACGATGTAGCGCGCCTCGTCCATCTCGTTGTACGCCGCGTACAGGTCGATCGGATCGCCGTCGCCGCTGTCGGTCCACAGCTGCTTGCCGATGCGGTCCGGGTTGTGCGCGATCACCGCGTTGGCGGCGTTGAGGATGTTGGCGGTGGAGCGGTAGTTCTGTTCCAGGCGGATGGTCTGCGCGCCCGGGAAATCGCGCAGGAAGCCCTGCACGTTCTCGACCTTGGCGCCGCGCCAGCCATAGATGGCCTGGTCATCGTCACCGACCACGAACACGTGGCCCTCATGCCCGGCCAGCACACGCACGAAGGCGTACTGGATGGCGTTGGTATCCTGGAATTCGTCAACCAGGATCTCGCGGAACCGCGCACGGTAATGCGACAGCAACGGCGGGTTGTCGCGCAGCAGTTCGTGCGCGCGCAGCAGCAGCTCGGCGAAATCGACCAGGCCGGCGCGGTCGCAGCGCGCCTGGTACTCGGCATAGGCCTGGCGCATGGTTTCCAGCCACGCGTCGTTCGGCTCGGGCTGGATGTGCTGCGGGCGGCGGCCCTCATCCTTCTGCGCGTTGATCCACCAGGCAATCTGCTTGGGCGGGTACTTGCCGTCATCCAGCTCCAGCGCCTGCACCACGCGCTTGACCAGCCGCAGCTGATCGTCCGAATCCATCACCTGGAAGCTTTCCGGCAGCTTGGCGTCCTGCCAGTGCAGGCGCAGCAGGCGGTTGGCCAGGCCGTGGAAGGTGCCGATCCACATGCCGCGGCTGCCATGCGGCAGCTGCGCGTCGATGCGATGGCGCATCTCGCCGGCGGCCTTGTTGGTGAAGGTCACCGCGAAGATGCCGTGGGTCGGCACGCCTTCGACTTCATGCAGCCAGGCAATGCGGTGGGTGAGTACGCGCGTCTTGCCCGACCCGGCACCGGCCAGCACCAGGTGGTGACCGAGGGGAGCGGAGACGGCTTCGCGCTGGGCCGGGTTCAGGCCATCAAGCAAGTGGGAGACATCCATGCCTCCATTTTACGGCATCGACGTCGCAGCTCCTGCGACCACCTGTGCGGCCAGTGCCTGTGCCTGCTGACGCAGTTCAGGCACCGCCAGGCTTTCCCACAGGTTGCCGATGCGCAGGCTGCCGAGTACGCCCAGGCGCGCCTGCGACTGGCCGCCCGCTGCGCACAGCCGGTCGCCGGGCACACTGCTGTCCAGGCCCAGCCCATGCGGACCGGGACGGGCCAGTCCATCGGCCTGCAGCTGCTGCAGCAAGGGGTTGCGCAGCGCCGAGGCGCGGGTTTCCACGCCCGTGGCATTGACCACCGCGCCGATCGTCCACTGCACGTTGCCGCCGCCCGCCTCGCGACCCGACAGCCACAGGGCGTCCCCGTCGCGCCACACGCGTTGCAGGCGGGCGCGGTGGACGCGCAGCTGGCCGCGGGCCTGCAGCGCCTGCAACTGCTCGGCCACCGGTTCAGCGATGCGGTGGCGGTGCACATCCCAGTAGCGCACCACGTGGCGCAGGAAGCGGCGCTGGTCGGCCTCGCCCAGACTAAGCCACAGTGCCTGGCCATGCGGGCGGATGCGATCCATCACGCCCTGCCATGGGATGCCATCGGCCTGTGCCTGCCGTGCGTGCTGGCGCAGTGCACGCAGACGCTGGCGCAGGGTCATCGTCAGCAGCTCCTGCGGGTCGAACGCCGGCAGGCCACCGTGTGCATGCGGCAACGGCAGCAGGCCATGGCGCGAGATCACGTGCAGCGGCCCGCTGTGACCGGCGGCCACGAGCGCCAACACGGTGTCCGCCATGCTCAGCCCGGAGCCGACGATGGCCAGTGCATGGCCACCGGCCAGCGTGCGCACGCCGTCGTAATCCCAGGCTTCGACCACGTCATCGGCGGGCAGCGCGTCGGCGCCGTCCACTGGCAGCGGCCGCATGCTGTTGCCGGTAGCGATCACCGCCTGCGCTGCATGCAGCGTTTGGCCATCGCCCAGCTGCAATTGGTAACCGTGGTCATCGGCATGCAGCGCCAGCACCGGTTGGGCGATGACCTGCAATCGGGCTGCGCTGGCCGCTTCGGCCTCGCGCAGGCGCTGCTGCAGATAAGCGGCGAAGTAGTGGCGACACACGTAACGCTCGCCCAGCACCTCGCGCGCCTCGCCCGGATAGGCGTTGGCCGTCTGCAGGTAATCGAGGAAGTCGCCGGGCTGGTCGGGGAACGCACTCATCTTCGCCGCCGGCACGTTCAGCAGATGCTCCGGCCACGGCGTGGCATAGGCGATGCCCTGTGCCAGCTGCGAGGCGGGTTCGAAGATGGCCAGCGCCAGCGGCGCCCGGGCCTGGCGCAACACCTGGATCGCCACCAGCACCCCGGCCGCACCACCACCGATGATCGCCAGGTCCAGTTCGCCATTACGCGGTGAATCAGTCATGCGCCGATTGTAGGCCATCGCCCCTGCCCGGCTGGCGCCGGCCTACATCAATGCATCGGCCAGGCGCGCGATGCCCTCGCGGCTGCGCAGCCACGCTGGGCGCTTGCGCCACTGCTCCAGGTCCAGCAGGCGTGACTGGCGCAGATAGTCGTCCTCGATGGCGATCAGCTGCGTGACCAGTTGACGGTCGTAGCAGATCAGGCCGATTTCGGCATTCAGCGCGAACGAGCGGATATCCATGTTGATCGACCCCAGCACGGCGATGTCCTCGTCCACGCTCATGTGCTTGGCATGCAGGAACTGCGGCTCGTACAGCGCGATCTGCACCCCGCAGCGCAGCAGCTCGTCGTAGTAGGCCTCCTGCGCCCACGAGGTCAGCCGCTGGTTGTTGCTGGCCGACAGGATCAGCTGCACCTGCACGCCGGACAGTGCGGCGATGCGCAGTGCACTCAGCGTTGCTTCGTCGGGCACGAAGTACGGCGTCACCATCACAAGCCGGCGCCGGGCAAGATGGATCAGCGCGGCCACCGCATCGCGCGCGTTGCTGTAGGGGTAGGCCGGGCCGCTGGGCAGCAGCTGGGTGGCGATGTCCTCGCTGCACACCGGCACGTCGGCGATGACGTCCAGGCGCTGCCCGGTTTCGATGTACCAGTCGCTGGCGAACACCGCTTCAAGGTGCGCCACCGCCGGCCCGCGCACGCGCGCCACCAGTTCACGGTTGGGGTGGCCGGCCACGAATTCAGGCCGCGCCAGGTTCTGCGAACCGACATAGCCCACTTCGTTGTCGATCACCGCGATCTTGCGGTGGTTGCGCAGGTCCATGCGCCCGCTGCGGCGCCAGCGCAGTCCGCCGGGCAGCATCGCGCGCACTTCGACGTCACGTGACCGCAGCCGCTTGCTGTACGCGCGAAGGCCGCGCTTGGCGCCCACCGCATCCAGCAGCACGCGGCACTGCACGCCACGCGCTGCGGCACGCTGCAGGGCTTCGACGATGGCCTCGCCCACGGTGTCATCGAACATCAGGTAATACAGCAGGTGCACCCGGTCCTGGGCCTGGTCGATGTCGGCGATCAGGTTGTGCAGTGATTCGTCGTAGTCGGTCAGCAGATCGACCGCGTTGCCGTGCACCGGCATGAAATCGCCCTGACGCTGCACCAGCGGCACCACTTCGGCGCTGGCCGAATCGGGCTGCGGCGTCCAGCGCAGGCGGCGCTGCAGCGCCTGTTCCTCGCGGATCACCTGCGAGGCCTCGGCCTGCCGGCGGATGCGTTCGCGCGACAACCACGGATGCCCGAACAGCAGGTACAGCGGCAGGCCCAGCAGCGGCACGAAGCCGACCAGCAGCAGCCAGCTGCGCGCCGCGCCCGGCGTAGTGCGGGTGGGGATCCAGCACAGCGCCACCAGCCGGATCAGCCAGTCGATCAGCAGCAGATACGAACCCAGCAACCACTCGAACAGCATCAGGCGCGCCCGTCGGGAGGGTGATGGGCCATTCTGCCCAGCGGGGTGGGTAGAGTCGAGCCGCGCCAAGCGTGCCGACCAACGGTCGGCACCCACCGGGGTCGGAACGTGCCGACCAAGGTCGACACCTACCGGGGGCGGGGAGCCACAAAAAAACCCGCCACGAGGGCGGGTTTCTTCGGAGGCAATCAGCAATCCTTGCGGATTACTTGATCTTGCCTTCCTTGTACGGGACGTGCTTGCGCACGACCGGATCGTACTTGGAGAATTCCATCTTCCCCGGGGTGTTCTTCTTGTTCTTGTCGGTCGTGTAGAAGTGACCGGTACCAGCGGTCGAAATCATACGGACCTTATCGCGCTTGCCTGCCATGATCGTCTACTCCTCAGACCTTTTCGCCGCGCGCACGCAGCTCAGCCAGAACGGAATCGATACCGTTCTTGTCGATGGTGCGCAGTGCATGCGCGGAAACACGAAGCTTCACCCAGCGGTTCTCGCTGGCAACCCAGAAGCGGCGCTCGTGCAGATTCGGCAGGAAACGACGACGGGTCTTGTTGTTGGCGTGCGAGACGTTGTTACCCGTCTGCACTCGCTTGCCGGAAACCTGGCATACGCGGGACATGGCGCACCTCGATAGTAAGTTGTGTCAGCCCGTAGCCCGGGAGACGGCGGCCTCGATGGTTGCCCACCACACGTCAAGAGAATCAAAGGGTTACGCTGGCGTTGGGCGGCCGGGGACGTGCTCCCGGGGGCGCCGCCCGATAGAAAACCGGACACAGCGAGCCGCGCATTATGCACGGGTTCAAGCACTTGCGCAAGTTACCCACAGGGCAAGGCTGAACACGGCGACGGGGGCCCTTGTAGAGCCGAAGGTAGCGGCAGGAGCCGCTGCCAACGTCGCTTGCGACGGCCCGTAGGGTGACGGTCAGGACGACCGGCATAGCCCACGCTCGGCTGGGTCATACGGGGGGAAGCAGCCGAGCGTCGGCTCGGCTCTACAACAGCGACAGGGCCAGCTCAGCGCAGGTGTGGAATGACCTGGGCCAGCAGATGGGCGTCCTTCAGCGCGCCGTGCAGGCCACGATTACCGGGAATGCGCAGGCGCTGCAGCACATCGTCCAGCTTGTTGCCCTGGCCGGGCCAGCGCCCCCGCGCCAGCTTCAGGCTGCAGGTCACGCGGCAGTGCTGGGCCAGCCCATCGGCAATGCCGGCCAGGCGCAGCTCGTTGTCGAGGAAGCCGACGTCGAAGGTAGCGTTGTGCGCGACCATCTCGCTGCCACGCAGGAACTCCAGCAGCTCGGCGGCCTTGCTCGCGAACAGCGGCTTGCCCACCAGCATCGCATCGCTGATGCCGTGCACGCGCTGCGCGCCCCAGTCCACTTTGCGCTGCGGCTGCAGATAGGTGTGGAACTGGCGGCCGCTGAGCTGACCATCGATCAGTTCCACCGCCCCGATTTCAATCACCCGGTGGCCCAGACGATGCGAGATGCCGGTGGTTTCGGTGTCCAGCGCGACGACGCGGCTCATGCCCCACACCCGTATGCAGCAACGGGCATGCGGGAGACAAAGGATGGTAGTGAGGGCAGTGCAGTCATTCGATGCTGGATCCTGTTACGCGCGCCCCGTGCAACGGGGGCAGATGATGCTGGATTGTCCCATGTCGTGCGCCAGCGGCAGCGCAGGGGCACGCGGTGTGATCCCGGCATACTGGCGCCTCACTGCGGAGCTTCCAATGCGACTGCTGGCCCTCACCTACGGCACCGAAGGCGATACGCGCCCGCTGGTCATGCTCTGCCACGGGCTGATCGCGGCCGGCCACGACGTCATGCTGCTGGCCGACGGCGGCACTCTGGGCAGCGCGAAAACAATGGGCGTCCCGCACGCCGCGCTTGAAGGCGACATCCACGATGAGGTGGTAGCGCTGGTCTCACGCGGCAACGGCGTGGCCGCCGCCAGCACCGGGCTGGCACGGATGGCGCTGCAGCACGTTGCCGGCTGGATGCGCCAGGCCGATGCTGCGGCCGAGGGCTGCGATGCGATCCTGACCGGCGGCCTGGCGGCGTTCGTCGGCATGAGCGTCGGCGAACGTCGTGGTCTTCCGGTGATCGGCGCCGGCATGATTCCGCTGACGCCGACGCGCGCATTCCGCTCGCCCTTCCTGCCACCCGGGCGCTCACCGGGATGGTTGAACCGGGCCAGCTACGGGCTGGTCAACGGCCTGATCTGGCGGCAGTTCCGCGGCCCGATAAACGCTGCCCGCCAGCACGCCGGGCAGCCGCCACGACGCTCGCTCTGGACCGGCCTGCCGATGCTGTACGGCGTCTCGCCACAGCTGTTGCCGCCGCCTTCGGACTGGCCGGCCGACCACCTCGTATGCGGCCAGTGGTCGGCACCCGCAGCGCCGTGGCAGCCGTCAGCCGAACTACAGGCCTTCCTCGATGCAGGGCCACCGCCGGTCTACCTGGGCTTTGGCAGCATGACCGGCTTCGACCGCGAACGCGTGTTGCCGGCGCTGTTGGCAGCGCTGGCACCGCGCCGCGTGCTGCTGTTCCCCGGTTGGGTCGGCGTGCCCGACATGGCGCTGCCCGACACGGTGCTGGTGATCGGGCCCACCCCGCATGAAGCCTTGCTGCCGCGCTGCGCGCTGGCGATCCATCATGGTGGCAGCGGCACCACGCATTCGGCCTGTCGCGCCGGCATACCGTCGATGGTGATGCCGTTCGCCGCCGACCAGTTCTTCTGGGCCGATCGCCTGCAGCGCCTGGGCGTAGCGCCTGCGCCGCTGTCACCGAAACGGCTGCAGCCGCAGGCGTTGGCCGCTGCACTGGCGTTCGCCGAGCATGCGGATACGCGCGCGCGTGCAGCCGCGCTGGGCGCTGCAATGGCGAACGAGGATGGTGTGGCATGCGGCGTGGCGGCGATCGAGCGGTGGCTCAGCCCAACGTCTCCACCACCCAGTCAATGAACACCCGCAGCCGCTGGCTCATGTGCCGGTTCGGCGGGAACATCACGTGCATCGGCATCGGCGGCAATTGCCAATCCTGCAGTACGGGCAGCAACTCGCCGCGCGCTACATGCGGTTCGGCCATGTAGCTGGGCAGCGCGACCACGCCGAGGCCGGCCAGACCCGCCGCCAGATAGGCATTGCCATCATCGAAGCCGATGGAATAGCGCCCCTGCACCTCGATGCGCTCGGCGCCGCGCTGCGCGGTGAACACGCGGGCACGGCCACTGCGCGGGCTGAGGAAACCGACCGTGTGGTGGTCCGGCCCTTGCAGCGCGCGCGGGTGGTCCGGCGCACCGAACTGCTGCACATAGCCTGGGCTGGCATGGAAGCCGATCGGCAGGCTCGCCAGCGGCCGCGCCACCAGCGCCGGGTCGGCCGGGGTTCCGCCGCGGATCACGCAGTCGACGTTGTCGGCGATCACATCGACCTCGCGGTCGCTGACCCCCACCTCCAGCTGGATGTCCGGGTAGCGCGCCTGGAAGCCGGGCAGCGCCGGCACCAGCAGCAGCCGTGCGAACGGGCCGGGAACGTCGATGCGCAGGCGCCCACGCGGCAGAGCGGCGGCATCGCCCAGCCCACCCTCGACCTCTTCCAGCTCGGCCAGCAGACGCACGATGCGCGGGTAGTACGCCGCGCCATCGGCGGTGACACTGACCCGGCGCGTGGTGCGGTTGAGCAGCCGCAGCCGCAGATGTGCCTCCAGCTGCTGCACCAGCTGCGTGACCGTGGTGCGGCTGAGCTGCAGCGTGTGCGCTGCGCGGGTGAAGCTGCCGGTCTCCACCACCCGGGCGAAGGCCCGCATCGCCTCGAAGCGGTCCATGTCAGCGACCCTGATTGTTTGGAATTTCTAATCAATCTAGACGCATCATCACGGTTTATCCAGACAGCGGCAGCGGGGAGGATGGTCTCCTCCCGTCTGGAATCCGTCTTATGTCCCACCGTGATGTCGTCTTTCCCGCCGGCCGGCAGGCGCTGTACGAGCGCAACCGTTACTCACCGGCGATCCGGTCCAGTGGCTTCCTGTTCGTCTCCGGCCAGGTCGGCAGCCGCGAGGACGGCTCGCCCGAGCCGGACTTCGAGACCCAGGTGCGCCGCGCCTTCGAGAATCTCAACGCAGTGCTGGCCGCGGCCGGCTGCACGTTCGACGACGTGGTCGATGTGACTGTGTTCCTGGTCGACCCGGAAACCAACTTCGAAAAGGCCTGGGCGATCGTGCCGGAGTACTGGGGCGAAGCACCGCACCCGACCCTGACCGGCATCGGCGTGACCTGGCTGTATGGCTTCCAGTTCGAGATCAAGGTGATCGCGAAGCTGCCTGCAGACCAGTAGTGCCAGCCGCTGGCCGGCAATGTGTCGGGGGTCAAAAAGCGTGTCGACCAAGGTCGACACCTACCGGGGCGGCTGGTCGCGCGACAGCAGCCGAGCATGGGCTCGGCTCTACAGAAGCGCCTCCGGTGTCCCACCCCACGGACCGAAAGGCGTGCCGACCAAGGTCGGCACCTACCAGAGCAGCAGTCCCGTGCGCGGCGCAGCTGAACGGGAGGTTCCGACGAATTCCCGAGGTGGCCATTGATATTGTATCCACCGAAAACCGCTTGCTAGCCTCCCCTCCATGCGCCGGATCGCCCGCCACCTTCGTTCGTACCTGCTGATGCTGCTGATGGCGGCGTTCGTGGTCGTGCCGGTGGCCGATGTCCTGGCGTGTGCGGTGGAACCGCACGACAGCACGGTGGTGCATGTGGAGTCGGCTGCCGAAGAGCCCGACGGTGACAATGACAGTGACGGCAAGCACACCGCTGCCTGCAGTCATAACCACTGCCACCACTCCAACCTGAGCCTGCCGGCGAGCACCTTCGCCGCCTTTGGCACGCCGCAACCGGCGCGCTGGATGAATGCAGGCGACGCGGCGACCTATGCGGTCGCCCAGGACGAACTGGCACGTCCTCCCCGGGCGTGAGTTGAGCGCGTCCCGCAATCGCGGGCTCCCGTTTCACTCACAACCGGAATCCCCCTATGTCGATCCTGACACGTCGGTCGCCGCGCGCGGCCGGGCTGGTCGTCGCCGTGCTGCTGGGCCTGATCCCCGCAGCACAGGTCGCCGCACAAGCCGCACCTTCGTACGACACCCTGCTTGAACGTCTCGACCAGCTGCCCGGCGCCCGCGTCGGCGCAGCACTGGCCGAGGCGGCCGACGCCCGCGCCGACCAGGCCCGGGCGCTGCCCAACCCCTCCCTTTCCTGGTCCGCCGAAAACGCCTGGGGCACCGGCTCCTACGGCGGCATGGGCAGGGCCGACACCGTGCTTACCCTGTCCCAGCCCTTGGAGGTCTGGGGCCAGCGTGGCGCGCGCGTCCGCGCCGCCCGCGCCGAGGCACAGGCCGCTGCCCTGCGCGGTTCGCAGAGCCGCAGCGATGTCGCCAGCCAGCTGGCGGCGATCTACGCACAGGCGGAAAGCGCCCTGCGTCGCTACACCCTGGCCGACGAAGCGCTGACGCTCACCCGCGATGATGCGGCGGCGGTCACCGCCATGGTCAAGCATGGCCGCGAGCCGCAGCTGCGCGCGGTGCAGGCACAAAGCGAAGTGGCCAATGCCAGCGCCGCGCTGGATGAGGCGCAGGCCTTCCGCGATGCCGCACTGGCCCGCCTGGCCGGTGCGGCCCTGCTGGATGCACCGGTGCGGACCATCGACAACAGCCTGCTCGACCGCGCACCGCCGGCGCCGCGTGGCGCCATCGATGTCGCACTGGCCGTGCGTGTCGCCGAAGCCGAAGTTGATGCGGCCGGTCGCCTGGTCGATGTGGAGCGCAAGCGTGCCCTGCCCGACCTCAGCGTCACGGCCGCGCAGACGCGTTTCCGCGAGGACCGCGAGCAGGCCTACACGCTGGGCGTCAGCCTCTCGATCCCGTTGTTCGACCGCAACCGTGGTGGCATCCGCGCCGCCAGTGCCGAACAGCGCGCGGCCGAGGCGCGGCTGGACCAGCAGCGCCGTGACAGCGAAGCGGAACGGTTGTCGGCCGTGGCGGGCCTGAAGGCCGCCGGCAGCCGCACCCGCGCGGCCGACGAAAGCGTGGTCGCCGCCGAGGAAGCCTATCGCCTGGCCCGCGTCGGCTTCGACGCCGGACGCATCTCGCAGCTGGAACTGCGCAGCACCCGCAGTGCCCTCATCGCCGCCCGCGGCACCGCTGTGGACGCGCGTCTGTCGCGCGTCGGCGCGGAAATCGATCTCGCCCGCCTCGAAGGGCGCGCACCTTTTGTGGAGGCCCGATGAACCTGTCCCGCTCTTTCCCTCTGGTTGGTGGCCTGCTGCTGACCGTATTCCTGGCCGGCTGCTCCGGCAACGCACAGACCCCGGACGCATCGGATACCGCCAGCAAGGCAGCGGCCGACGACGGCCATGGTCATGCCGCTGACAGCACCGAAGCCAAGGCCGAAACACGCAAGGTGCCCGACGCCGATGAAGGCGTGGTGCAGCTGACGCCCGAGCAGATCAAGGCCTCCGGCATCGACGTGGTTGCCGTCGGCCGCGGCGGCGGCGGTTCGACGCGGCTGTCCGGCCGGGTGGAGCCATCGATCGGTGCGCGTGCATCGGTCGCCTCCACCGTGACCGGGCGCGTGGAGCGCGTGCTGGTTGCACCGGGTACGGCGGTGAAGCAGAACCAGGCCCTGGCGATCGTGGTCAGCGGCGAGGCGGCGGTGTTCCGCGCCAATGCGGTTGCCGCCGCTGCGGAAGCCGAGGCGGCGCGCCTGGCCCATGGCCGTGACAAGGCGCTGGTCGAACAGGGCGTGGTCGCCCGCCAGGAACTGGAAACCTCACGCGCGCGCTCGCTGGCGGCACAGGCGCAGGCCGCCGCCGCACAGGCACAGGCCGCCGCCAACGGTTCACCCGACAGCAGCGGCCGCGTGCGCATCACCAGCCCGGTGGCCGGCATCGTCGGCAACGTGCAGGTCACGCCCGGTGGCGTGGTAGCAGCCGGCAGCCCGGTGGCCGACGTCGCCGATCCGTCGATGAACGAGCTGGTATTCACCGCACCGCCAGCGCTGGCCGCACAGGTCAGCCCGGGCATGACGCTGGAAGTGACCGTGCCGGGCGGCAGCTTCAGTGCCACCGTCACCGGTTCGGCCGCCGATGTGCGCCAGCAGGGCGGCGTGGCGGTGATACGTGCCACGCCGGTCAATGCGGCATTGCCGCCAGCCGGTTCGCCGGTGTCGGCGGTGGTGGTCACCGACGGCAAGGACGGCGCGTTGAGCGTGCCGGCCGATGCCGTGCAGAACGTGGATGGCAGCAGCGCGGTGTTCGTCGCCGTCGAGGGCGGCTTCAAGGTGCAACCGGTGCTGGCCGGCCGACGCGCCGGCGACCGCATCGAGATCCTCGGTGGCCTGAGCGGCAGCGAACGCATCGTCGGCGCCAACGCTTTCCTGCTCAAGGCCGAACTGGCCAAGGGCGAAGCCGAGCACGGGCACTGAGGACCTTCCATGTTCAAGCTCATCATTGAAACCGCGGTACGCCACCGCTGGCTGGTCGTGGCCCTGGCTGCACTCATTGCCGCCGTGGGCCTGTTCCAGCTCGGCAAGCTGCCGATCGATGCGGTACCGGACATCACCAACCGCCAGGTGCAGATCAACACCGTGGCTCCGGCACTGACGCCCGAGCAGATCGAGCGGCAGGTGACCTATCCGCTGGAAACCGCGCTGGCCGGCATCCCCGGCCTGACCACCACCCGTTCGCTGTCGCGCAATGGCTTCTCGCAGGTCACCGCGATCTTCACCGATGCCACCGACATCTACTTCGCCCGCCAGCAGGTGGCCGAACGCATGCGCGAGGCCGCCGAGGCGCTGCCCGAGGGTGCCTCGCCGATGCTGTCGCCGGTCACCACCGGCCTCGGCGAGGTGTTGATGTGGACGGTGGACTTCACCGCGTTCGACCCTGCGAAGCTGGCCAAGCCGGGCGAAGCAGGCTGGCAGGCCGGCGAGGTCTACCGCACGCCGGAAGGCAATCTGCTGCGCACGCCGGAAGAACGCGCCACCTACCTGCGCACCGTGCAGGACTGGATCATCGCGCCGCAGATGCGTTCCAGCCCCGGGCTGGCGGGCGTGGACACCGTCGGTGGCTACGTGAAGGAATACGGCGTGCATCCGGACAGCGCGCGGTTGGCCGCGCATGGCCTGGGCCTGGCCGATCTGGTGACGGCCCTGCAGCGCTCCAACGTGCAGGCCGGTGCCGGCTTCGTGCAGCGTGCCGGCGAAGGCCTGGTGGTGCGTGCCGACGGTCTGGCACTGACCACCGACGATCTGGCACAAGCGCCTGTGGCCACCCGCAATGGCGTGGTGGTACGGGTGTCCGATGTGGCCGAGGTCGAACTGAGCCGCGCACCGCGCCTGGGTGCGGCCAGCCGCAACGGCCATGAAGCCGTGCTCGGTACCGCGCTGATGATCGCCGGCGGCAACAGCCGCACCGTGGCCCAGGCCGCCGCCGCGCGCCTGGAACAGGTGAACAAGTCGCTGCCGGCCGACATCGTGGCAGCGCCGGTGCTGGACCGCAGCGTGCTGGTCAATTCCACGATCAAGACCGTGGCCAAGAACCTCACCGAGGGCGCGTTGCTGGTGGTGGTGGTGCTGTTCCTGCTGCTCGGCAACCTGCGCGCAGCGACGATCACCGCACTGGTGATCCCGCTGTCGTTCCTGTTCGCGGTAATCGGCATGAACCGCTTCGGCATCAGCGGCAACCTGATGAGCCTGGGTGCGCTGGACTTCGGCATCCTGGTGGACGGCGCGGTGATCGTGATCGAGTCGACGCTGCTGATGCTGGGCCAGCGTCGTGCCGAACTGGGCCGCGCGTTGACCGCGATGGAACGCCTGCGCGTCGCGGCCGATTCGGCGCGCAAGATGGCACGACCGGCAGCGTTCGGACAGCTGATCATCCTGCTGGTGTTCGCACCGATCCTCACCCTGGAAGGCGTGGAGGGCAAGACGTTCCATCCGATGGCGGCCACGTTCATGCTGGCCCTGGTGGGTGCCTTCATCTTCTCCTTCACCTTCGTGCCGGCGATGGCCGCGCTGATGGTGCGCGAGCCGAAGCTGAAGGAAGGCGAGGCACACAGCGATGATGGCGAGCACGAAACGAAGCTGATCCGCGTGCTGCGTGGGCGCATCGAGCCGATCATCCGCCTGGCCGTCGCGCGGCCGCGGTCGGTGGTGGCGGGTGCGAGCCTGATGCTGCTGGTGGGTATTGGTTCGTTCGGCCTGCTCGGCCGCGAGTTCATGCCTACCCTGGATGAAGGCAACGTGGCGATGCAGGCATTGCGCGTGCCGTCCACTTCACTGGAGCAATCGCTGGCGATGCAGCTGGCGCTGGAAAAGGCCATTGCCAAGCAACCGGAAGTGGAAACGGTGTTCTCGCGTACCGGTACCGCCGAAGCGGCGATCGACCCGATGCCGACCAACATTTCCGACAGCGTGATCGTGCTCAAGCCACGTGCGGACTGGCCCGATCCGAAGCTGGGCAAGGAAGCGCTGGTGGCCCGCTTCGAAAAGCTGGCCGGCCAGCAGCTGGGCAACAGCTTCGAGTTCAGCCAGCCGATCGAGCTGCGCTTCAACGAGCTGATTTCCGGCGTGCGGACCGATCTGGCGGTGATGATCTTCGGCGATGACTTCAGCCAGCTGCAGAAGGTGGCCGACCAGGTAGCGCTGAAACTGCGTGCGGTGGAAGGCGCGGCCGATGTGCGCGTGGAGCAGATTTCCGGCCTGCCCACGCTCAACGTCAAGATCGACCACGTGGCAGCGGCGCAGTACGGATTGACCGCCGCGGACGTCAGCGATGCGCTGTCCACCGGCATCGGCGGCACGGCGGCCGGCAAGATCTTCGAGGGCGACCGTCGCTTCGATGTGGTGGTGCGGCTGGATGACAGCGCGCGCAACGACCCGGATCAGCTGGCCTCGCTGCCGATCGCCACACCAGCCGGTGTGGTGATTCCGCTGTCCTCGGTCGCGCGCATCAGCGTCAGCGAAGGGCCGAACCAGATCAGCCGCAACAACGGCAGCCGCCGCGTGGTGGTGCAGGCCAACGTGCGTGGCCGCGATCTCGGCGGCTTCGTTGGCGAGGCGCAGACCGCCGTGGCCGAGGTGGCGCTGCCGCCGGGTGCGTACCTGACCTGGGGTGGCCAGTTCGAGAACCTGCAGCGTGCGGAAAAGCGCTTGGCCACGGTGGTGCCGGTGGTGTTCCTGCTGATCGGCAGCCTGCTGTTCATGGCCCTGCGCAGCGGCAAGGAAGCGGTACTGGTGTTCAGCTGCGTACCGCTGGCGCTGGTCGGCGGCATCCTCGCCCTGCTGCTGCGCGGCATGCCGTTCTCGGTGTCGGCAGCGGTGGGCTTCATCGCGGTGTCCGGTGTGGCCACGCTCAACGGCCTGGTTTTGATGCAGGCGATCCGTGAGCGCCTGGACGCCGGTGACGTGCCGATGATGGCCGCGATCAATGGTGCGTCCAGCCGTATCCGCGCGGTGCTGACCACCGCACTGGTGGCCATCGTCGGCTTCATTCCGATGGCGATCGCCAGTGGTTCCGGTGCGGAAGTGCAGAAGCCGCTGGCGACGGTGGTGATCGGCGGCTTGATCACCGCCACGGTGCTGACCCTGCTGGTACTGCCGACCTTTGCTGCGCGCGTGGCGAAGGTGCGGACGGTGGGGTGAGGTGAGAGGGGGTCGGAGCCCTTTCCGCGGGAAAGGGATCCGACCCCGCGCCCGGGTCGGACCCCCGCCACCGGCGGGGCTCCGACCCGACCACACGGCTGTCAGGCCTTCTTGCGTTCGGCGATGTACGCCTGGATCTGCTGTTCCAGTACCGGCAACGGCACCGAGCCCTGCTTCAGCAGCGTGTCGTGGAAGCCTTTGATGTCGAACTTGTCACCCAGTTCCTTCTCCGCCTGCGCGCGCAGGCGCACGATGGCGATCTCGCCGAGCTTGTAGCTCAACGCCTGGCCCGGCCAGGAAATGTAGCGATCCACTTCGGTGGTCACTTCGTGCTCGCTCAGCGCCGTGTGGTCACGCAGGTAGGCCAGCGCCTGCTCGCGACTCCAGCCCTTGCTGTGCACGCCAGTGTCGATCACCAGGCGCGTGGCGCGCCACATCTCGTAGGTCAGGCGACCGAAATCCTCGTACGGGGTTTCGTAGATGCCCATTTCCACGCCCAGCTTCTCGCAGTACAGCGCCCAGCCTTCGCCATAGGCGGAGATGTAGGCGTTGCGGCGGAACTCCGGCAGGTTCTTCTGCTCGGCGGCGATGGCACCCTGCAGTGCATGGCCCGGATCGGATTCGTGCAGGGTCAGCGCCGGCAGGTTGTACAGCGGGCGCGACGGCAGGTTGTAGGTGTTGAGCCAATAGGTGCCCATGCCACCACGGCCGGCGGTCCAGAACGGCGCGATGTCCGGCGGCACCGGCACGATGGTGAAGCGCGCGCGCGGCAATGTCATGTACTTGCCGAGCTGGCCATCGGCACGCTTGGAGATCCATGCGGCACGCGACAGCAGTTCTTCCGGCGTCTTGGCATAGAACTGCGGGTCGGTACGCAGGAAGGTCAGGAACTCGGCAAAGCTGCCCTTGAACTTCACCTGCTTGATGATGTCGTTCATTTCCTTCTGGATGCGTGCCACTTCATCCAGGCCGATGCGGTGGATCTCGTCCGGCGACAGGTCCAGCGTGGTGTATTCGTGGATCTGCTGCTTGTAGTACGCCTTGCCGTCGGGCATCGCTTCGGCGGCCAGGGTGGTACGCGCCTGCGGCACGTACTCGTTGACGAAGAACGTGCGCAGCTGCTGGAACGCCGGCACCACCTTGCCGCTGATCGCCGCGCGGGCCTGTGCCTGCAGCTTGGCCTGCTCGGCAACCGGGACGGTGTTGGGCAGCTTCTTGAACGGCGCGTACAGCGGCGACTCGGTCGGGTCCTTCAGTTCGGCGACGGTGGCGATGGACACCTCGCGGCCATCGAGCACCGCACGCGGCACGCTGAAGCCGCGCTTCAGGCCGGCGCGCATGTTTTCGGTCTGCTGGTCGAAGTAGCGCGGCACATCATTCAGGCGCGCGATGTAGTTCTGGTAGTCCTGCGCGCTCTTCATCTCGCGCCGGGCCATGAAGGACAGGTTCGACCAGAACGAGGAGTCGGCGTTGAACGGCATCTCGTAGCCGCGCAGGCGCACTTCTTCGGCCAGGTTGAACACCTGGTCGCGGTAGATCGCGTAGTTGACCTGGTTGTCGGGCGACAGGGTCTTCGGGTCGATCTTCTTCAGCGCGGCCAGGGTTTCGTCCCATACCTTCAGGCGTGCCTGCTGCGCGGCCGCACCGACGTCGGGCATGCGGGTGGCGTTGGCCGGGGCGTCTTCGTCCTCGCTGGCCTCGCCACCGCCGTCCTGGCGCCACTTCCATTCCTTCTCGTACAGCGCGCGGAAGGCGGCATCGGCGGGAGATTCAGTGGCCACGCTGGCCGGCGCGGTGGCGGTGGGCGGGGCGGCCAGGGCCACGGCAGGGGCAGACAGAGCGATCAGCAGGGCTACGGCAAGACGGGTTTTCACGAGCACAGGTTCCCGGGAAGGCAGACCCCGATCATGGCACCCCGCACCACACATGGCATGGGACGAAGGTCCTGCCTGCAGCGCAGGCAGGACCGGGAACGGCCGCAGGCCGGGACCCCAGCGCCGAAGGCGCGAGGTAGCGCGGGGCCATGCCCCGCGAGCGCGCAGCGCGGCCGACGTTGGCCACCATCCCACAGCCGCCGGGCATGGCCCGGCGCTACCGATGCACTACCCAGGCAGGACCGGGAACGGCCGCAGGCCGGGACCCCAGCGCCGAAGGCGCGCGGTAGCGCGGGGCCATGCCCCGCGAGCGCACAGCGCGGCCGACGTTGGCGGTCATCCCACAGCCGCCGGGCATGGCCCGGCGCTACCGATGCACTACCCAGGCAGGACCGGGAACGGCCGCAGGCCGGGACCCCAGCGCCGAAGGCGCGAGGTAGCGCGGGGCCATGCCCCGCGAGCGCGCAGCGCGGCCGACATTGGCGGTCATCCCAGAGCCGCCGGGCATGGCCCGGCGCTACCGATGCACAGCGGTGCCGACCAAGGTCGGCATCTACCAACGTCTCAGTGGCTGGCCTTGTCCCGCTTCCAGCCGCGGTGCTTGATGTCCAGCTGCAGGCTGTACAACGCGGTGAACGCAGGGAACAGGTTCTGCAGCACGCCCACCGAGTCCTGTTTGGCCGAGAACAGGAAGTAGCTCAGCGTCATCAGGCTGCCGACCACGCTCATGTACCAGAACAGGCGCGGGATCACCGGCTTGCCGGCGCGCTTGGAAGCAACGAACTGGACCAGCCAGCGGCCGCCAAACATCAACGCACCGGTGTAGCCGATCAGTTTCCAGCCAGTCACATGCAGGCCGGTCCAGTACAGCCAGGTCAGCGGCTGGTCCAGCCAGTGCAGCGCCAGACCCATCATCGCTCTTCCACCGCGGTGCGCTTGCTGCGGGTAATCAGCCAGGCCACGCCACGCAGGTCGCGGATGCCGACCAGTGCGCGGCCGAGGTTGTTGTACTTGGACACGCCCGCAGTGCGGTGGCGATGATTGACCGGCACGCTGGTGGTCGTCCAGCCGGCGCGCTGCATCAATGCCGGCAGGTAGCGATGCATGTGGTCGAAGTACGGCAGATCGAGGAAGGCGTTGCGCTCGAACAGCTTGATGCCGCAGCCGGTATCGGGGGTGTCATCGCGCAGCATGCGCGCGCGGATGGCGTTGGCCCACTTGCTGGCCCAGCGCTTGCTGCCGCTGTCCTGGCGGTTGACGCGCCAGCCGGCGAACAGCTTCACCTGGGCATCGGCGGCACCGCGGGCCTGCAGCAGCTTGGGGATGTCGGCCGGATCGTTCTGGCCATCACCGTCGAGGGTGGCGATCCACGGTGCACGCGCATGCTTGACGCCGGTACGTACCGCGGTGCTCTGCCCGCTCTGAGAAACGTGGTGCAGCACCCGCAGTTCCGGCGTGGTGGCCTTCAGGCCCTGCAGCACGGCCAGGGTGTCATCGCGCGAATGATCGTCGATGTAGACGATCTCGAACGGCAGCCGGCCGCGCAGTGCAGCGGTGATTTCGGCCACCAGGGGCGCGACGTTGTCGCGCTCGTTGAATACTGGGACGACGACGGACAGCTCGGGTTGGCTCATGGGGGGACTCGGCCAAGGAGGGACAAAGACCGCGCATTTTCCGACGCCGAGGTTATCCGAAGATGAATCCGGCAGTGTGAGGATGCGTTCTCACGCGCGATCAGCAAAATACTCGCGGCACCACTGCACCACCGGCGGCAGGCCCTGTTCGATCGGCATGACCGGTTCGTAGCCAAATGCGTCATGTGCGCGCTGGGTATCGGCCATCGTGCGTACCATGTCGCCCGGCTGCATCGGCTTGTACACCTTCTGCGCGGGGCGACCAGCGGCCTGCTCGATCACGCCGATGAAGCGCTCCAGCTCGACCGGCGTGTGGTTGCCGAGGTTGAACACCCGGTGCGGCACCGGACCATCAGCCGGGTGCGCGAGGGCGCCGAGAATACCGGCAACGATGTCGGAGACATGTGTGAAGTCGCGCTGCATGCGGCCTTCGTTGAACACATCGATCGAACGACCGGCCAGCACCGCGCGCGAGAACAGCAGCGGCGCCATGTCCGGCCGACCCCACGGGCCGTACACGGTGAAGAAGCGCAGGCCGGTGGCATGCAGGCCATACAACTGCGCGTAGGTGTAGGCCATCAGTTCATTGGCGGCCTTGGTTGCTGCGTACAGCGAGCGCGGCTGGTCCACGCGCTGGTCTTCGGAGAACGGCGGCGTAGCCGAATCGCCATACACCGAACTGCTGGATGCATACACCAGATGCTGCACGCCACGGTGGCGGCACAGCTCGAGCATGTTGACGAAGCCGACCAGGTTGCTGTCGACGTAGGCGTGCGGGTTTTCCAGCGAATAGCGCACGCCGGCCTGTGCGGCCAGGTGGATCACCGCCGTCGGCTGTATTTCGTCGAACAGCGCGGCCAGGCCGTCGCGGTCGGTCAGGTCCAGCGTGCGCAGGTCCAGCGTCGGGCACAGTGCGGCCACGCGGTCGCGCTTGATCTGCGGGTCGTAGTAATCGTTGAAGTTGTCCAGGCCGACCACGGACTGACCCGCATCAAGCAGGGCACGCGCGGTGTAGGCACCGATGAAGCCGGCTGCGCCGGTAAGCAGGATGGTCATTGCGGTGGGCCTGGAATTCAGCGGTCAATTCAACGGTTACAGAGTTTGATGGTACGCGCAGGGCCTAGAACAGGCCGAAACGCTTCTTGGCCACATTGGTGCGCCCCGGCTGGATGACATCCTGGATGTTCTTCGCATCGAAGCGGTCCAGCAGGGTTTCCGAATCCTTCTTCAGCTTCAGATCCATCTCTTCCGGGTACAGCGGCACGATCGCCATGAATTCGATGGTCTTGCCGTCTTCCAGCTCCAGCGTGCCGAAGTCGTCCGGAGTGGTGACCGGCGGCAGCACGATGGCGCCATCGAATCCCACGCCCGGCGCATAGGGCTCGGACGGATGACCGTTGGGAATGGTGTGGCCGAAGCCCAGCCAGGTGTCGTACTCATGCGGCAGCCGTGCCAGCGTCTTCAACAGGCGCACCGGCCAATAGTTGCGTTCGTCCTCGAAGGCATCCTGGGTGATCGGCCAATCCGCCGGCAAGGTCACCATCAGTTCCATGTGCCGGGGGGCGTCCACCTCATCGGGCACGGCCATCGGCAGATCGCTCATGCCCGAGGTCACCAGCCGCAGGTACGGACACGCGTCGCTGGCCGGCACCACGTGCACGTCGATGTGCACGATATCGGAGATGATTTCGTGGAAGACGCCGGAGATCGGGCCAAGATGACGCTCGATGTAGGCGCTGATCGCCTCGATGTGTTCTTCGCCGTGGGCCGGGGTGAAGTCCTTCTCGCGGCTGTGCACGAGAATCGGGCTGCCGCCCGGGCTGACGTCGTCGATTTCAATGGTCATGTCCTGCTCCCTGGATGAGCCACGGGGCGGAGCGGCCCACCTGCGGTGGACGACGCGGCCTCCGGCACGCGCGGCGGTGCGTTCCCTGCAATCGACGGAGCACGGCAGGAACAGGCCGTGCGCCCATGAAACTGCGCCGGGGTCAGCCCTGGCGCGTGCGCAGCCGCTCCAGCACGCCATCGAGCGTGTCCAGGTTGGCGTAATGGATGATCAGCTTGCCCTTGCCACCGCGACCATGGTTGATCGCAACCGAGGTACCCAGCACTTCGGACAGCTCGGTCTCCAGCGAGGCGATATCGGCCTGCTGCACCTTGGCCACCGGCTGCGGACGGTTGCTCGGCACCTTGCCGGCGGCGAACGCCTGCGCACGACGCTCGACCTCGCGCACCGACCAGCCCTCATCGGCCGCTTCCTGGGCCAGCTTGCTGGCCAGTTCCGGGGCCAGGGTCAGCAGCGCGCGGGCGTGCCCCATCTCCAGCCGGCGCGTTTCCAGCAGCAGGCGGATGGCGATCGGCAGCTCCAGCAGGCGCAGCAGGTTGGACACCGCCGCGCGCGAGCGGCCGACCGCCTCGGCCGCCTCGGCATGGGTCAGGGTGAATTCGCTGATAAGGCGCTGCAGCGCTTCGGCTTCTTCCAGCGGGTTGAGGTCTTCACGCTGGATGTTCTCGATCAGCGCCATCGCGATGACGGTGCGGTCTTCCAGCTCGCGCACCACCACCGGCACTTCGTCGAGGCCAGCCAGCTGCGAGGCGCGCCAGCGACGTTCACCGGCGACGATTTCGAAGTTGCCTGCCGGCAGCTGGCGCACCAGGATCGGCTGGATCACGCCCTGCGACTTGATCGAGTCGGCCAGTTCGGACAGCTTGCCCTGGTCCATTTCGCGACGCGGCTGGTACTTGCCCGGCTGCAGCTGGCCTACCGGCAGCTTGCGCAGCACTTCACCGGGCAGCGGCTCGATCACCGCCGTGCTGGCCTGCACCTGGCTGACCGCGCCCTTGGGCCCCAGCAGGGCGTCCAGGCCGCGGCCGAGGCCACGCTTCTTGGCGGCAGGCTTGCTGGTCATCAGACGGTCTCCACGGCCTTGGTGGCCTTGTTGCGTTCGTTGTTGCGGCGGATGATCTCGCCGGCCAGGCCGAGGTAGGCCACGCCGCCACGCGAAGCACGATCGTAGCCGACGATGCTCTGGCCATGGCTGGGCGCCTCGGCCAGGCGTACGTTGCGCGGCACGATGGTGCGGAACACGCGGTCACCGAAATGCTCGGTGAGCTCGGCCGACACGGCATTGGCCAGGTTGTTGCGCACATCGAACATGGTGCGCAGCACGCCTTCGATCTCCAACGCCGGGTTGAGGTTGGCGCGCAGCGCTTCGATGGTTTCCACCAGCGCGCTCAGGCCTTCCAGCGCGTAGTACTCGCACTGCATCGGCACGATCACCGAATCGGCGGCGGCCAGGGCGTTCAGGGTCAGCAGCGAAAGTGCCGGCGGGCAGTCGATCAGGATGTAGTCGTACTCGTCGCGGATCGGCGCCAGCGCGCGCTTCAGGCGCTGCTCGCGCTCGCTCTGCGCCATCAGCTGGATCTCGGCCGCGGTCAGGTCGATGTTGCCCGGCAACAGGTCGTAGCCTTCGGCGGTCTGCACGCGCACGTCGGCAGCGCTGGACTCGCCCAGCAGCAGATCGTAGGTGGAGGAGACCAGCTCGCGCTTGTCCACGCCACTGCCCATGGTCGCGTTGCCCTGGGAATCCAGGTCGACCAACAGCACGCGCTTGGGTGCGTTGGCCAGGGAAGCGGCCAGGTTGACGGCGGTCGTGGTCTTGCCGACGCCACCCTTCTGGTTGGCGATGGCGATGATGCGGGCCATGCGGGTGTGCCTCGTCGACGTGTGCTGGGACCGGTCATTATGCGTACAACCGGGCCCGTGCGGAAATCGTGGATCGCCAACCGCTTGTTCCACAAGGGGGTGGCGGCGGGGTTCAGGGGCCTGTGACAGTGACCAGATGGCGTTCGCCGGCCAGGCCGGGCACGCTCAGCGGGACCACCTCGCGCACCTGCCAACCGGCCGGCAGCGCTGCGATCTCCTCATGCGGGTAGACGCCCTTCATGGCCAGCAGCACGCCACCGGGGCGCAGCAGGTGGCCACCGACGCGGACGATGCCGGCCAGGGTGTCCATCGCGCGCGCGGTCAGCTGATCGTAGCTGCCCGGCTCGGCCAGCGCTTCGGCGCGCGACTCGGCCACGCGGGCATTGCCCAGGCCCAGCTGGCGCACCGCCTCGCGCATGAAGCGGGCTTTCTTGCCGTTGCTTTCCACCAGGGTGACCTGCAGGCCCGGGCAGGCGATCGCCAGCGGGATGCCCGGCAACCCGGGGCCGGTACCGAGGTCGGCCAGGCTGCCATCGGCCACGAACGGCTGCATCGCCAGCGAATCAAGCAGATGGCGGGTGACCATTTCCTGCGGATCGCGGATGGCGGTGAGGTTGTAGGTGCCGTTCCAGCGGTGCAGCAACGCCAGGTAGCGCAGCAGCGGCGGGGCCAGCTCGGCGGCCAGGCCCATGCTGGCCAGGCCCTGCTGCAGCGTGGACGCTACGCCGGCGGGAAGATCGTGTTCGCTCATTGCAACATTATCGCCGGTTTTCACTGCAGATTCGGCGATTCACTGCGGATACCAGGCCAATGCGGCGCGGAACTGGCCACTGGCCTGCCACTCGTGCAGGTGCCAGCGCGCCGCCTCGCCCAGTTCCGGGTCGCACCAGCGCAGGTGCAGCGCGCCATCGGCGGCCGGGGCCAGCTGCAGGCGGTGCAGGCCAAAGGAAATGCCCTGCCCGTGCGCCTTCAGCATGGCTTCCTTGGCGCACCAGACGCGGAAGAACCAATGCTCGCGGTCGGCCTCGTCCAGGCCCTGCAGCCAGACCACTTCGTCGGGATGGAAGAAGCGCTGGATGATTTCCAGCATGCGCGGGCGCGGCCGCAGCAGTTCCAGGTCCACGCCCAACCGCACGCCCTCGCCCAGCGCCACCAGCAGCACCTCGCCGCTGTGGCTCCAGCCGGTGCCGTAGTGGGCCAGCGCGCCGCTCAGCTCGGGGCGGCCCTTGTCATCGCGCAGCAGCGGCAGCGCATCCGGCTCGCCGCCCAGGGCCTGTGCCAGCACCTGCCGGGCCTGCGGCTCACCGCGCTGACCGGGCACGTGCGGGCAGCGCCAGACCGTAACCGGACCAAACCGCCAGGGGCCGTCGAGGGTGGCTGGCAGGCTCATCCGCACGCGGCCATCACGGGATTGCACGACGGGTTCACAGCGTTGCGCGTCAACTGGGCTCGGTTATCCACCGGAGAGTCGATCATGGGAATCATCATCTGGCTGATCGTCGGCGGCATCGTCGGCTGGCTGGCAAGCATCATCATGAAGCGCGATGGCCAGCAGGGCATCATCCTCAACATCGTGGTGGGCATCGTTGGCGCACTGATTTCCGGCTGGCTGTTCGGCGGCGGCATCAATGAAGCGATCACCCTCCGCACGTTCCTGTTCTCGCTGATCGGCGCGGTGATCCTGCTGGCGATCGTCAACCTGTTCACCCGCAAGAGCATACGCTGACGCGGAACACCGCTTGAATACGGGGCCCGGCAATCGCCGGGCCCCGTTCGTTCAACCCAACTGCACCCACGCCGGTGCATGGTCGCTGGGGCGTTCCCAGGTGCGCGGCTCGCGGTCGATGCCCGAGGCCACCACACTGCTCTTCAGTGCATCGGAGACCAGATTCAGGTCGATGCGCAGGCCGAGGTTGCGGCGGAAACCGGCCGCCCGGTAATCCCACCAGCTGAACGTGCCGGCCTCGTCGTTGTGCAGACGGAAGCCGTCGTGAAGGCCCAGCTGCAGCAGCTTGGCCAGCGCACCGCGCTCGGCGGTGGAGGTCAGGATGTGATTCTCGTTCCACACCTCCGGGTCGTGCACATCGCGCGCATCGGGAGCGATGTTGAAGTCGCCCATCACGATCAGCTTCGGATGCCGTTGCAGTTCTTCGGCGATCCACGCGTGCACCGCCTCCAGCCAGCGCAGCTTGTACTCGTACTTGTCGGTGCCGATGTCCTGGCCGTTGACCACATACAGGTTGATCACCCGCAGGTCGCCGAAGGTGCCGGCGATGACCCGCTTCTGCTCGTCCTCGAAGCCGGGAATGCCGATCTGCACGTCCTGCGCCGGCTCGCGCGACACCAGCGCCACGCCGTTATAGGTCTTCTGCCCGGCGAATACGCTGCGGTAACCGGCGGCGATCAGCACCGAATCCGGGAACTTGTGGTCCTCCAGCTTGGTTTCCTGGATACCGACGATGTCCGGGCCGAAGTCCTTGAGCCACTGCTCAAGGTGCGGCAGGCGGACATTGAGCGAATTGACGTTCCACGAGGCGATCTTCATGCGGGCATTCTACCCGGGTGGCCGGGATGGGGGTCGGCCCGGCTTCCCGTGTAGAGCCGAGCCCACGCTCGGCTGCTTCTGCCTGGACCAGCCAAGAGCAGCCGAGCGTGGGCTCGGCTCTACGGGAATGCGTCACCGGAATGGCTTCACCGCAGCAGCAACCTCAACAACCCGGCAATCTTCGAATACGGCGGCCGCAGCCGGTCACTGGCCGCCCAGCGCGACTGCCACAACACCGGCAACAGTTTGCTCATGGCATCGAACCCCGCCTGCCCGTGATACGCGCCCATGCCGCTGGCGCCAACTCCCCCGAACGGCAAACCATCAGCGGCGAAGTGCAGCAGCGTGTCATTCACCGTCACCCCGCCCGCCAGCACCTGGCCGAGGATACGCTCCACCGTCGCGCGGTCGTGGCTGAAGGGATACAACGCCAGCGGCCGGTCGCGGGCCACGATGTCGGCCAGCGCCGCATCCAGGTCCGGATACGCCCGCACCGGCAGGATCGGGCCGAAGATCTCCTCGCGCATCAGGTCCAGGTCATCCGGCGGGTCCAGCACTACCGTTGGCACCAGCAGGCGCTCGCGGTCGGCGCGCGCCTCATCCACCTGCGCCAACGCAATCACCGGCACGCCACGTTCGCGGGCTTGCGCCAGATAGCCCTGCAGGCGCCGGTACTGGCCTTCGTTGATGATCCGCGTGTAGTCACCCGCATCGCTGAAATCGCCGTAACGCTCGCGCACCTGCTGCTGCAGCGCCTGCACGAATTCGCGCTGCCGCACGCTGTCGATCAGCACGTAGTCCGGCGCGATGCAGGTCTGGCCAGCGTTGAACCACTTGCCGGTGGCCAGCCGCGCCGCGGCCCTATCCAACGGAAAATCGCGGCAGACGATGGCGGGCGACTTCCCGCCCAGCTCCAGCGTCAGCGGCACCAGATGTTCCGCCGCCGCCGCCATCACCTTGCGACCGACCGCGGTGGAACCGGTAAACACGAGGTGGTTCAGCGGTAGCGAAGACACCGCCGCAGCCACGTCCGCCCCACCCTGCACCACCGCCACGCGATCGGGCGGGAACACGCTGGCCAACAGATCGGCCAGGAACGCGCTGGTGTGAGGTGTGTGCTCGGAAGGCTTCAGCAGCACATGGTTGCCAGCGGCAATCGCAGTGGCCAACGGCACCAACGCCAGCGTGACCGGATAGTTCCACGGTGAGATCACCCCGACCACACCCAGCGGTGTCGGCCGCAGCTGCGCGCGCGCTGGCCACAGCTTCCAGCCAGCAGACGCATGACGCGGCTTCGACCAGCGTCGCAGGTGGCGGCGCAGGTGATCGATGGCCGACAGCACGCTCATGCCATCGGCCAGCTTTGATTCGACGTGGGCGCGGTGGCCGAAGTCCTCGGCGATGGCCGTGGCCATTTCATCCATGCGCGTCTGCAGCGCCTCGCGCAGGCGGCGCAGGTCGGCGTCGCGCTGGTCGAGCGAAGGGCGCTGGGCCTGCCAAGTGCTGCGCAGGGTGTGCAGGATGGCGGGGAGGTCGGCGGCTGAGGTGCTCATTCCGCGACTATACGGCGTGCGCACGTGAGGCGGCGGTCTCGATGGGATCAGATCCCTTTCGCGTGCGAAAGGGATCTGACCCCGTGCGCGAGAGGGCGTGTGGCTTCGGATGCTTGTCAACCGCGATGACGGCATTGAGCGCTGTCTGTTCGCGTCTGCGGAGTTTTGTGCCGCGCGTTGCGCGGTCGCCGAGCATGGCTCGGCGCTACAGGGAAACGAAAAGGCCGTGGTCTGCACCACGGCCTCTCCTTCATCCAATGAACATCACTCCTACTTGGTGATATCCACGTTCTTCGTCTCGCGCAGGAACAGGCCACCCACCACCACCGACATCAGCGCGATGATGATCGGATACCACAGGCCGTAGTACAGGTTGCCGGTACCGGCCACCAGCGCGAACGAGATCGCCGGCAGGAAGCCACCGAACCAGCCGTTGCCGATGTGGTACGGCAGCGACATCGAGGTGTAGCGGATGCGGGTCGGGAACAGTTCGACCAGATAGGCGGCGATCGGGCCGTAGACCATGGTCACGTACAGCACCAGCAGCCACAGCATGAAGATCGTGCCGGCGATGTTGATGCGCGAGCCATCAGCCTTGGCCGGGTAACCCGCAGTGACCAGTGCGCCCTTCAACTCCGCGCCGAACGCATCGGCCTTGGCCTTGCCGTCTTCCTTGCTCAGGCCGGCCGCTTCATACGAGGTCACGCTGGCGCTGCCAACGTTCACCATCGCCAGCGAGCCGGCGGCGGCGGGCTGCACGTCATACGGCACGCCGGCCTTGGTCAGCGCAGCGGTAGCCACGTCACAGGAGCTGGTGAACTTGCGCAGGCCAACCGGATCGAACTGGAACGAGCAGGTGTTCGGATCGGCAACCACGAGCGCCGGCGAGCTGCTGCGGGCTTCTTCGATGGCCGGATTGGCGAAGTGGGTCAGGCCCTTGAAGATCGGGATGTAGGTGATGGCGGCCAGCAGGCAGCCGGCGAGGATGATCTTCTTGCGGCCGATACGATCGGACAGCCAGCCGAAGAAGATGAAGAACGGCACGCCCAGTGCCAGCGCGGCTGCGATCAGCAGGTAGGAGGTGGTGGCATCGACCTTCAGCATGCTGCTGAGGAAGAACAGCGCGTAGAACTGGCCGCCGTACCAGACCACCGCCTGACCAGCAGCAGCACCGAGCAGAACCAGCAGCATCAGCTTCAGGTTGCCGCCCTTCAGGCTGTCACGGAACGGCGTCTTGGAACCCTTGCCTTCGGCCTTCATCTGCTGGAACAGCGGAGATTCGCTGAGCTGCAGGCGGATCCACACCGAGATGCCCAGCAGCACGATCGAGACCAGGAACGGAATGCGCCAGCCCCACGCCTCGAAGGCCTCGTTGCCGAGGAAGTAGCGGCAGGCCAGGATGATCAGCAGCGACATGAACAGGCCCAGCGTGGCGGTGCACTGGATGAAGCTGGTGTACAGGCCACGTTTGTCAGCCGGTGCGTGTTCGGCCACGTAGGTGGCAGCGCCACCGTACTCACCGCCCATCGCCAGGCCCTGGGCCAGACGCAGCACGATCAGGATCACCGGTGCGGCGAAGCCGATCGATGCGTAGTTGGGCAGCACACCGACCAGGAAGGTCGAGATGCCCATGATCAGGATGGTGACCAGGAAGGTGTACTTGCGGCCGATGCGGTCGCCGAGGCTGCCGAAGAAGGCCGCGCCGAACGGTCGCACGAAGAAGCCGGCAGCAAAGGCCAGCAGGGCGAAGATCATGCCCGTGGTTTCATTGACGCCACTGAAGAACTGCTTGGCGATGATCGCCGCAAGCGAGCCATACAGGAAGAAGTCGTACCACTCGAAAACGGTGCCCAGGCTGGACGCGAAGATGACCTTCTTGTGTCCCTGGGTAAGTTGGGCTTTCGCCGGTGCAGGTGTTGTGGACATGGGACGCTTTCCCTCTGTAGGTGCCGACCTTGGTCGGCACGCAGTCTTGGTAGATACCGACCATGGTCGGCACTCAATCTCGGTAGGTGCCGACCGTTGGTCGGCACTCGATCAGAAGCTGTACTTGGTCGTGAACTGCAGACGGGTGATGTCGCCCTTGTTGCCGTTCTCGATCTCGCGCTTGCCGTACATCAGCTCGGCACCGACATCGACCTTGGGCATCGGCGAATAGAAGATGTTGCCGCGGATGCTCTGCACGCTCTTGGTCACCAGCGGGCCGAGGATGCTGTCGTTGTCGTAGTCGCTGCGCGCGTAGATCAGGTTGGTGCGCAGCTTCGGCGAGAACGCATGGCGCCAACCGACGTAGCCGGCGATCACACCGGTCGGGTTGAGTTCGTCGCGTGCCACGTCATAGGCCGAATCGGCGGTGATGCCCAGGCCGATGTAGCGGGCGATACCCTCGCCACCGGTGAACTGGTAGTGCAGCGAATCGCTGTCACCCATCACCCACTTGCCGCCCAGGGTCAGGCCACCTGCCACCTTGTCAGCCTTGGCACCGGTGGCCTGGTTGTCGACCTTCAGCTGGCGGACCACGCCGCCGACACCGAAGGTGCCCCAGTCACCCTTCCAGCCATAACGCAGGGTCAGGTCCGGCAGGCTGCCGCGATCGGAGTTGGCGCTGGCATTGGTCCAGGCGCCGGTGACCGGATTGCGCGTACCGGTGAGGGTGGTGGTTTCCGGATTCTCCAGCGCGACGCTGAAGCCGCCCTTGGTGTAACGCAGCTGGGCCTGGCGCACGAAGATCACGCCATCGGTCGGACCGACGAAGTCGACCGCTTCCGGCAGCGATGCCGCATCCATGAAGTTCGACCAGGTCTGGCCGGCCATCCAGTTGTTCCAGTACATGTACGCATGGCGCAGGGTCACGCCATAGGTGTTGGTGGCAGTCTGGTTGCCCAGCGAATTGCCGAAGAAATCCATCTCGAAGAACGCGCCGGCCTTGTTGCCCGACTCGCTGACGTTGTCGATGCCCAGGTTGAAGCGCGAGAACTTGGCGTGGGCGTTGTAGTCCACGTCCGAGCGCTTGCCGCTGCCGCCGGCACCTTCCACCGGTGTCTGCCCGGGCAGGTACAGCGCGCGGCCGGTGGCATCGTCGGCCAGCTGGCCATCGCTGGTCTGGGTGGCCAGGAAATCGGCCTTGATGAAGCCGCCGATCTTGACCGTGGTACCCGGCGCGGCGCCGGGGGTAATGGTGGTGACCTGGATCGGCTGCTTGCCGGCAGGCACCGCCGGCTTCTGTTCGGCCTGCAGCGTGCGGACGTCGGTGACCGCCTGCTGGGTCTGCACGATCTGGGTCTGTTGCTGCTGTTGCGACGCCAGCAGCGCCTGCACCTGCCGCTCCAGTTCGGCGACGCGTGACTCCAGTGCCTTCTCTTTGGCGGTCTCGGCGAACGCCATGCCCGGTGCGACCAGGGCGACCAACAGGCAGGCCGCCAAAGGTGTGCGCACGGCTTTCAACGTACGGTGGCTCATGTTGCCCTCTCTCCCAAGTGGCAAGGTGATGCCGCGCGTGGGGCACGGTCGAGCCGAGACTGCGGGGCGTTTGCACGCACCGGCTATTGGCCATTGGTCGAACCCGGGCCTGCAGGGGCCCGACTTTCGACCAAGGTCTAACCGAAGTGGTGACGCGACCGGGGGTGGATGGGGCAAACTGAGGGGGAACGGCTGCGGCAATGCTGCGGCTGCACACACAAAGTCAACGTGCAAGTGAGGGTGCCATGGCTGATCTCTACCCCGTCGATCCGCAGTTCGCCGCCAAGGCGCGTATCGACAAGAACTCCTATGAACAGCAGTACCAGGCCTCGGTGTCCGATCCGGATGCGTTCTGGGGCAAGGCCGCCGAGCGGCTGGACTGGTCGCGCAAGCCGACCAGAATCAAGAACGTCAGCTACGACCTGGCCGACTTCCACATCAAGTGGTTCGAAGATGGCGAGCTCAACGCCAGCGTGAACTGCCTGGACCGCCAGCTGGAAAAACGCGGCGACAAGACCGCCCTGCTGTTCGAGCCGGACAGCCCGGATGCGCCGGCCCAGCACGTGACCTATCGCGAGCTGTACGAGCGCACCTGCCGTCTCGGCAACGCGCTGCGCAACCTGGGCGTCAAGAAGGGCGACCGGGTCACCATCTACCTGCCGATGATCGTCGACGCTGCCGTGGCCATGCTGGCCTGCGCGCGCATCGGCGCGATCCACTCGGTGGTGTTCGGTGGCTTCGCACCGAACTCGATCGCCGACCGTGTCAGCGACTGCCAGAGCAAGCTGATCATCACCGCCGACGAAGGCCTGCGTGGTGGCCGGAAGATTCCGCTGAAGGCCAACGTCGATGCGGCGCTGAAGCTGCCCGGCACCAATACCGTGGAAACCGTGCTGGTGGTGCGCCATACCGGCGGCGCGGTAGACATGCAGGCCCCGCGCGACCGCTGGTTCCATGACGTGGTCGACAGCCAGCCGGCCAGCTGCGAACCGGAACCGATGAACGCCGAGGATCCGCTGTTCATCCTCTACACCTCCGGTTCCACCGGCAAGCCGAAGGGCGTGCTGCATACCACCGCCGGTTACCTGCTGTACGCGGCCTACACCCATGAAGCGGTGTTCGACCTGCGCGAGGACGACATCTACTGGTGCACCGCCGACGTCGGCTGGGTCACCGGCCACAGCTACATCGTGTACGGCCCGCTGGCCAATGGCGCGACCTCGCTGATGTTCGAGGGCGTACCGAACTACCCCGATACCTCGCGCTTCTGGAACGTGATCGACAAGCACAAGGTGTCGATCTTCTACACCGCCCCCACCGCCATCCGCGCGTTGATGCGCGAGGGCGAGGAGCCGGTGAAGAAGACCTCGCGCGCGTCGCTGCGCCTGCTTGGCAGCGTCGGCGAACCGATCAATCCGGAAGCCTGGCGCTGGTATTACGAGGTGGTCGGCGACAGCCGTTGCCCGATCGTCGATACCTGGTGGCAGACCGAAACCGGCGGCATCCTGATCTCGCCGCTGGCCGGCGCGATGGATCTGAAACCGGGTTCGGCCACCCTGCCGTTCTTCGGCGTGCAGCCGGCCCTGGTCAACGCCGATGGCGAGATCAAGGACGGCCCGACCGAAGGCAACCTGATCATCCGTGATTCCTGGCCGGGCCAGATGCGTACGGTGTATGGCGACCACCAGCGCTTCATCGATACCTACTTCCGCACCTACCCGGGCAGCTACTTCACCGGTGACGGCTGCCGCCGCGATGAAGACGGCTACTACTGGATCACCGGCCGCGTGGACGATGTGATCAACGTATCCGGCCACCGCATCGGCACCGCCGAAGTGGAAAGCGCGCTGGTCTCGCATCCGAAGGTGGCCGAGGCCGCCGTGGTCGGCTTCCCGCACGACGTGAAGGGCCAGGGCATCTATGCCTACGTCACCCTGGTCGCGGAAGAGGCGCCGAGCGACGAGCTGCAGAAGGAACTGGTCGCCTGGGTGCGCAAGGAAATCGGCCCGATCGCTACGCCAGATCATCTGCAGTGGGCGCCGGGCCTGCCGAAGACCCGTTCGGGCAAGATCATGCGCCGCATCCTGCGCAAGATCGCCGAGAACGCGCCGGACCAGCTCGGCGACACCTCGACCCTGGCCGATCCGTCGGTCGTGGCTTCGCTGGTGGACGAACGCAAGGTCCGTTGATGACGTGAGCGCGAGCACAGGACGCGCCACGAACGTGGCCGGGAGGAGGGACCCGGCCATGTTCAACCCGTCCTGTGCCAGCCATCACACCGCCCTTTTTCCTGATCGATAAGCTCGACCCATGACCACCCTCCTGATTGCCGATGACCATCCGTTGTTCCGCGAAGCCCTGCGGGGTGCCGTGCAGCGGGTCATTCCGGGCGTTCAACTGTTCGAGGCCGACAGCGTGGAAGCGTTGTATGCACTGGCCGACCAGCACAACGACGCCGACCTGGTCCTGATGGATCTCAACATGCCCGGCGCACAGGGCTTCAACGCGCTGGTGCACATGCGCTCGCTGCATCCGCACCTGCCGGTGGTGGTGGTCTCCGCACGCGAAGAAGCCACGGTGATGCGTCGCGCACTCGACCACGGCGCACTGGGCTTCATTCCGAAGTCCGCTGATTCGGACACGATCGGCCATGCGCTCGGCACCATCCTCGATGGCGAGACCTGGGCGCCGCCGGAAGCACACAACGTGCCGCCGACCGGCAGCGAAGAACGCGAAGTCGGCCAGCGTCTGCGCGAGCTGACCCCGCAGCAGTTCCGCGTGCTGCAGATGCTCGGCGCGGGCCGCTTGAACAAGCAGATCGCCTACGACCTCAACGTCTCCGAAGCAACGATCAAGGCGCACGTCACCGCGATCCTGCGCAAGCTGGGCGTGACCAACCGCACCCAGGCGGTGCTGATGGCCGGCAAGCTGGCGATCGACGACGACGCCATCGTGCTGCCGCCGGAAGAAGACTGATCGTGACGAACTTTGGAGCCGAGCATGGGCTCGGCTCTACAGACTTCATGATGCATTTGTAGAGCCGAGCCCACGCTCGGCTGCTCTTCATCCGAGTACCGAATCAGCCCAGCAAGGGCCATCGACTCCAGGCATACGGGTACTCCCCAATGCACGTAGCCAGTCCAGCGCGCACCGGATTGGCCGCAATGTAGGTCGCCTGCGTGCGCAGGCATTCATCACTGCGCAGTGCATGATCGTAGTACCCCGGCTGCCAGATCGGCGCGTTGGCATCAACGCGCCTGCCGACGGACCTTCCACTCCTGGACTTCAGGATCTGCATGCAGCCGGCTAGCGTGCCGGTACGTAGTTCGAACAGCCAATGCAGATGATCCGGCATGACCACCCAGGCGAGGGATAAGGTCCGACCGGTCCGCTCAACGGTGCGCAATGCCTCTATCAACAGCTCAACGTTGGCCTTGCCACTGAACCAGGGGCGACGCGCATGCGTCACCGTGGTAAGCGCATAGGCATTGCCAGTATGCGACCAGCGACCATAACGGAGTGCGGGACTGGCCATACGGGAAGACTACGGCGCAGCAGAGGATCTCTACATCAGCGAAATGCTGCGCTGCATGTCAGCCATTGCCCCAATGTAGAGCCGAGCCCATGCTCGGCAGCTTCATACGTCAGCCGAGCATGGGCTCGGCTCTACAGGTATCCCTGCTTACGCGACACCGTGCAGGTGTTCGTACAGGATCGTCGCACCGATGATCACCAGGATCACGCCACCGATGATTTCGGCGCGCTTGCCGACCATGCTGCCGAGCACGCGGCCCAGCATGATGCCGGCGGTGACCATGGTCAGCGTGCACAGGCCGATGACTGCGGCCATCACCCCGATATGCACGTCCATGAAGGCCAGGCCGATGCCGACTGCCATCGCGTCGATGCTGGTGGCGAAACCGGTCAGTGCCAGCTTCCAGAAGCCATGGTGCTGCGCCGGATCTTCATCGTCCTCGCCGTTATCCGGACGCAGGCCGTTGTAGATCATGTGGATGCCCAGCGCGCCGAGCAGGCCGAAGGCGATCCAGTGGTCGAACGCTTCCACGTACTGCAGAGCGGCACGGCCGAGCAGCCAACCGATGATGGGTGTGATCGCCTCGATGACGCCGAAGATGATGCCGGCGCGCAGCGCATCACGGAACACCGGCTTGCGCATGGCTGCACCCTTGCCGATCGCAGCGGCGAAGGCATCGGTGGACATGGCAAAGCCGATCAGGAGGATCGAAATGGGGGACATTGGCGGCTGCTGAGGTCGGGCAAGGACGGACGCACGGCCTGCGCTCGCGCCCAACCTGATGTTGCGCGCGCGGGCCGCTGGTCTCGCCAACCATCATGGTTGTCCACGCCACGGCGCACTGGCCGAGTATGTTGACGTGGACGATTCCTGCGTAGGAATCCGGCTACTCCCCAAGGGGACGCGAAGCTTAGCACCGCGATCTGCGCGTGGCGCATTTCCAGCGAAACGCGCAGGCAGGGCTGGTTTTTATAGCGAAGGCTATATATGAGCCGCGCTTCGCGCAGGAGCCGAGCATGGGCTCGGCTCTACAGTTGCCCATCAGGCATCGCCGTTCCGGGTATCCCGCAGTGCGCCCAGGAACGCGCGCAGCGACGCCGGCTTGATCGGCTTGGTCAACAGGCGATAGCCTCGCTCGCGCGCCATCCGCTTCAGTTCATCGCGGCCATCTGCGGTAAGCAGCGCACCGGGCAACGGATAGCCCGCCGCCTCACGCAATGCCACCAGCGCATCCAGGCCATCCATGCGATCGTGCAGGTGGTAGTCCACCAGCATCACCTGCGGACGCTCGGCGATCTTCTGCAGCGCCTGGTCCACCGTCGATGCGGTGATCACCTGCACCTGCCAACGCCCCAGCAGCGCGCGCATGCCATCGAGGATCTCCTCGTCGTTGTCCACGCACAGCACGCGCAGGCCCGCCAGCGAATCGCTGCGGACCGGCGGTGCCGTCGCCGCCAGGGTGACCGCATCGGTATATCCCGGCAGTGGCGCCACCCGCGGCAGGATGATCGAGAACATCGAACCACTGCCGACCCGGCTGCGCGCGTTCAAGCGATGATCGAGCAGGCGCGAGATGCGCTGGCAGATCGACAGGCCCAGTCCCAGGCCCTGCTCGCCCCAGTCGAACGGCTGCTGGTAGCGATGGAACTCGTCGAAGATCTGCCGCATGTGATGCTCGGGAATGCCGGGGCCGGTATCCCACACCTGCAGTTCCACTTCATCGCCGCGCTGGCGCACCGCCAGCACGATGCGGCCCTGCCGCGTGTAGCGCAGCGCATTGGCAAGGAAGTTCTGCAGTACACGGCGCAGCAGGCGACGGTCGCTGCGCACCCAGGTGGTACGCGCGAACAGATCCAGGCGCAGCCCACGTCCGGCCGCAACCGGTGTGTACTGCGCGGCCAGCTCGCGCATCAGCGCACTGACATCGAATTCGCCGATCACCGGATGCAGGCCGCCGGCATCCAGCCGCGACACGTCCAGCAGGCCATCCAGCAGCTCCTCGGCCGCGCGCAGCGACGCATCCACGCGTTCGGCCAGATGCCGTTGCTCGTCGCTGACATGATCGCTGTCGCGCAACGCCGATGCGAACAGCCGCGCAGCGTTCAACGGCTGCAGCACGTCATGGCTGATCGCGGCCAGGAAACGGGTCTTCGACTGCTGCGCGACTTCCGCAACATGCGAGCGCTCGGCCACGCGCTGCTCCAGCGTTTCGTTGGCTTCCAGCAGCGCGCGTTCGGCGTGCTTGTAGTCGGTGATGTCGTTGTAGCTGGTGACATAGCCGCCGCCAGGCAGTGCCTGGCCACGCATTTCGATCACCTTGCCGTCGCTGCGGGTGCGCTCGAACACATGCGGCGAACCGGCGCGCATGTAGCCGATGCGGCGGTTGATCTGCAGTTCGATATCGCCCTCGCCCAGCTCACCACGCTCGGCGTTGTAGCGGATCAGATCGGCCACCGGGCGACCCACGTAGAGCATGCCGTCGGGGTAGCCGAACATGTCCTGGTAGCGGCGGTTCCAGGCGGTCAGGCGCATGTCCGGGTCGACCACGCTGACCCCGGCGCTGATGTTTTCCAGGGTGGTCGACAGGATCTCGCGATTGAAGCGCAGTTCCTGTCCCGCTTCGTCCAGCACCGCCACCACTTCGCCCAGGTCCATGCCCGAACCGCGCAGCAGGCTGGTGAGCAGCAGGCGCGCGGAGGCCGCGCCGATCGACGCGGCCAGCAGGCGTTCGGTGAACTGCACCCATGGCCGGTCAGCCGGTGCCGAGGACTGCAGCTCGCGCCCCAGCGACTGCGCCTGTTCGAAGAACGAGCGCCGCGCATGGCGTTCACCGACCACACGCGAGGCCAGCGCCAGCAGATCGCCGACGTGCACGTGACCCGGCCACCCGCCCGCCACTGAAGGCCGCTCGGCATAGGGATCGAGGAAGGGTGCAGCACGCAGGCGCTCATCCACGCCCGGACGCCAACGCGCCGATACCAGCATCATCGTCGCCGCGTTGACCAGCAGCGACCAGAACGTGCCATGGGTCAGCGGGTCCCAGCCGGTCATGCCGAACAGCTGCTGAGGCCGCAGCCAATCGATGCCGAACGGACCATGCTGCACCCAGCCCGCATCCATCCAGCCGGCCATCGTCATCGCCGGCAGCAGCAGGGTGTACAGCCAGGTGGCGAAGCCGAGCAGCATGCCGGTCTCCACGCCACGACGGCTGGCGCCGCGCCAGTACAGGCCACCGATCAGGCCCGGCGCGAACTGCGCTACCGCGGCGAAGGCCATCAATCCATAGGAGGCCAGCGTGCTGTCGTTGCTGCTGCTGCGGTAGTAGCTGTAGGCCATCAGCGCCAGGAGCAGGATCGCCAGGCGGCGGATCCACAGCACGCGCGAGGCAACATCCGCCGCTTCCTGGTGATCGCCACTGCGACGCAGCAGCACCGGCATCACCAGGTCGTTGCTGACCATCGTCGCCAGCGCGATGGAAGACACGATGACCATGCCGGTGGCGGCGGAGAAGCCACCGATATAGGCGATCAATGCCAACGCGTTGCGGCCCTCGGCCAGCGGCAGGGCCAGCACCATCGAGTCATCGGCTACGCCGCTTCCGGTACCGAACAGGCTGACGCCGGCGGTGGCGATCGGCAGCACCATCGCCGAGATCAGCACCAGGTAGCCACCGAACATCCAGCGCGCGCGGCGCACATCGCGCACGTCGCCGCACTCGACCACCGCCACGTGGAACTGGCGCGGCAGGCAGATGATGGCCAGGAAACTTAGCAGGGTCTGCGAGAGGAAACCCACCGGTGGCAGGCCGGTGAACAGCGTATGCACCGACTCCACCACCGCTTCGTTGCGGTCGCTGAGCCAGACATAGGCGAACACGCCCACCGCCACCATCGCCACCAGCTTGATCACCGATTCCAGCGCGATCGCCAGCATCATGCCGTGGTGGTGTTCGGTGGCATCGACCTGGCGGGTGCCGAACAGGGTGGCGAACAGCGCCATCAGCAACGCCACATACAGGGCTGGATCGCTGAAGAACCCGGTCGGCCCGGTGTTTCCGGTCAGTACCTGCAGGCTCATCGCCACCGCTTTGTACTGCAGGGCGAGGTAGGGAATGATGCCGATCAGCGCGATGATCGCCACCAGCGCCGCCAGCCGCCGCGAGCGGCCGAAGCGCGAGGAAATGAAGTCGGCGATGGAGACCACGTTCTGGCTGCGCGCGATCAGCGCCAGGCGCTCGATGATGCGCCAGCCGAACAACAGCAGCAGCAGCGGGCCGATGTAGATCGGCAGGTAGCCCACGCCGTTGCGCACGGCGGTACCGACTGCGCCGTAGAAGGTCCACGACGAGCAGTACACGGCCAGTGCCAGGCTGTAGACGACCGGTCGCAGCCACGGCCGGTCCGGGTACATCGGCCGACGGTCGCCCCACCACGCCACGCCGAACAGCAGCGCGGCGTAGGCAACCGAGACCAGCAGCAGGATCCAGCTGGAGACCAAGCGCGTGTTTCCGTCAGAGCAGGGGCCAGTAGATCACGACCGTTGGTCGTGATGGTAGGTCACGCCGGTGGCCCGCAAGGGTGGGCACCCACCAGGAAACGGTGGGCACCTACCGGGTACCGGCCTTATTCCGCTGGAACGCCCATTTCCTTCAGCAGCTCGGGTGCCGGGTAGACTTTGGCCAGCAGCCAGCGCAGGTAGCGCATGTCCACGTGCACGGCGCGCTTGTAGCGCGGGTCGAACCACCAGCTGGCACTGACCGACTCCCAGTTGCTGTCGAAGTTCAGGCCGATCAGTTCGCCCTTGGCGTTGAGCACCGGCGAGCCGGAGTTGCCGCCGGTGGTGTCCAGGTTGGTCAGGAAGTTGACCGTCTGCGTCTTCAGCGCGGGATCGGCGGTGCTGCCGAAGTCCCCCTTTGCAATCGCGGCCAGCAACGGCTTGGGTGCATCGAACGGATAGGCGTTGGTGTTCTTCTCGACGATGCCGGCCACGGTGGTCACCGGCGAGTACGTCACGCCATCACGCGGGTGCAGCGCCTCGACCTTGCCGTAACTGATGCGCAGCGTGCGGTTGGCATCCGGATACACCGCACGGCCCTGCTTGGCACGCCAGGCGAACAGCGCCTGCATGTAGGCCGGGCGCAGACGCAGCTGTTCGCCTTCGCGGGTCTTGCTCTCGTTCTCGATGCGCAGCTGCGCGGCCACCAGCGGGCCGGCCACGGCGATCAGCGGGTCGGCGGCGAGCGCCTTGCCTTCGCGGGCAGCGGCGAAACGGGACAGACGCTGCGCTTCATCACCCAGCTGGGTGCCGGCGTACAGCGTGTCCAGTGCCTGCGCCAGCTGTGCCGGGGTACGGCCGAACGCCGTATCGAACTCGGCCACGCGCTGCGCATCCGGCAGCTGCTGGTAGCGGGTCAACAGGGTGGACAGCAGCGCCTTCTCGACCTCGGGTGCATAGCGACGCTGCACCTGCTTCAGCACGCCCTCGATCATCGCCTGGTCGCGCTGCTGGTAGCCGGTCTCGCGCTGCGCGTCCGGCTTGGCCGATTCAATGCGCAGGCGTTCCAGCAGCAGCGCCGAGCGCAGCAGCTGGCTCTGGCCAGCCATCTGCTCCAGCAGCAGGTCGCGCTCGCCCACCGCCGCACCCTGCGACAGGTTGGTCAGCAATGCCTTGATGTCGCCCTGGTACTTGCGGTCGGTGGCGGCCAGCATTGCCTGCTCGTCGGTTGCACGCTGCGCCTTGGCATCACTTCGCAGCAGGCCTTCCAGCTCACCGGCGGCACGCTTGCGGTTGTTCTTCAGCGACTGCAGCTGCGAGGCGTAGCGGGTACGCGCCTGCGCGTCCTTGGCACTGGCTGCGTCGATGGTATCGATCATCTGCTGGAACACCGACACCCGGCGCGGCAGCACGGTATCGATCTGGCCCGCGAATTCGGCGGCGGTGCGATGGCGGTAGGTGATGCCCGGGTAACCGGCCAGCATCGCGTAGTCACCCTCCTTCGGGCCTTCCACCGACATCTGCAGGTGCGCCGGGGCCTGGTAGGGCACGTTTTCCTTGCTGTAGGCGGCCGGCTTGCCGTCCTTGCCCACGTAGGCGCGCAGCAGGGTGAAGTCGCCGGTGTGGCGCGGCCACATGAAATTGTCGATCTCATCGCCGTAGTTGCCGATCGCGCGCGGCGGCGCATAGACCAGGCGCACGTCGCTCAGTTCCAGCTGGGCGATGCGGTAGAAGTCGGTGCCGTAATACATGTTGGCCACCGAGCAGCGCACGCTGCCGTCCTTCTCGCACTCGGCCACGATCTGCTTGCTGGCCGCATCCACCGCGTCGAAGTACGCGCGGCCGGTCTTGCCCCGGGCCTGCGCCAGCACCTGGTCGGTCACCTTGTCGAAGCCGACGGTGACCAGCACGCGGAAGTCCGGATTGGCCGGGCGCTCATCGGCGCGGCCCTTGGCGATGAAGCCGTCGTTGATGAAGTTGTGCTCGGGCGAGCTGTTGTACTGGATCACGCCCATCGCCACGTGGTGGTTGGTCAGCAGCAGGCCATCGGCCGAGACGAACGAGCCGGTGCCACCACCGGCACGCACGACCGCACTCAGCGGCGGCGCCGTCACGTTGGCCAGATCGGCCGGGTTGCCCTTGAAACCGGCCGCCTGCAGCGGCTTGGCCAGCTCCGGCAGCTGGGTCGGCATCCACATGCCTTCATCGGCGTGGGCGCCGGCGGCGAGGGTCAGGCCCAGGGCCAGGGCGGTGGGGAGGGCTTTGCGTGGCGACATGAGGCAATCCGGTACGACAGAACAGCCCGGGACCATAGCCGCTGGGGGCGGATGGGGCAACGGCCGATGGTTGGGGGCCTGACAGGTAGAGCCGAGCCCATGCTCGGCTGCTCTTCCGTCAGTCCGCGCTGCGCGCGGAAGCCGAGCATGGCTCGGCTCTACAGGGATGCCGCGGCGGGTTATTTTTCCCGCCGCCAGTTCAGCGAACCGCGGTTTTCCACCGTGCTCGATTCCACTTCAACGTCGAAGCCGCGGCGCAGCAGGTACTTCAGCGTGATCACCGAACCGGCACCGACCAGCGACACGCCGTAGCCCACGTACAGCTTGGGCGAAATGTACTTGCCGACGCCGATGACCGAACCGCCCAGCGCGCGCGACTGGCTGACGCCGGCATCGTCCAGGCCCAGCTTGGCACCCAGCTGCGAAGCCAGCAGGCCGCTGCCGGCCGACAGCGCTGCCGATGCGGCGTTCACCTGCTGGGTCTGGTCGCTGCTGGCACCGGTCAGGCTGCGCCCCAGCACCAGGTAACCCAGTGCTTCGGACTGCGACATCGCCGGATCGGACCAGACATCGGCACGTGGCTGCTGCGCCCGCCCGGTCACGTCAATGCCGGCGGTGACATCACCGATCCGGCGCTCGGCGCGGATGTTGATGCGCGGGTCGGACACCGCGTTGTAGTTCCAGTTGAGGTTGCCGCGGGTGATGGTCAGGTCCTGGCCATAGGCCTTGTAGCGGCCACTGACTTCCAGGCCGCCGTTGGCGGTCATCTCGCGGCCGGGCTTGGCCCAGACCTGCATCTTGCCGGTCAGCGCGCCCTTCAGGCCGAAGCCGGTCATTTTCACCTTGTCGCCGAGGCTGACGGTCAGCTCCATGTCCAGCGGCGAAGTCCGCGACTCTTCCGGATCGGCCGGGTCCAGCACCACCACGTCTTCGGACACCGAGGTGCCACGGTCCAGGCGCTCCAGATCGATGTCGGCCTCGGGCACGTGCACCGTTCCGCGCAGCTCCATCGCGGCCTTGGCCAAGGTGAAGTCCAGGTTGGGATTGGCGACGATGCGCAGTTCGCTGGTATTGGACAGCAGCACATTCTCGCCGTGGATCTTCAGCTGCAGCGGCTGTGCATCGCCGAACCAGGACAGGCCGCCGTCGACATACAGCGTGCCCTTGCCCGAATTGGCCTGCGCGGTGATCTTGGCCGAGCCATCAGGCTGAGCAACGAAGCTGCCCTTGCCCTGGTCGAAGGTCAGGCCCAGCGCCGGGAACTCGCCCTTGAAGTTGCTCAGCTGCGCATCACCGCCCAGCGAGGGCTGGCCGCGGGTGCCGCGCAGGCTCACGTGGCCTTCGATCAGGCCGGTCGGACGCACCACGTCCGGCGAGAACAGTTCCAGCCAGTACAGGCGCGACATGTTGAGGTAGAGCTCGCCGTTGAGCGGCGCACTCGGTTCCCAACCGGTCTGCATCTTGGCATCGACGAAGCCGTTGCCCTGGAAGCCCATGCCCAGGTAGCCCTTGATGCTGGCCGGGGTCATGTCCAGCTTCAGCGAGAACTGGTCATAGCGCACCAGCTCGCCACGGTTGGCATCGGCCACGCTGGTGTTGCGGTTCTCGCCCAGGCGGACGCCGCCTTCGGCCGAGCGCACTTCCACGTGCCCTTCCCACGCGTTGCCACGCGGACGGATCTGCGCGTCCAGGTTGAGTTCGCCACGCAGGTAGATGCGCCGGCCGGACTGCGGGGGCAACCACGGCTGCACCAGTGCCAGCGGCAACGCATCGCCGCGCACCACCAGCCCTTCGCGCGGCCAGTTGGCGTGCGCGCACAGGGCGCCCCCGGTCGCAGCGCCCAGACAGGTTTCGCCCAGCGTGTAGTTGCTGCCGTTGATCGCGAATGCCGCAGGCGCACGCAGTGCCCACGCATCGCCCTTCACCGGTGCGATGCGCAGCGATGCCAGCTCGCCACGCCATTGCGTGCCCTGCTGGCGCACGCTGCCCTGCAGTTCGATCGCGCCCAGCTCGTTGCGGGTCTGCGCGGCCAGGCGCAGGTTGGAGACACTGCCCTGCGCATCGATGTTCAAGCGCTCCAGCAGCATGCCGGCGTTGACCTGCTGGCCCTGAATCGCCAGCGTGCCACTGTCGCCACGCCACGGCAGCCGGCCCTTGATGCTCAGGCTTTCAGCGCCGTAACCGTCCCAGTTGAGATTGTTGCCGACCAGATCGGCGGTGATGTCCGGCGCATCGCGCGGGCCTTTCACCTGCACCTGGCCACGCAGGCCACCGTCGGCGCCGGGCAGCAGATCGCTCAGCTGCAGCGGTTCGAAGCGCGCATCGATATCCAGGCGGTCGCCGACCTTGCCCGAGGCGGTCACCCGGCTGCTGCCGACGGCCAGTTTCAATTCACCCTGGCCCTGTTCACCCTGCAGGGCGAACTTGCCCTGTGCATCTACGTTGCGTTGGCGCAGGGTGCCCTTCAGCGAGGGCAGGTCCACCGTGGCCTCCAGCGTGCCCGCGGTGCCCGGCGGCGCATTGGCCGGCGGCGGCAGCTGACGGCCCTTGGATGCGAGATTGCCGGACAGACGGCCATCCCAACCCGGCGCGAAATAGCCCGGGTCGAAATCCTTCAGCGTGGCCTTGGCATCCCAGTCCAGCTGCGGTGCCCATGCCACCTTGCCTTCCACCTGCAGCTGACCACCCGGGGTCTGCGCCTGCAGTTCACGGATCTCAGCGGCCTGATCGTTGCCACGCACATCGAAGCGCAGCTGCGCCTTCTGCTTTTCGCGCTCGACATCGGCACGGCCGATCGCCGCCCACGCCTTCAGCGTACCGGCCAGACCGAAGCGCGCTTCCTTCAGCGTCACCGGCACCGGCGAACTACCGGCAGTGTTCGGGTCCGGCGCCGGCACCCAGGTCAGGTTCTGCGCGATCACCGAGAAATTCAGCTTCTGCTGGTCTTCTTCGCTGAAATCAGCGGTACCTTCCAGGCGCGCTTCGCCGCCCAGGCCCTTGACCACCAGCGGTGAGACCTTCAGCACCTGGTCCTGCAGCGACACCACCGACGGCGCCAGCTCCAGTTCCTGCTCACCCTGCTTCACCCGGCCATGCAGGTTGGCATTGCCGCCCTTGCCGGAGGCCGTGAAATCCAATGCCAGCGGCGCGATGGCCGAGCTGGCCAGCGCCGGCGACAACAGCGCAAGGTCCAGCTCGTCGCTGCGCACGGTCGCATTCCAGGTCGGATCGGTGCGGCCATCGAACACCAGCATCGCGTGCAGCGGCTTCGGCGCGCGACCGGCCAGCGCCACTTCCATATGCGCCAGATCACCGCGCGCGACCAGGCCGACCGTGGCCGCAGTCCGACCGCGCGGTGCCGGCAGCACTGCAGTAACGGTGACGTCGGTGTCGTAATCCTTGGCCGGGATGTAGCGTCCCTGGGCAGTGAAATTGCCCATGTCGCTGTCCACGACCAGTTTGCGCGCCTGGAACTCGCCGTTGGCGATCTCGATGCCACCACGCACGCGGCTGATGTCGATCACCGGCTCGTTGGCCTGGCTGATGCGGAAACTGTCGATGGCGATCACATCGGCCTGGATCGCCAGCGGCATTTCGATCTGCGGCAGCGAATCGGGCCACGACGGCAGCTTGAACGGCTCGTCGCTCTTGGCCAGGTTGAGCGTGGCGTTGGTCAGTTCCAGCTTGTCCAGCAGCAGCTTGCGGCCCAGCAGGGGACGCAGGTCCGGCTCCAGGTGCGCGCGCTCGGCGTGGAAATGGATGTCGTCGTAGCGGAAGTCGACGTTGTAGAGGGTCAGCGGCCCGGCCACCGGGCCATCGACCTTGTCCCAGGTGAAGCTGGCACCCACCGGCAGGCGTGCCACCACCTGCGCCAGCAGCACATCGCGGCCGGCCACCGTCTGCAGCAGCCAGTACACGGCCAGCAGGGCAACCAGCACCAGGCCGACCACGCCCGCGCCGGACCATGCCCAGAAACGGCGACGGCGGTAGAAGCGCACGCGCCGCGGCGGCGTGTTCGGCGACGGAGTCGGTGCGGGCGTGCTCACAGGTCCGCTCCGATGTTGAGGTACAGCTGGAACTGCGAATCCGGGTTGTTCAGGCCGTGCGCGATATCCACCCGCACCGGGCCCACCGGCGATTTCCAGCGCACGCCGAAGCCGACGCCGGTATGCAGATCGATATTGGTATCGAAGGCGCTGCCGGTATCGACAAATACCGCCGCACCCCACGGGCCGCCATTGAAGTAATGCTCGTATTCGGCCGAACCGACCACCAGGTGCTTGGCACCCAGCGCGTACTTGTCGGGTCTAGGCGTACGCGGGCCGACCTCACGGTAGGCATAGCCGCGGATGCTGCGGTCGCCACCGGCGAAGTAGCGCAGGCTGGGCGGCATCGCCACCAGGTCACTGGTCCAGGTGGTGCCGCCTTCGCCGCGCAGGATCAGGCGGTTGCTCGGTCCCACCGGGATGTACCAGCGCAGCACCGCATTGGCCTGCACGAAGCTGGTATCCGAACCGACGCCTTCGACGCCGGCACGTACCGTCGCCGTGCCGCTGATGCCGCTGCGCGGGAACAGCTCGTCGTCCACCTTCACGTAATCGGCCACGATCTGCGGATAGACCAGCGTGGACGTGTTGTAGACCGCATCGGTGAATTCGGTGCCCGAGGCATAGCGCCAGCGCTCGCGCAGCGCGTTGATCGAGGCGATGGCGGTCCAGTTCTCGTTGATCTCGCCGCTGCGGCTGGCGATCAGCTTGAAGTTGCGCAGATCGATGTAGTCGGTCTGCTCGTCGTAGGCACTGGCGGCGAAGGTGTACCAGCCATCAAGCCAGTTGAACGCCGGAATGCGGTAGCTGGTGATCAGGCTCTTGCGTTTCTGCGCATAGTCCAGCTGGGTGTTCATCTTGTGGCCACGGCTGTTCAGGAAGCGCCGTTCAAGGCCACCGCGCACACCGGCGCCACTTTCGCTGCCGTAGCTAAGACCGTAGGAATAGATGCTGCGCTTGGCCCGCGTCAGCTTCACATCGACCGGCACCTCGCCGTTTTCGTCGGCCTGGTCCGGGCGCGGCTGGATGTCGATCACGCTGAAGTAATCGAGCTTGGTCAGCGACTCGCGCAGGCGGTCCAGCTTGCCTTCGTGGAAATAGCTGCCCTGGTCCCAGTACACCAGCGGGTCGAACAGCTTGTCGTCGAAGTAGTTCTGCTCGAAGGTCACCGGGCCCATGTTGTAGCGGCGGCCGCTGTCCCAGGTCAGGTCGATGTCGGCAGCGTTGTCCGCGCGGGTGATTTGTACCTGGCGCTGGGTGTAGTCGGCGTCGAAGTAGCCACGCTCGGCCAGGCGCCGCGTCACGGTGATCTTGCTGGCTTCGTACTGGGTATGCTCGAAGCGCTGACCCTTGCGGGGCTTGAATGCGGTCAGGTCGTCCTGCAGGTACTGGTCGTACATCGCCGGACCGGTGATGTCGATATGCTCGCGGCGCACCAGCACCGGCGGGCCCTTGTCGACATGGATCAGCACGGTGACGTGCTCGTCCTGCCGCGGCGCCTCGACCTTGATCACCGGGTTGTAGTACCCGAACGGCTCCAGTGCCTGGCGGGTCTGCCGCTCGGCCTGCGACAGCAGGTATTCCAGGCGCGACTCGCCCTGCTCCTTGCCGATCGTGTCGAACAACGACAGCGATTCCTGGATGTTCTCGATGATCGCGGCGTCGTCGCCCTTGTCCAATCCCTTGATGTCCACCTTGTCGATGGTGCCGCGCGCATGGGCCACGGAAGTGGCGCAAAGCGAGAGGACCATCAGCGGCAGGGCGTATTTCGTTGGCTGCATGCGGCACAGCATACCGACCGAAGGTGACGATGCGAAATGCATCACGTGTTTCGGGATCGGTTGTTAAGTGGCGGTCAAAATACGCGCCTTTGTGGCGATCATCGCGAGCGCATGCGGAAATGCCGGCATCGTGTGCGATGCCGGCGATGACCCCGATGGACAACATCGGGTAGTGCCGGCCGCTGGCCGGCAGCCACGTCGGTGGGTGCCAAGCTTGCTTGGCACCACATCTCAGCTCGACAGGTGCTCGATCGCCGCGACCTTGCCCAGGCGTTCACCCAGCATCGTCAACAGCGCCAGGCGGTTGCCGCGCAATGCCGGATCCTCGGCATTGACCATCACCCCGTCGAAGAACGCATCGACCTGCGGACGCAGGCGGGCCAGGCGCGCCAGCACGGCCACGTAGTCCTTCTGGTGCAGGCTGGCGCCGGTATCGTCGATGGCTGCAGTCACGGCTTCCGCCAGCGCGCGCTCGGCATCCTCCTGCAGCAGGGCAGTATCGATCTGGCCCGGAATATCGCCTTCGGCCTTGCGCAGGATGTTGCGGATGCGCTTGTTGGCCGCTGCCAGCGCCTCGGCTTCCGGCAGCGCTGCGAAGATCCCGATCGCGTCCAGACGGCGGTCGAAGTCGTACAGCGAGGCCGGCTTCAGCTCGGCCACCGCGTTGAAGTGGCTGGCCGGCACGCCCTTGTCGCTGTAATAGCCCTTCAGGCGGTCGAGGATGAAGTCGTACAGCTCAGCCACGTCGGCCTGCACGTTGCGCGCGGCCAGCCCGGCATTGGCGCTGGCCAGCAGCGCGCGCAGGTCCAGCTCGAAGCCGCTTTCGATGATCGTGCGGGCCAGGCCCAGCGCGTTGCGGCGCAGGGCGAACGGGTCCTTGTTGCCGGTCGGCTTCAGGCCCGCGGCGAAACCGCCGGCCAGGGTGTCCACACGCTCGGCGATCGCCAGCACCTTGCCCAGCGGCGACAGCGCGATGTCATCACCACCGAAGCGCGGCTGGTACGCTTCGTCGATGGCCAGCGCCACCTCCGGCGACTCGCCACCGACCACCGCGTAGTGGCGGCCGGCGATGCCCTGCAGTTCCGGGAATTCGTTGACCATGCGCGACTGCAGGTCGTTCTTGGCCAGCTGCGCGGCACGCTTGGCCAGCACCGGGTCAGCCCCCACCTGCGCGGCGATCACCTCGGCCAGCGCCGCCACGCGCGCGACCTTGTCGGCCACGCTGCCCAGCTTGGCCTGGTAGGTCACCGTCTTCAGGCCCTCGCCCATCGCCTCCAGGCCCTGCTTCAGGTCTTCGTCGAAGAAGAACTTGGCATCGGCGAAGCGCGGGCGGATCACGCGCTCGTAGCCCTTGGCCACTTCGGCCACGTCCTTGGACTCGATGTTGGCGATGCCGATGAACTTCTCGGTCAGCTTGCCGCCGTCATCCAGCACCGGGAAGAACTTCTGGTTGATCTCCATCGTCTCGATCAACGCTTCCTGCGGTACCGCCAGGAACGCGCGCTCGAAGCTGCACAGCACTGCCGACGGCCACTCGACCAGGTTCACCACCTGCTCCAGGTTGTCCTCGGTGATCCGCGCGCTGCCACCGGCGGTGGCGGCAGCGGCTTCAACCTCGGCAACGATGCGCTGGCGACGCTCGGCCGGATCGACCAGCACGAAGGCGGCGCGCAGCGATTCGACATAGTCCTGCGGCTGGGTCAGCCACACGGTCTTGTCGTGCAGGAAGCGGTGGCCGCGGCTCATGCGGTCGGCCTTCAGGCCGAACAGTTCGGCCTCCACCACCTCACCGCCGTGCAGCAGCACCAGCCAGTGCACCGGGCGGGCGAAGCCCCAGCTGTGGTCGCCCCAGCGCATCGGCTTGGGAATGGGCATGCCGGCAATGGCCTCGCGCAGGATCTCCGGCAGCAGCGCAGCGGTGCGCGCACCCGGGGTCACCGCACGGTGCACGAAGCGCTCACCCTTGTTGTCGCTGGTCTTCTCCAGCGCGGTCCAGTCGATCCCGGCCTTGGCCGCGAAACCCTGCAGCGCCTTGGTCGGCTGGCCTTCGGCGTCCAGCGCGATGTTCAGGTACGGGCCCAGCACTTCGCTGTGCTGTTCCGGCTGTTCCAGGCCAACGCCCGGCAGCAGCACGGCCAGGCGGCGCGGGGTCGACAGCGGGCGTGCATCGCCCAGCTCCAGTTCGACGCCGCGCTTGCGCAGGCCATCGACAACACCGTCGAAGAAGGCCTGGGCCAGGCCCGGCAGCGCCTTGACCGGCAACTCTTCGGTGCCCAGTTCAATCAGCAGGGGAGACAATTGGCTCATCGGTTCGATCCTGTGGTGGGGGCGCAGCGCGCGACGCGGCCGGCGCCCCTGGGGTAGTAGGTGAAACGCGTGATGGGAGAACGGGCCGTCAGGCCTTCTTCGCGCCCGGGAAGCCCAGCTTCTCGCGCTGCTCGTAGTAGGCCTTGGCCACCGCCTGCGCCAGCGCGCGCACGCGCAGGATGTAGCGCTGGCGTTCGGTCACGCTGATCGCTCGGCGCGCATCCAGCAGGTTGAAGGTGTGGCTGGCCTTCATCACCTGCTCGTAGGCCGGCAGCGGCAGGTTCACTTCCACCAGCTTCTGCGCTTCACGCTCGCAGGCATCGAAGCGGTGGAACATTTCTTCCACGTCGGCGTATTCGAAGTTGTAGGTGCTCTGCTCCACCTCGTTCTGGTGGTAGACGTCGCCGTAGGTCACTGGCTGCCCGTCCGGGCCGTAGGTCCACACCAGGTCGTAGACGTTGTCGCAGTTCTGCAGGTACATGCACAGGCGCTCGAGACCGTAGGTGATCTCGCCCAGCACCGGCCGGCACTCCAGGCCGCCAGCCTGCTGGAAGTAGGTGAACTGGGTCACCTCCATGCCGTTGAGCCAGACTTCCCAGCCCAGGCCCCAGGCGCCCAGCGTCGGCGATTCCCAGTTGTCCTCGACGAAACGCAGGTCGTGCACCAGCGGATCGATGCCCACCGCCTTCAGCGAATCCAGGTACAGCTGCTGGATGTTGTCCGGCGCCGGCTTCATCGCCACCTGGTACTGGTAGTAGCGCTGCAGGCGGTTCGGGTTATCGCCGTAACGGCCATCGGTCGGACGCCGCGAGGGCTGCACGTAGGCCGCATTCCAGGTTTCCGGACCAATCGCACGCAGGAAGGTGGCCGGGTGGAACGTACCGGCGCCCACCTCCAGGTCGAGCGGCTGGATGAGCACGCAGCCCTGCTGGGCCCAGAACTGGTTCAGGGTCTGGATCAGGCCCTGGAAGGTGATCGGAACGGTCGGGGTCGCGGACATGCGGACGAGTCTTGGCCGGCAAAGGGGTGCGCTAGTATAACGGCCGACCTGCGGGGCATTCCGTACCCGGAAGGAGCAGGTGGATGGAACATCGGCTGCCCATGGGCACGCCCGGCGAGCCTGGTGCGGTGCCGTTGCCGCCCGGTCGCCTGCAGTTCGAACAGGTTGCGGCGGCCCTGCTGGCCGATGGCGTGGTGGCTGCGCACGAGCGCGAGCGCATCCGTTTTTCCGCGCAGGGCGCCCGCAATGCCAGTGAAGTACATCCGCTGGTGCTGCTGTCCAACCTCAAGCTGGCCGCAAGCGACGGCGGCGACCTCAATCTGGAACGCCTCACCGAGTGGCTGGCCCAGCGCACCGGCAGCCGCTACCTGCGCATCGATCCAACCCGCGTCGACGTCGCTTCGGTCACCGCCGTGGCCTCGCACGCCTATGCCCGCCGCCATCGCTTCCTGCCTCTGGCGGTGGATGGCGAACGCGTGCTGGTGGCCACCAGCGAGCCGCTGGCACAGGAATGGCTGCGCGACCTGCAGCACCTGACCCGGCTGCGCATCGAGCTGGCGGTGGTCAATCCGCTCGACCTGCACCGTTACACCATGGAATTCTTCGGCGTCACCCGCTCGGTGCGCGGTGCCCGTGGCGACGTGCGTGGTGAGGCCAACACCACCCTGCCCAGCTTCGAGCAGCTGGTCGAACTGGGCCGTACCGGCGACGTCAATGCCGACGACCAGCACATCGTGCACATCGTCGACTGGCTGCTGCAGTACGCCTACGAACAGCGCGCGTCGGACATCCACCTGGAGCCCCGCCGCGACATGGGCCGTATGCGCTTCCGCATCGACGGCGTGCTGCACAAGGTGTTCGAAGTGCCGCCGGCTGTGATGACCGCCGTGGTCAGCCGCATCAAGGTGCTGGGACGCATGGACCTGGCCGAGCGCCGACGCCCGCAGGATGGCCGCATCAAGACCCGCTCGCCCGGCGGCCGGGAAGTGGAAATGCGCCTGTCGACCATGCCGACCGCCTTCGGCGAGAAGTGCGTGATGCGCATCTTCGACCCGGAAGCGGCCTTCAAGAGCATCGACCAGCTCGGCTTCAGCCCGCAGGAAGCGGCCGGCTGGACCGCCCTGGTCGAGCGCCCGCACGGCATCGTGCTGGTCACCGGTCCGACCGGTTCGGGCAAGACCACCACCCTGTATTCCACCCTGAAGCGGCTGGCCACGCCCGACGTCAACGTGTGCACGGTGGAAGACCCGATCGAGATGATCGCGCCGGAATTCAACCAGATGCAGGTGCAGACCAACATCGATCTGGACTTCGCCAGCGGTGTGCGCACCCTGCTGCGGCAGGACCCGGACATCATCATGATCGGCGAGATCCGCGACCTGGAAACCGCGCAGATGGCGGTGCAGGCCTCGCTGACCGGCCACCTGGTGCTGTCCACCCTGCACACCAACGATGCGCCCTCGGCCATCACCCGCCTGCTCGACCTGGGCGTACCGCATTACCTGCTGTCATCCACCGTCAACGGCATCCTCGCCCAGCGCCTGGTGCGCACGCTGTGCCCGCACTGCAAGCAGCCGCACACCCTCGGCAGGGCCGATTGGGCGGTACTGGCTGATAGCGAAGCTGCATATCCAGATGCCGCCACGCCCTGTCGGCCGGTCGGTTGCCTGGAGTGCCGGCGCACCGGATTCCTCGGCCGCATCGGCCTGTATGAGTTGCTGCCATTGGGCTCGCGCCTGCGCGGGCTGATCCGTGCGGACATGGATCTGGCCGGTTTCAACCGTGCCGCGCGTGCTGAAGGAGTGCGAACCCTGCGCCAGGCCGGGCTTGAAAAGGTGGCACAGGGGCTGACTACAATCGAGGAAGTCCTGTCAGTACTGCCTCCCCCGGATGAATCCAGCGCCCTTCCTGATCCTTGAAACCGGCCGCCCCGTGCCGTCACTGCGCCGCTACGGGCGCTTTCCGCACTGGATCCGGGTGGCCGCCGGCCTGGAAGAACACGAGACCGTCGTGGTCGACGTCGAGCATGGCGCCGACCTGCCCGATCCGCGCGACTTCGCCGGCGTGCTGGTGACCGGCTCGGCCGCCTTCGTCACCGACCATGCCGAATGGAGCGAACGCAGTGCCGCCTGGCTGCGGCAGACCGCGCACGACGACGTGCCGGTGTTCGGCATCTGCTACGGCCACCAGCTGCTGGCCCACGCGCTGGGCGGCGAAGTGGCCTACAACCCCGCCGGGCGCGAATCGGGAACGATTGAACTGGCACTCGACCCGCAGGCCGCGCAGGACCCCTTGTTCCAGGGCCTGCCGAGCCACTTCGCGGCCCATGCCACCCATCTGCAGACCGTGCTGCGCGTACCCGAAGGCGCCGCCGTGCTGGCACGCTCGCCGCTGGATGGCTGCCACGCCTTCCGCTGGGGCCGCCAGGCCTGGGGCGTGCAGTTCCATCCGGAATTTGCCACCCACCACATGCGTGGCTACGTGCGCGCACGCGCCGACTGCATCGGCCGACACGGTGGTTGTGCGCGCAGCATCGAGCGCGCGGTCAGCGCCGCCCCGCTGGCCCGCCAGCTGTTGCGGCGCTTTGTCCGCCAGGCCCGGCTGTCTTCAGCCCAGCCGGTGGCAAAACAGGGATAATCGGCGGCACGGGCACACCGCCCGGCCCCTCCTGTCCCTCCCCGGATGTCCATGAAAGAGATTCGCAAGCTGCCAGCCTCGGCGGGCGCCCAGTGGTTGCTGGATACGTTCTCGCTGTATCGGCGTGCGCCGCTGCAGCTGGCCCGGATCGGCCTGACCTGGCTGCTGGTGAACTGGGTGGTCACCCTGCTGGGGACGATGCTGCCCGGCACCGCCGGCCTTGCCCTGCAGATGATGACGCTGGTGATTTCACCGGTGATGTTCGGCGGCATGCTGTACGCCATGGGTGAGATCGACCAGGGCCGTCCCGGCCTGGCCACCCATCTGCTGCAGCCGATCCGCGACCGCCGTGTCAGCCACCTGCTGGTGCCGCTGGCGATCCAGGTGCTGGCCGTGCTGCTGCTCGGTGCGCTGCTGTACCTGATGATCGGCCGCGAGGGCTTCACCGCCTTCAGCGACACCATGACCAAGATGCAGGAACTCGGCCGCAGCGGGCAGCAGATCAGCCCGGAAACCGCCGCCGAACTGGTCGCCAACCTGCCGGCGCAGCGCATCGCGCTGTGGATGCTGCTGGTGTTCTGTACCGCCGTGGCGCTGACCCTGGCGATGTTCACCCAGCCGGCACTGGTGGTGTTCGACCGCCAGAGCGGCATGCACGCGCTGCGCCTGAGCCTGCAGGGCTGCATCGAGAACATCGGCGCCACCGCCGTGTTCACCGTGCTCGGCCTGATCGCCGCGTTCTGCGTCTATGTGCTGTTCGTGATCGTGGTCCAGCTGGGCATGCTGATCGGCGGCCCGCTGGCAGCGGCATTCATCGCGCAGCTGGTGTTCACCACGGTGCTGATGCCGCTGTATGTCGGCGCGGTCTATGCGGCCTGGAAGCAGATGTTCGTGCATCGCGGCAGCCGAGGCGCACCGCCGGTGCCGCAGTCACCGCCTGCCAACGACGTCTTCCACGCCTGATCGAAAAAGGGGACGGAGGGGATTAAGTCGTTTGTGGCACAAACGACTTAATCCCCTCCGTCCCCTTTTGTTTTTCAGGCAGCAGGCTTCTTGACCACCGAAGACGGTACCAGCCAGCGCGCGGCGTGGATGCCCAGCTCGTACAGCAGGCACATCGGGATCGCCAGCATCAGCTGTGACACCACATCCGGCGGAGTCAAGATCGCAGCGAGCACGAAGATGCCGACGATCGCGTAGCCGCGCCCTTCCTTGAACTGTTGCGGAGTGATCCAGCCCAGCAGCACCAGGATCACCATCGCCACCGGCAATTCGAAACTGCCGCCGAAGGCGAAGAAGATCGCCAGCACAAAGTCCAGGTAGGCGTTCGCATCCGGAGTGATCGCGATCACTTCCGGGCTGAAGGTGGTGAGGAAGTGGAAGACCGCCGGCAGCACCAGGAAATAGGCGAAGGCGCAGCCGGTATAGAACAGCAGCACCGACGAGACCAGCAGCGGCATCGCCAGGCGTTTCTCGCGTGCATACAGGCCAGGCGCGACGAAGGCCCACAGCTGGTACAGCAGCCACGGCACGGCCACGAACAGGGCCACGAAGAACGTCAGCTTCAACGGCGCGAAGAAGGCGCCGGCCGGGTTGGTCGCGATCATCGTCTGCCCGTTGGGCAACTGCGAGATCAGCGGCTCGGCCAATGCGTTGTAGAGCTTCTGGGTGAACGGCAGCAGGCCCAGCAGAACCACGCCCAGGCCAAGCAACGCACGCACCAGGCGCGCGCGCAGTTCAACCAGGTGTTCCACCAGCGAACTTTCGCCGAAGTCGTGTTCGCTCATGACGGGCGCTCCGTGCGGGCAGGTGCTTCGGCCGCGGTATCAGCAACGGCATCGCCTGCGGGTTCGACGGTGGTGGGCGCATTGGCAGCACCTTCCGCCGAAGCCACCACCGGCTCGGTCGCCTCCACCAGATGGGGGGGCTGTTCGGCCGGTGCCGGTGCACGCACCTGCTGCGCCAGCGTGTCGCTGTGCTGTTGCATCTGCTCGGCCTCGCGGCGCACGGCTTCACCGCTGGCACGCAGCTGGTTCTCGGTGTCCTGCATGCCCTGGCGCACGTCCTGCATCTGCCGCTTGATGTCTTCGGCCTGCAGTTCGCGTTCCAGTTCCTGCTTGACCGAATCCCATTGATTACGCGCGCGGCGCACCCACAGCCCGGCGAAGCGGGCCGCCTTGGGCAGGCGCTCAGGTCCGAGCACCACCAAGGCGACAACCGCGATCACCAGCAGTTCGCTGAAGCCGATATCAAACACCGCAACCGCTCCGGATCAACGCGCGTTGCGGTCGTGCTCGTCCTGCGCGGTGCGCGCGGCGTCCTGGCTGCGCGACTCGTCGCCCAACTGTGCGTTCGGCTTGTCTTCGTCGTGCATGCCCTTCTTGAATTCCTTGACCGCCGAGCCGAGATCCTTGGCACCACTGGTCAGGCGCTTGGTGCCGAACACCAGCAGGACGATGACGAGCACGACCAACCAATGCCAGATGCTGAAACTGCCCATAAGTCGCTCGTTACGTTAGTGATCAGATTGCCGAGCATAGCGCACCGGCTGTAAGCCGGCGCGCGTGACGAAAGTCAGTTGTTGCCCAGCGTTTCAGTGCGGATTTCACCGTCATTGACCGGCTGGAAACCCTGCTGGGCCGGCGGCGGGGTCTGCGGCACGGCCTGCAACGGCGCCGTAGTCGCTTCAACCGGTGCCGCAGGTGCTGCCTGAACAGGCGCCGGGGCGGGCACTGCAGCGGCGGACGGACGTGGTGCGTCATGGCCACCATTACGGTTGTTGCGCGCCGCGTAGGTGGCCTCTTCCAGGCGATCACGGAAGGCGACCACATCCATCGACGGCGAGCCTGCAGCGCGGCCCTCGAAGATCATCCGCGGCGTGGTGTTGCTGCCGTAGGCGTCGAGGTTGGCGGCATCGTCGATCTGCAGGATCGCACCATCCAGGGCGACGCCTGCGAACAGGCCGCGGGCGCGCGACCACGACCAGATTTCGGCCTTCAACTGGCCATCGGTGGCGGCGGCGGCATTACGGCCCACCGGACCGGCGGCCACGCCGGCATCGGCACCGAGGGTGAACTTGCCGTTGACGAGGTTGTCCAGGCTGCGGTCGTTGCGGAACACCAGCACAACGTCGGAGGACTGCACGCCGGCCTGGAAGCCGATGCTGCCGCCGGTGAGCTTGATGAATACCGGGTTTGACCACGCACCATTGGGCATGCGCACCGACATCAGGCCGTGGCCACGGCGTCCGCCGATCACCAGACCGGCCTTGATCGTGTCGGGAATGACGATGACCGCGCGGCCTTCGTCGAGCAATTTGTCCGGAATACCCTGTTCAGGGATTCCCTGGATTTCAGCCAGTACACGCACCGCGTTGCGGGCGCGCTGGTCTTCCTGCGGTCCGGCCATGGCCTGGCTGGACAGCAGGCTGGCGGCGATCAGCAGGGCTTGGATCGGGCGACGCATGGCAGGCTCCAGAAGTCAGTCCATAGGAAGATATAGCAAGTGACTGAAATTAGTAGTGTTGTGATGAATCCCCAATGAGCGTTGCCTGCTCATATTGGGCTCATCAATGACACCGATGCGAACCCTGCATGCCGACGTGACGATGGAATCGGCGACAATACCGCCCATGCTCGACGCACCCGATACCGCCGTACTGGCGGTCAACCTAGGCACGCCCGAGACGCCGACGGCTTCCGCTGTTCGTCGTTACCTGGCCGAATTCCTGTCCGACCCGCGCGTGGTCGCGATACCGGCACTGCTGTGGCAGCCCCTGCTGCGCGGCCTGATCCTGCCGCTGCGCAGTGGCCGTTCGGCCGCCAAGTACGCCCAGGTGTGGCTGCCGGAAGGCTCGCCGCTGATGGTCCACACCCGCCAATTGGCGCAGGCGATGCAGACGCTGCTGCCGACGCTGCGCGTGCGCCACGCGATGCGCTACGGCGAACCGGCGCTGACCACCGAACTGGATCGGCTGGCCAGCGAGGGCGTGCGCCGCATCGTGGTCTTGCCGCTGTATCCGCAGTATTCGACCACCACCACCGCCTCGGTCGAAGACCGCGTGGATGCGTGGCAGAGCAGGAACCCGCAGGTCATGGTCAGCCTGGTGCAGGACTATTCGATCGATCCCGACTGGGTTGCCGCCGTCGCCGGCTCGATCCAGCGCTATTGGCAGCAGCAGGGTCGCGGCCAGAAGCTGATGTTCTCCTTCCATGGCATTCCGCAGCGCCTTGCCGATGCCGGCGATCCCTATCCGCAGCGCTGCGAGGCCAGTGCACGCGCGATCGCCGCGGCGCTCGGCCTGGGCGCGGACGACTGGCAGATGGGTTACCAGTCGCGCTTCGGCCGCGAACGCTGGCTGCAGCCCTACGCGGAACCCAGCCTGTGGGAGCTGGCCGAAGCGGGCGTGAAACAGATCGATGTGGTCTGCCCCGGATTTGCCACCGACTGCCTGGAAACACTGGAAGAAGTCGCCATGGGCTTCACCGAAACGCTGGCCGAGCGCGGCGCGCAGATGCGTTACATCCCCTGCCTCAACGCCGAGCCGGAACATGCCCGCGCCTTGGCTCGGCTGGCCGTGGCCTCGCTGGCATGACCCTGCAGCCGTTTGAACTGCAGGTCGCAGGCGTCCGCGTTGCCGGCCTGCGCCGTGCAGCCGAGGGACCGCGCGTGCTGGCCCTGCACGGCTGGCTCGACAATGCGGCCAGCTTCGTACCGCTGGCGCCGCATCTGCCACAACTGGATCTGGTGGCGATCGACCTGCCCGGACATGGCCACAGCGCACATCTGCCCACCGGTGCGGTGTACACGACGCCGGCGGCGATCACCCATGTACTCGATGTCGCCGACGCGCTGGGCTGGGACCGGTTCACCCTGATGGGCCATTCGATGGGTGCCGGCATCGCCAGCCTCACCGCGGCGGTCAGTGATCGCGTCGAACGCCTGGTCGCCATCGAGGCGCTCGGCGGCCTGCGCGGACCGGAAGAAGACACCGCCAGCCGTCTGCGCGAACACGTCGATGCCACCCGTGCCCTCGCGCGCAAGCAGCTGCGCGTGTTCCCCGATCTGGCCGCACCAATCCGGGCGCGGATGATGACCAACCAGCTCAGCGAAGGCTGCGCGCGCCTGCTGGTCGAACGCGGTGTCGAGCCGGTCGAAGGCGGCTATCGCTGGTGCAGCGATCCGCGCCTGATGCTGCCCACTGCGATCCGTCTCAGCGAAGGCCAGATCGACAACCTGCTGCAGGCCATCAGCTGCCCGACCCAGGTGATCTACGCCACGCCTGCGCAGTCGTACTATCCCGAGCCGATGCGCAGTGAGCGCCTGCAGCACCTGCGTGATGGCCGCCTGGCGGTATTCCCCGGCAACCATCATCTGCACATGGAACACCCGGCACAGATTGCCGCGGTCATCGATGCATTCCTGAGCGGAAACGCCAACGCACGCTGACCATCGTCGGCTGCGCGCACTTCACTCTGCGCCAGTGCGGCCGATAGAACGGTAGTGGGCCCCTGCGCCCACAGCACGCAGGCCCTTTGTGCCTGCGGCTCGTTCCTGGTTCTGCAAGGAAGACCGCATGTCCCGTCTGCTGCACCGTCATCCACAGGATGTGGTCACGGTGTCTGTCCTCCGCGTCGCAGCCTGCGCCGCATTCCCCGAATTTCCCGACCCTGCCGTCGTTGCGCTCGTCCGCGCAGCGCGTTGTATGGCCGCTGCCGTCCGTTGATCCAGGAGTTGCCGATGTCCATTGCGTCCTCCCGCCCGCCCGACCAGGGCCGTGTCCCTTATCTGCAACAGCTGGCACAGCGAGGCGATCGTCGCCTGCTGCTGGGCAGCGTCATATTGGCAGCGATCGGCCTTGTACTGGCCATGCGCGGTACGTCGCTGCCCGCCGCGAGCGCCGTTGCCGCTGCGGTGCTGCCAGCCGCCTGGCTGGGCTGGCGCCACGCCGGCCATGTGCTCGCGCGCAACGGCCTGGCCGTAGTGCTTTCACTGCAGTTGAGCCTGCTCTGCCATATCAGCGGATTGAATGCCGCATTGCCCATCGCGCTGCTGCTGGGCGTGCTGCTCATCCAGCGTGACCGCATGCCGTTGTGGCTGGCCGGCGCGGTGGGTGTCAGTGCGTTGCTGGCGCCGTTGCTTGATGGGGCGACGGTCCTGCCACCACTGTTGAATGCCACGGCCCTGGCAGTGCTGACGCTGGTGCTGGGGCAGACCGCCGCACGCCTGCGTCAACAGAGCGAAGCGCTGGGTCACGGACCGCACCGCCTGGCCGCATTGGCACGCGACATCGCCACGGGCGCCGACCTCGGCGCACACAGCGATGCACGCAACTACGCACCCGGCTCACTGGCCCATGCATTGGCCGATACCGCACGCCACGTGCAGGCGCAGCGTGGCCGCGAGGCCGAAGCACATGCCGAGAACGCGCAGATCCGCCAGGCACTGGATGCCTCGCGCACGGCGATGATGATTGCCGACAACGATCACGTCATCCGCTACGTCAACCGCTCGGTGGTGGCACTGCTGCGCAACCAGCAGGCCACGCTGCGCCAGGCGTTCCCCGATTTCGATGCAGAGCGGCTGGTCGGCAGCAGCATCCATCGTTTCCATGCCAACCCTGACCGGATCCGCGGCATCCTCAACGGGCTGCAGGCGACGCACAACGGCAAGGTGCGGATCGGGCCGGTGCATTTCGCGCAGGTGGTCACCCCGGTGTTCGATGCACAGGGCGAGCGCCTGGGCTTTGCGGTGGAATGGCATGACCGCACCCATGAACTGACGCTGGAGAATGCCGTTGCCGGGATTGTCGATGCCGCCGCGCACGGTGATCTCGAACAGCGCCTGCAGGCCAGCGAAGGCGCCAGCTTCCTCGACGGCCTGACAGGGGGCATCAACCAGTTGCTGGACACCCTGGGCAGCACGGTCGACGAAGTACGGCAGATGCTCTCGGCGATGGCAAACGGCGATCTCGACCGCCGCATGCAGGGCGAGTATCACGGCGCGTTCGCCGCCATCCAGCGCGATGCCAACGCCACTGCCAGCCAGCTGGCACGCATGGTCGGGCACATCCAGCACTGCGCCACCACCATCAGCACGGCCGCCAGCGAAATCGCCGCCGGCAACGGCGCACTGTCCGAGCGCAGCGAGCGACAGGCTGCGCATCTGCAGGAAACCGCCGCTTCGATGGAGGAGCTGACCGCCACCGTGCGCCAGAATGCAGCGCATGCGCGTCAGGCCAGTGAGCTGGCCGCCTCCACCCAGGGCGCAGTAAGTGATGGCAACCACGCCATGCAGCGGGTGGTCGACACCATGCAGGCCATCGAAGGCGCGTCGAAGCGGATCGGCGACATTACCGGCGTGATCGACGGCATTGCCTTCCAGACCAACATCCTCGCGCTCAACGCAGCGGTCGAAGCGGCACGCGCCGGCGAGCAGGGGCGTGGGTTCGCCGTCGTCGCCAGCGAAGTCCGTGTGCTGGCGCAGCGATCGGCGGCAGCCGCCCAGGAGATCAAGGTCCTCATCGACGAGGCAGGTCGTCAGGTCGGCGAGGGCGCCCAGTTGGTCGCCGATGCCGGACAACGCATGCAGGGCATCGTCGGCGGCGTGGAGAACGTAAGCCACCTGATGCGCGAGATCTCGGCAGCGTCGCAGGAGCAGTCTTCCGGTATCGAGCAGATCAACCAGACGGTGGTGCAGATGGACCAGGCCACGCAGCAGAATGCGGCCCTGGTGGAAGAAGCGACTGCAGCGGCACGGGAACTGCAGTCGCAGGCAGGCGCACTGAACCAGGCGGTATCGGTGTTCCGGCAGCGCGAGGCCGCGTTGATCGACTGAGTCGACCCTGCGCCATGCTCCATGGAAGGCGGCGCCCGCAGGGCGCCGCCTTTTTGTTGGGCGCGGTTCGCGGCAGCGTTCGTCGGCTCAACGGGTACGAAGGCAGTCCATTCAAGGCTGCCCAGCACACGATGATGAAGGCCGAGGCACCGGCCGCTGCGGCGAAGTAAGTCCGCCTGCCGTTGAGCTGTACAAAAAGCGGCGCCCCTTGGGCGCCGCTTTTTCATGCGCGTCTGCCGACCATCTGCGTGATGCTGGCCCCCGGTGGTGCCGGCCGCTGGCCGGCAACCCATGAACCTCAAGCACCTGCACGTGGTTGCCGGCCAGCGGCCGGCACTACCGTGGTTTACGACGGACAAAGAAAAACCCCGCTGCGTGAGCAGCGGGGTTTTTGGGTATAAACCCTGGCGATGACCTACTCTCGCATGGCTTAGGCCACACTACCATCGGCGCAGCTACGTTTCAC